>CAXTRJ010000150.1:0-7037 GCA_964246585.1 uncultured Sphingomonas sp. | reverse complement strand
GCGTTGGACTGCCGCGTCAACGCGGGGTCGACCATGATCTCGTCGGCTAGGGCGGCGAGCAGCGCCGGATCGCGCGCATTGCCGGACGCCGCGTCGGCCAGCTCGCGGTCGAGCCGGTCGAGTTCGTCGGGCTCGGCCGCGCCACCGCCGCAACCGGCCAGCGCTAACATCGTCGCTACGATCGCGATCCGCATTTCATTGTTCTTTGGGACCATCGCCGTCCTCCCATCCCGGCGCAACCATGGCAGGCAAAGGTTAGCGTCGGGAAAAGGCCCGGCTTGCCAGCGGGCGCGAGACGATCCATCTTGCCACCATGCTCAACCTTGTCTCGATCCTGATCGGCCTCGTCACGCTGGTGCTCGGCGCCGTCGCGTTCCTGCCACTGCTCGGTTGGATGAACTGGATGGTGATCCCGATCGGCATCGTCGGTGTCGCCGTGGGGGCGGTGTCGGCGAAGAACACGGGGCGCAACCTGAACTTGGTGCTGGTCGTGGTCTTCTCGCTGCGCCTGATGCTTGGCGGCGGCGTCTTCTGAAGCGAAAAGGCCCGCCGGTCGCCCGGCGGGCCCTCCCCTGGTCACGCATTATCTGTCAGCGGCAGTTGACCTGACCGCGATCGATCGACTGGCCGAGCAGCGCGCCGCCACCGGCGCCGATCAACGTGCCGAGCAGCCGCGAACCGCCACCGGCGATGACGTTGCCCAGCGCGCCACCGGCGAGCCCGCCGACGATAAGCCCGGTCGTCCCGTCGTTGCGGCGGCAATAATAGCGCCCGTTCTGGCCCCGGTAGATCCGGTCGTTGCGACCGAGGCGGCGCGTCTGATAATAGCGGCCGTCACGGTAATAACGGTCGGCGTAATAGGTCCGCTGGCCGGGCTCGTAGCGGTTATAGTCGTAGTTGCGATATTGGCGGTAGTCGCGAACGGTGCGGTTCCGGTCCTGCCGCGCATCGCGGACGTCGCGGCGATAATCTTGCCGGGCGTCGCGCGTGTCGCGGCGCGAGTTCACGTCGCGCGCGTCGCGGCTATATTCCTGGCGGGCGTCGCGGACGTCATCGCGATATTCGCGGTCGGCCTGGCGCGGAGTCTGGGCCGCGGCGGGCGCGACCGACATCAGGGTCGCCGCGATCGCGGTCCCGATAAGGGCGATACGCATGATCTTACTCCTTTGAACGTGGCGTCGTCGGGGGGAGGGCGACGCGGACGCCGCCCATCCCTCGTCAGCGGCAGCGACGCTTGCTGCTGGTGCGGCGCTCGACTTCGCGACCGGCGAGCGCGCCGACCGCGGCGCCGCCGAGCGTGCCGACCGTCCGGTCGCCCCGGGTGTCGATCGTCCGGCCGAGCAGCGCGCCGGCGACGCCGCCGACGACCAGCCCGGTCGTCCCGTCGGGCTTGCGACAGCGCGTACGGCCGTCCTTGCCGCGCCACTCGCGATACTGGTTGCGCTGCGCGTCGGCGTCGGAGACTGGCACGACCATCGACGCGGGAAGTAGGAAGGCGGAGGCGCCGAGCGCCAGCATTAGTGTACGCATGATATACTCCTGTCGCGATTGATACAGCGCCGAAACGTCGCGAGCGGCGGCGCGGTTGCATGAACCAAAAACAACGCGCCGTTCACTTCGATCGGGTGCGCGCGGCGGACGCCTGGGAGTGGGGCGAGGCGGTTCCTATCTCCGCCGGATGACGGGCAGGGTAAAGCGCAGGACGGGGCTGGCCGCGGCGGCGGCGCTGGTGGCGGGCGAGACGGAGGCGGAGACTTGCTTCTTGTGCGGGCGGCCGCTGGGCGCGCGGGTCGAGTGGCATCATCTGGTGCCCAAGAGCGAGGGCGGGCGGGAGACCGCGCCGGTGCACCCGATCTGCCATCGGACAATCCACGCGACGGTGCCTAACGCCGAACTCGCGCGCGACTATGCCGACCCGGCGATGCTCAGGGCACGGCCCGACATCGCGCGCTTCCTGCGCTGGATCGCGAACAAACCGTCCGACTTCCACGCCGCGGTCCGACGAGCGCGATAGGGTAAATTTGCAACAATCGACCAAGATCGTTCCTGGTAATGACCAATCCAACCAAGTGAGCGTCCCGGCGCGGTTTTCACGGGCGTTTTGGCCTTGACAGGATAGTTCCGCCTGACGGATTAAAACAAACGGATTTAACAAACCGCGTGGCAAGCGTGGTTGGGGCGTAACGGTCCGGGAACACCCGGCCGAGCGAAAAGGTGGGAGACGACCATGATGGACCGGGGACATATTCGGGCAGCGCTGCTCGCGGCCGCTTCGACGATCGCGGTGATGCCGGTGTCGGCGTGGGCGCAGACCGAGCCCGCCGCGCCGCAGCAGGAAACGGTGCCGCTCGACGACCCGGAGAGCACGGACGAGATCGTCGTCACCGGCATCCGCGCGTCGCAGGCGCGCGCGATCGAGGTCAAGCGCAACGCCGACAGCGTCGTCGAGGCGATCAGCGCGCAGGACATCGGCAAGCTGCCCGACGTCACCATTTCCGATTCGCTGCAGCGCATCCCGGGCGTCCAGATCCGCCGCGAGGCGGGCGAGGGCGGCGCGGTCAACATTCGCGGCTTGCCGCAGGTGACGACGCTGCTCAACGGCGAGCAGTTCCTCGGCGCCAATTCGGTCACCACGGTGCAGCCGAACTTCAACGATATCCCGTCGCAGCTGTTCTCCGGCGCGACCGTGTTCAAGTCGCCCACCGCCTCGCTCCAGCAGGCCGGTTTGTCGGGCACCGTCGACCTGCTGACGCGGCGTCCGTTCGACCTGAAGAGCGGGCTGACGATCGCCGGCGCGGCGGAGGGCCAGTATGGCGAGCGGACGGAGGAGTTCAATCCGTCGGTCAACGGGCTGATCTCGTACAATTCCGGCCGGGTCGGCCTGCTCGTGTCGGCGGCGTATAGCGACCTCGACCTGTCGAACAGCTACCGGGGCCTGCAGGATTACGGCGTGGGGCTGCGCAACGAGCGCGGCAGCGGGCCGGTGCTGAACGCCAACGGGACGATCACCCCAGCCAACCCGGGCGACTTCGCCGTCGGCAACAACGGCGTCAGCCGCGGCACGGCGGTGCTCAACAGCGCGGGCGGGATCGTCGGCTACGACGTCAACGGCGATGGCGACGCGAACGACTCGTTCATCACGCCGCAGTCGCACACCGCCTGGAACCGCATCACCAGCCGCGAGCGTTTCGGCGCCAACGCGTCGTTGCAGTTCGAGATCAACGACGCGCTGACGCTGACCGCCGACGGCTTCTACACTCGGCAGACGCAGTACGACCGCACCGCCGGCTTCCAGTTCCAGAACGTCGATTGGCAGTCGTCGCCGTTCCTGCCGACCAATTCGCGCGACACCGGCGCGGTCGTGAACGGCTTCAACCTCAACACCGTCCAGACCTTCCAGTATGACCTGCCCAACCTCGACAGCTATTCCGAGACGTTCCGCATCCGCTCCGAGTCGCAGAACTACAACGTCCAGCTCGACTGGGACAACGGCTCCACGCTGAAAGCGACTGTGCGCGGCATCTACGGCAAAGCCAGCCGCGAGTCCGACCAGAGCTATGCCCAGTTCAACCTGACCGACGGGTTCCAGTGGGCCTATCAGGGGGTCGGCAACTACCCCGCGTCCGTCGGCGGCGACCGCCGTTTCAACCCGACCGGCTACCGCGTCTTTTCGGAGCCGGCGACGGTCGACTATTCGAGCGGCGCGCCGGTGTTCACCTTCTCGCCGGCGGTGCTCGCGCAGACGCAGGACGTGTCGCGCTATGGCCTGAAGACGATCTCGTCGGAAAACAACGTCTACCAGAACGGCGATCTGTGGGCGGCGCGCGGCGACGTCGAATGGTCGCCCAGCGACCAGGTATCGATCAAGTTCGGCGGACGTTATGGCGAGCGCAGCGTCGACCAGTTCACCTTCGAGCGGGTCTCCCCGTTCTACGCCGGCAATACCGACAACCCGCAGAATCCGGCGGCGGGCTGCCTGGTTAAGTGGAAGGCGTTCGACGTCAACCTGAACGACCCTAATTGCCGAGTGCTCGATGCGGGCGGCGTCGCCTACACTGCGGGCCTGACACGGCAGGGCACTGACCCGATCTTCGACGGCCTGATCCGGCAGTTCGCGCTGCCCGCCGAGGGCGCGCCCAACCTGTACGTGCTCGACCCCAAGGCGATGGACGATTCGGAATCGTTCCAGAATACCTTCTACCCGGGCAGCATCAACAACGTGAACCCGGCCGATTCGTTCGGGATCAACCTTCGCCAGATCTCCGGCTATGTCCAAATCGATGGCGAGGGCGAACTGGCCGGCATGCCCGTCAAGGCGAATGGCGGCGTCCGGATCGTCAACACCAAGTTCTCGGTGCGCCAGAACGTCGTGGGGGCGCCACAGCCCTACGGCGTGTCGGGGGTCGACGCGGGCGACGTCGTCACCGACCGCGACTTCACCGATTTGCTGCCCGCCTTCAACGTGTCGCTGGACGTGACGGACGAGTTCCGCGTCCGCGCCGCCTATGCCAAGACGATGACGCTGCTCGACTTCCTGCAATGGGGCGGCGGTTTGAACGTCGGCTACGCGATCGATACCACGACCAATCCGCCGATTTTTGGGGCGTTCTCCGCCAACTCGCGCGGCAACCCGCAGCTCGACCCGTGGCGGGCCGACAATGTCGAGGCGAGCGTCGAACTCTACACCGGCCGGTCAAGCCTCCTTGCGGCGGGCGTCTTCTACATCGCGGTGGAAAGCTTCATCGAGAACGCGACGATCGTCCGCAACGACATTCCCGACAATGATGGCGTCATCCGCCGCCCCGTGCCGGTCAACTCCATCATTCAGGGCAGTGGCGGCACGCTGAAGGGCGTCGAGGTGTCGGCGCGGCAGTCGCTGGCGGATTATGGCGTGACCGGCGCGCTCGGCGGGTTCGGCGTCGACGCCAACTATACGCTGTCGCTGGGCGACACCGGCCGCGTCGACTTGGCGGGCGACGACCAGCCGTTCGGTGACAACTCTAGGCACCAGGCCAACGCGGCCTTGTGGTACGAGCAATACGGGCTGCAGGCGCGCGTCGCCTACAACTACCGCTCCAAGCGGCTGGTGGCGTCCGATTACGCCGGCATCACCAACCTTGCGGTGTACCAGCGGCCGACCAACTATATCGATGCGTCGATCTCATACGACATCTTCGAAAACCTGACGATCTATGGCCAGGGCTCCAATCTCTCGTCGGAAACCGAGCGCTACTACCTGACGTTCGATGATCAGGTGGCGTGGGAGAACATCTACGAGCGGCGCTACACCGCCGGCGTGCGCTTCCGCTTCTGACCCCGTTCCCCGTCGCCGCCGCCGGCCCATAACGGGTCGGCGGCGGGCTTTTTCGACGGATGTCGGCGCGGCGTGACAGGGAATCGAGGAGGGCTAGGGGAGGACGGGCCAGGTGAGCGCTGAACAGGCCGATGGCGACCGGGCGATCCAGCGGATCGTGATCGTCGGCGGCGGCACCGCGGGCTGGATGTCGGCCAGCTATCTCGCCCGCAAGCTCGCGCATCTGCGCCTCTCGATCACCGTCGTCGACAGCTCGGCGATCGGCACCGTCGGCGTCGGCGAGGCGACCGTTCCCGCGATCCGCGACTTCCTCGCGGCGGTGGAGCTGGGTGAGCCCGAAGTGCTCGCCGCGACCGAGGGCACGATCAAATACGGCATCCGCTTCGTCGACTGGGCGGGGAAGGGCCAGGCGTTCTTCCACCCGTTCGGCCTGTACGGCGTTCCCGCGCGCGGGGTCGCCTTTCACCATTACTGGCTGAAATTGCGCGCCGCCGGCCACGACCTGCCACTCGCCGATTATTGCCTTGCCACCCAACTGGCCGAGCGATCGCTGTTCCTGCCGCCGCCCGACCGACCGACGAACGACCTGGGCGTGTTCAACTTCGCGCTGCATTTCGACGCCTCGAAGTTCGCCCAGCTGCTGCGCCGACTGTCGATCGCGAACGGCGTACGCCACATCGATGCACGAATCGACGATGTCGAACGCGGTGGGGAGAATGGCCGCGTCGTGGCGGCGAAGCTGGCCGATGGCGGCCGTGTCGAGGGCGACTTTTGGATCGATTGTTCGGGGTTTCGCGGCCTGTTGCTCGGCGAGGCGATGGGCGTGCCCTATGTCGACTGGCGCCGCTGGCTGCCGTGCGACCGCGCGGTCGCGCTGCCATGCCGCGCGAATGGCGCGCACAAACCCATGACCACGGCCACCGCGCGGCGCGCGGGCTGGCAATGGCACATTCCGCTCCAGCACCGCGTCGGCAACGGCTATGTCTATTGTTCCGAGTTCGTCGGCGACGACGAGGCCGAGCGGACGCTGCGCGACAATCTGGAAGGCGAGACGCTGGCCGAGCCCAACCGGCTGCGCTTCACCACCGGGCACCGCGCGCGTTTCTGGGAGGGGAACGTCGTCGGGATCGGGCTGTCCTCGGGTTTTCTCGAGCCGCTCGAATCGACCAGCATCGTGCTGATCCAGTCGGCGCTGGAACGGCTGGTCGCGCTGTTTCCCGACCGCGACGCCGATCCACGGCTCGCCGCCACCTATAACCGGCAGTCGACGCTGGAGTTCGAGCGGCTGCGCGACTTCCTGCTGCTCCACTATGTCGCCAACGCCCGCGTCGGCGAGCCGTTCTGGGACGCGATGCGTGGGGTCGAGCTGCCCGACGCGCTCCAGGGCAAGCTCGACGCCTGGCGCGCGGGCGGCGAGTTCGTCCGGTATGAATGGGACACGTTCCAGGATCCGAGCTGGCTGAGCATGTACGCCGGCTTCGGCGACCTACCCGCGCGCCACAGCCCGCTGGCCGACCAGTTCGGGGACGCCGAGTTGCGCGACACATTCGATCGGATGCGCGCGGCGATCGCGGCGACGCTGCGCCACGCCGAGCCGCACGCCGCATTCCTCGCGCGCCACCGCGCGAAGGCGGCATGACGACGCCCGCGCATACCCGCGCGGTCGCGGCGATGGCGCTGGGCGGGCTGTTGTTCGGGTTCGACACCGCAGTGATCTCCGGCG
>CAXTRJ010000149.1:0-7056 GCA_964246585.1 uncultured Sphingomonas sp. | reverse complement strand
CCGACCGTGCTCGCCAGCGGAAGGCCGCGCTCGATCGCCAGCCGCGCGACGAGGCGTTCGCGTCGCGCGAGGCCGTCCAGCGTCAGCGCCAGCCGCCCGAGCCGGTCGCCGGCGAAGGGGTCGACCCCCGCCTGGTACAGGATCAACTCCGGCCGATGCTCGTCTAGGAACGGCGCCAACGTCCCTTCCAACGTCGTCAAATACTCTTCGTCCTCGACCCCGTCCGCCAGCGGCACGTCCAGCGTCGAGCGCGCCTTTCGCGCCGGAAAGTTCTTGGCGGCATGGATCGAGTAGGTCGCGATCTCCGGTCGCCCGGCGAGCAGCGCGGCGGTGCCGTCGCCTTGGTGGACGTCGCAGTCGACCACCGCGACGCGCTCGACCACGCCCTCCTCCACCAGGCGGACGGCGGCGACGGCGAGATCGTTGAACACGCAATACCCCGCCCCCGTGTCGGCCAGCGCGTGATGGCTACCCCCGGCGGTGTTGGCGGCGAAGCCGTGGCGGAGCGCCAGCCGCGCCGCCAGCCATGTTCCGCCAGGCACGACCGCCGCCCGCGCCGCCACCGCCGGGGTGACCGGAAAGCCGATCCGCCGCTCCTTGATCGCCGGCACCGCCGCGCGCAGCACCTCCTCGACATAGTCCGCGTCGTGCACCGCCTCCAGCGCCGCGCGCGGCATCGCCTTGGGCACGTGCCACGCCACCCGGTCGCCTTCCGCCAGGAGCAGGTCGCGAATCAGCCCGTTCTTATTCCAGCGATAGGTCGACCGCGCCGGCGCCGCCGCGACGTAATCGGGATGATGGACGACCGGGATCACGCCGGGTACCTAGGCGCGACCCCGCCGTTTCGCCACCGGCCCAGGAGTTTCCCGCATGACCGACACGCCGCTCGACGCGACCAAGACCGTCGCCGACGCCTATGTCCGCCCCGACGTCCAGGCCTTCCTCGACCACGCCAACAGCCTGCCCGGTCCCAAGGTGCATCAGTTGGAAGCGCCCGCCGCGCGCGAATTGTTCGTGGCCATGAAGGACGTCGTCGACCCGCCCGTCGGCGATCTGGCGACGATGGTCGACCTCGCCATTCCCGGTCCCGCCGGCCCCATCCCCGCCCGGCTGTTCGACGCGCGGGCATCGCGCGCGCCGGGGCCGGTCGTGATGTTCTTTCACGGCGGCGGCTTCGTCGTCGGCGACCTCGACACGCACGCGAGCTTCTGCGCGGAGATGGCGCGTGTGCTGAACCTGCCCGTCGTCTCGGTCGACTACCGGCTCGCGCCCGAGCACCGCTGGCCGGCGGCGCCCGACGATTGCGAGGCGGCGTCGCGCTGGGTCGCGGACAGCCCCGACGCGCTGGGACGCAAGGTTACCGCCTTGATCGTCTGCGGCGACAGCGCCGGCGGTACGCTCGCCATCGTCACCGCGCTCGACCTGCGCGATCGGCCGGCGGCGGTGCCGGTGATCGTCCAGGCGCCGATCTACCCCGCCGCCGATATGGGCCGCGAGTACCCGTCGTTCGGTCAGTTCGCCGAAGGCCGCGTCCTGACACGCGAGGCGATGCTGTGGTTCGCCGACGCCTATCAGGCCGACCTGACGCATATGCGCGGATCGCCGATGGCGGGCGACCTCGCCGGGTTGCCGCCGGCCGTCATCGTCACCGCCGGGCTCGACCCGATCCGCGACCAGGGCCGCGCCTACGCCGCCGCGCTGGCGCGAGCCGGCGTGCCGGTGACCTTTCGCGAGGCGCGCGGCAACGTCCACGGCTTCATCACCATGCGCCGCGCGATCCCGTCGAGCGCGGGCGACGTCGCGGGCCTGTTCCGCGCGATGAGGGCGACGATCGACGAGGCGGAAGGCGAGCGGGTGATGGCGCAGGCGGCGGGATGACTGACCTGCCCTTCCACTTCCTCTCGTCACCCCAGCGAAAGCTGGGGTCGCGTGGTTCGGACCGGGTGCGCTCCAGGTCAGCGACCCCAGCCTTCGCTGGGGTGACGGGAACCGGGGTTGCGAGGACTATTCACATATGACCGACCCCAACACCCTCCCCTACCGCTTCTGCGCCGGCGTCATGCTGCTCAACCGATCGGGCCAGGTGTTCGTCGGCCAGCGCCTCGATGCAGTCCTGGAGGCTTGGCAGATGCCCCAGGGTGGCGTCGACGACGGCGAGGACGCGCTGGCCGCCGCGATCCGCGAACTCGGCGAGGAAACCGGGATCGCCCCCGACAAGGTCACCCTCCTGGCCGAAGCGCCCGACGACCTGTTCTACGACCTTCCCCCCGACATGGTCGGCAAGGTATGGAAGGGCCGCTATCGCGGGCAGCGACAGCGCTGGTTCGCGTTCCGCTTCGAGGGCGACGACCACGATATCGACATCCGCACCGCCCATCCCGAGTTCCGCACTTGGCGCTGGGCCGACCCGGCCGACCTGCCGGCGATGATCGTGCCGTTCAAGAAGCGGCTGTACGAGGACGTGCTGGCGGCGTTCGCCACCCATCTCGGCTGAGGGGCGGCGAGCCGACGCGTGGGCGGGGCGGGCCGAAGCGCCACCGGTTCCGCCGCTCGCGCTTTGGCGGTAGCGCGAGCCGGTGCTCGGATTAATCGCCTCGATCGCGCTTGCCGGCACACCTGTCCCGGCCGATCCGCCCACTACGCCGAATCCGGCCGGTTCGCCCGCCACGCCTACCCCGCACGACATCCCGGCGCCGCTTAAAGCGATGCTCGATGCCGCCATGGCGTCGGGCAACGAGGGCGAGGTCGCGACCATCGTCAAATATGTCCGCGTCGCCGTCCCCGACAGCGGCGATCCCGTGGCCAGGATCGCCGATGCGTGGCGCGCCGACCGCGTCGCCGCGCGCGAGCGATCGCTCCGCGCCGCCGGCCCGTTCGAACTGTGGCGCGGCCGCGCCGAGCTGGGCGGCTGGCTGACGACCGGCAACAGCGACACGAGCGGCGCGACTTTCCTGTTCGACGTGACGCGCGAAAGCCTGGCCTGGCGGCACAAGGTGCGGCTCCAGGCGGACTATCAGGAAAGCTTGGGCGTCACCTCGCGCGAGCATTACCTCGCCGCCTACGACCTCAACTACAAGCTCGGGGAGCGCAGCTACGTCTACGGCACGGCGCAATATGAAAGCGACCGCTTCCTCGGCTACACCGACCGCCTCTCCGGCTCGCTCGGTGCCGGCTACAGCGCGATCCGCTCCTCCACGCTGACGCTCGATGTCGAGCTCGGGCCGGCGTACCGCTATACCGAGTTCACGGACTTGACAAACGAGAACAGCCTGGCGACACGCGGCTCGCTCGACCTCGACTGGAAACTGACGCCGGGCGTCACGCTCAGCCAGGATGCGTCCGCCTATCTCCAGCGCGCCAACAGCACCGTCACGGCCCGCACCGCGCTCAACGCCCGGCTGATCGGACCGCTGTCGGCGCAACTGTCCTACGCGCTACAGTACGAGAGCACCCCGCCGATCGGCCGGGTCAACACCGACACGACCAGCCGCGCAGCGTTGGTGTATTCGTTTTGACGGAATAGCCGCGCGGGATAACTAAGTGCCACCCCGGCGAAGGCCGGGGCCCAGCCACGGTGTCGGTCCAAAGCATCGCACGTCGCTTGTCAAACCGGCGTGACTGGACCCCGGCCTACGCCGGGGCGGTGCTAAAACCGTCAGGGCTGGTAATTCCCATACCGAGTCTTCAAAGCGCCCCGAAGCATTCCAGGAGCAAACGAATGGCGGGCATGGGCAGGTTCGAGTGGGACGACCCCTTCCTCCTCGACGACCAGCTGACCGACGACGAGCGAATGATCCGCGACACGGCGAAGGCGTACGCCCGCGACAAGCTGGCGCCGCGCATCGTCGACGCGTTCCAGCACGAGCATACCGACCCCGCGATCCTCCGCGAAATGGGCGAGCTCGGCCTGCTCGGACCGACTATTCCGGAGGAATATGGCGGCGTCGGCGCGTCCTACGTCGCCTATGGCCTGGTCGCGCGCGAGGTGGAGGCGATCGACTCGGGGTATCGCTCGATGATGAGCGTCCAGTCGAGCCTGGTCATGTACCCGATCAACGCCTTCGGATCGGAGGAGCAGAAGCGCGAATACCTGCCCAAGCTCGCCTCGGGCGAGTATATCGGCTGCTTCGGCCTGACCGAGCCCGACGCCGGCTCCGACCCCGGCGGCATGACGACCAGGGCGGTGAAGGTTGATGGCGGCTACCGCATCTCGGGCGTCAAGACCTGGATTTCGAACTCGCCGATCGCCGATGTGTTCATCATCTGGGCCAAGTCCGACGCGCACGAGGGCGGCATCCGCGGCTTCATCCTGGAACGCGGCATGCGCGGGCTGGAGACGCCCAAGATCGAGGGCAAGCTGTCGCTTCGCGCGTCGATCACCGGCATGGTGATGATGGACGAGGTCGAGGTCGGCGACGACGCGCTGCTTCCCGACGTGCAGGGGTTGAAGGGCCCGTTCGGCTGCCTCAACCGCGCCCGCTACGGCATTTCATGGGGCGCGATGGGCGCGGCCGAGTTCTGCTTCCACGCCGCGCGGACCTATGGCCTCGACCGAAAGCAGTTCGGCACGCCGCTCGCCGGGCGTCAGCTGTTCCAGAAGAAGCTGGCCGATATGGAGACGGAGATCGCGCTGGGACTCCAGGCATCGCTTCGCGTCGGACGGCTGATGGACGAGGGCCGTTTCGCGCCGGAAATGGTCAGCCTGATCAAGCGCAACAACGTCGGCAAGGCGCTCGACGTCGCACGGCACGCCCGCGACATGCACGGCGGCAACGGTATTTCCGGCGAATACCACGTCATGCGCCACCTGATGAACCTGGAGACGGTCAACACCTACGAGGGCGCGCACGATGTCCATGCGCTGATCTTGGGGCGGGCGATTACGGGGATCGCGGCGTTCTGAGCGGAACTTTGGGGAGCGATGTCCGGCATCGGTGAATTGCGGTCAGGCGACTTTCTCGTGAGACGGCCAAACGGGGCATTCGCTAGCAGCCGGTCTATGAGCCGTCCTTCCGCTTTTGATCGATCAGGACTGCCTGCTGCCATCGGCCAGGCGCTTTGTCGGTGCGGTGAATGCAACCCGCCCAGCAGCAGGGCCTCTTCTTTCCTTCCAACAGTTCGTCACAGGTTCGCTCAATGCGACGTTGCCGCGTCGTTGCCTGTTTCGCGTCATCGATCCAGCAGATGAACTCGTTCCGACCGAGCGGGGTCAGGCTTTCCCACAACGCAAGGACTTTCGGACTCGATCGAATCGCTGCTTGAAGATCCTCGCGTGCTTCATGGACAGTACCATGGAAAAAAGCTTCCGCCACGAAACCTCCAGGCTCAACAACCGAGTTCATCAGCTCTATGTAAGACAGTGGCTTTCGAGCATGAGCCCTGGATGACGGAATGTCCACGATTGGGCGCAAGCGGACGTTCGCACTCGCGCCGCCGCCGTCGTTTGCCTCCTCCCCCCGGTCGTGCGATGCCGTCGCCCGACAAAGGACAGGAGAGCCCCGATGGCCACCGCGCTTCGCCAGCCCGCGATGAACCCCGCCGAATGGGAGGCTCGCCAGCAGCTCGCCGCCTGTTACCGCGTGTTCGCGATGCTTGGTTGGGCCGAGATGATCTACAACCACATCACGCTTAAGGTCCCGGGCGAGGAGGGCGCGTTCCTGATCAACCCGTTCGGGCTGCATTTCACCGAGGTAACCGCGTCGAGCCTGGTCAAGATCGACGTCGACGGCAACAAGCTCGCCGACAGCCCCTGGCCGGTCAACCTGGCCGGCTTCACCCAGCACGCCGTGTTCCACCGCAACCTGCCCGACGCGCATTGCATCATGCACACGCACACGACGGCCGGCATGGCGGTCAGCTCGGTCGAGGGCGGGCTCAGGCCGACGAACTTCTACGCCTGCAACTTCGCCGGGCAGATCGCGTATCACGATTTCGAGGGCGTGACGGTTCGGTCGGAGGAGGGCGAGCGGCTGGTCCGGAACCTGGGCGACAAGCGCGTCATGTTCCTGCGCAACCACGGCATCCTGGTGATGGGGCGCACCCTGCCCGAGGCGTTCATCCGGCATTGGTCGCTCCAGCGCGCCTGCGAAATCCAGGTCGCGACGATGGCGATGGGCGAACCGCTTGAGGTCGCGCCCGAGGTCGTCGCGGTGCACCAGCGCGATATCGGCAAGGCGCAGGTTCCCGGCGGCGCGGGTCAGGCCGACTTCGCGGCGATGGTGCGGCTGGTCGACAAGCGCGACACGAGTTGGCGCGAGTGAGCGTTCAGGCGACCGCGCGATGACCCGCTTCACCGTCAACAGCCAGGCGATCGAGTATCGCCTCGACCCCGACACGCCGCTGCTCTGGGCGCTGCGCGATGCGTCCAACCTGACCGGCACCAAATATGGCTGCGGCACCGGCCATTGCGGGGCCTGCACGGTCGAGGTGGACGGGCGCGCCGTGCGGTCGTGTCAGATCACCATCGGCGCGCTCGAGGGCCGCTTCGTCACCACGATCGAGGGCCTGTCGCGCGAGCGCAGCCATCCGGTCCAGCTCGCCTGGATCGCCGACGCGGTGTCGCAATGCGGCTTCTGCATCCCCGGCATGATCATGGCCGCGTCGGTCCTGCTGAAGCAGAACGGCAATCCGGGCGAGGACGAGATCAAGGCGGCGATCACCAATTTTTGCCGCTGCGGCGTCTACCCGCGCGTCGTCGAGGCGGTCGCGCGGGCGGCGCGCGCGGCGCGCGGCGAGGAGGTTATCCCGGCGGGGCCGAGGCCGGGGATCGACGCGGGCGACTCGTCGCGACTGGTTCCGGCGCTGAGCCCCTCGGACTAACGCGCGACGGATAGGCGAGCTTTCGTTTCGCTGACGGATCGGTTCAGCCTTCTCTCAACCGTGCTCGGACAAAAGAGGGCCATCATCGGGGCCGGCTCGTGCGCCGGCGACACAAGGACGGGCGTGATGGCGAACAGACTGGTGGCGGCGTTGCTCGCGGCGGTGGCCGTGGTGCCGACGATGGCGGTGGCGCAGGACGACGATCGGCGTGGTCGCGCCGAGCGTCGCGGCGAGATC
>CAXTRJ010000148.1:0-7060 GCA_964246585.1 uncultured Sphingomonas sp. | reverse complement strand
GCGCTGGGTCCGTTCGCGCTGGCCGCGCTGTCGCCGGTCGTCACGATCACCGGCTCGCTGGTGCTGGCGCTGGCGCTGGCCGAGCGCGCGGCGGACGCCGACACCGTCTGGCGGGCGGCGCGGGTCGACGAGGACTGGCAGATCGAGCAATGGGGCGACGACCCGCTGGCGACCGAGGCGCGCGAGGCGCGGCGGCGCGAGTACGGCGCGGGCGTCCGCTTCCTGGCGCTATCGCGTGATCAACCCGCGGATGAACCCGATCAGCCCGGTCTGGCGTGACCGGCGTAGCCGCTCGGCGGCGAAGATCGTCCGGACGCTTTCGAAGCAGCGCTCGACATCGTCGTTGACCAGGACATAATCATAGCCGTCCCAGTGGCTGACCTCGTTGGCCGCGCGCGCCATGCGGGCATCGATCACGTCGCCGCTGTCGGTCGCGCGGCGCCGCAGCCGCTCGCGCAGCTCCTCCATCGACGGCGGCAGGATGAAGACGCGGACGACGTCGCCGCCGGCGAGCTGGAACAACTGCTGCGCGCCCTGCCAGTCGATGTCGAACAGCACGTCGCGCCCCTCGGCCAGCATCGCGTCGACCGGCGCGCGCGGCGTGCCGTAGCGGTGGCCGAAGACGTGCGCCCATTCGAGGAACGCGTTGTCCGCCACCACCGCGCGGAACCGGTCGAGATCGACGAAATGATAGTCGCGCCCGTCGACCTCGCCCGGGCGGATCGGCCGCGTCGTCGCCGACACCGAGATGCCCAGCTCGGGCTCCGCGTCGAGCAGCTTCCTGGCGATGGTCGACTTGCCCGCGCCCGACGGCGAAGACAGCACGAACATCACGCCGCGCCGGCGGAAGTCGCGATGGGCGGTGAGGGCGATGCCGGTCATGTCCGCCTTTGGCGTCGCGAGGGCGCGGGCGTCAAGCACGCTCGCCTCGCGACCGTAAAATGCGGCTTGTCGTCGGGGGCGGGTCTGATGCTAGTTCGTCATCGAGCGTTCGGCGTCGGGGGAGAGTGACGATGCGTTGGTTCTGGCTGTTGCTGCCACTGGCCGGGTGCGGCCGCGCGCCCGCCGACCCGCGCGGGATCGACCGCGACGAGGTGCTGTTGCAGGTCGCCGCCACCGGCCGGGCGGAGGCGCGACCGGACGAAGCGCGCTTCCTCGCCGGAGTGCAGTCGGTGGCGGCGAGCGCGGGGGTGGCGAGCCGGACCAACGCGGCGGCGATGAACCGGGTGACGGCGGCGCTGCGAGGATTGGGCGTCAAGCCAGATGACCTGCAGACCCGGGCGCTGACGCTGGGCCGGATCGACTATGGCCCGCAGCGTGGCCGTTTCGAGGCCAACAACCAGGTCGAGGTGCGCATTCGCGACCTTGCCCGCGCCGGCGAGGCAATCGCCGCCGTCACGGAAGCGGGCGCCAACGTCCTGTCCGGACCCAACCTGGCGGTCGGCGATCCCGAGGCGGCCAACCGCTCCGCCTATGCCGCCGCGTATCGAGCGGCTAGGGCGCGGGCGGAAACCTATGCCGGCGCGGCGGAGTTGAAGATCGCACGAGTGCTGGCGATCCGCGACGGCACCGCCCCGAGCGATCCGCTGCCCTATGGTTTCGACATGGCTCGCGAAGCGTCCGCGCCACGCCCCGTGTCGGCACCCCCGATCAATGCCGGGGTGACCACCAGCGAGGTGCTGGTCCGCGTCGACTTCGCGCTGTCGCGTTAGCCGGTCACATCACCGGCGGCGGTCCGCGACGCGTCGTGCGGCGACGATCGAGCGCCTTCTTGGCGACGTACGCGCCGCCGAGCGCCAGCCCGAGCGGGCCCATGCGACGGAGCCCACCGGCGGCGAGCGCGCCGAACGCCGCCCCCTTCAAGCCGCCACGCCCATCGCGCTGGTCGATTTCGCGCCCGACGAGCGCACCGATAATCTTGCCGATCATGTCACATACTCCCTTACCGGAGCAAAGCGCTGGAGGCGGGAGGAGGTTCCTTACCGCCCGAGCATCGTCTCCGGCCGCACCACCCGGTCGAACGTCGCCTCGTCGACAAGTCCGAGCGCCAGCCCCGCCTCCTTGAGCGTGAGCCCCTGCTCGTGGGCGTGCTTGGCGATCTTGGCGGCGGCGTCGTAGCCGATCTCGGGGGCGAGCGCGGTGACCAGCATCAGCGAGCGGTCGAGCAGCGCGGCGATGTTGTCGACCCGCGCGGTCATGCCCGCGACCGTCCGCTCGGCGAAGCTTTCCATGCCGGTCGACAGCAGGTCGATCGAGCGCAGCACGTTGGCGCCGATCAGCGGCTTGAACACGTTGAGTTCGAGATGCCCCTGGAGCCCGCCGACGGTGACCGCGACGTGATTGCCCATCACCTGGGCGGCGACCATCGTCAGCATCTCGCACTGGGTCGGGTTGACCTTGCCCGGCATGATCGAGCTGCCCGGTTCGTTGGCGGGCAGCTCCAGCTCGCCGAGGCCCGAGCGCGGGCCGCTGCCGAGCAGGCGGATGTCGTTGGCGATCTTGGTCAGCGAGACCGCCAGCGTATTGAGCGATCCCGACAGCTCGACCAGCGCGTCATGCGTCGCCAGCGCCTCGAACTTGTTCGGGGCGGTGCGGAAATCGACGCCGGTCAGCGCCGCCATCTCGACCGCGAACGCCTCGCCGAAGCCGGCGGGGGCGTTGAGCCCGGTGCCGACGGCGGTGCCCCCCTGCGCCAGCGCGTGAACATCCTCGACCGAGCGGGTCACCCGCACCCGCGCCAGCGTCAGTTGCGCCACGTAGCCGGAAAACTCCTGCCCCAGCGTCAGTGGCGTCGCGTCCTGGAGGTGGGTGCGACCGATCTTGACGATCGCGTCCCACTCGCGCGCCTTGGCATCCAGCGCGTCGTGCAGCGTCGCCAGCGCCGGCAACAGCCGGTCGCGCACCGCCAGCGCCACCGCGACGTGCAGCGCGGTCGGAAAGCTGTCGTTGGACGACTGACCGCGATTGACGTCGTCATTGGGGTGGACCGGCACCTTGCCGCCGCGCTGGCCCGTCATCGCCTCGTTGGCGCGGCCGGCGATCACCTCGTTGGCGTTCATGTTCGATTGCGTGCCCGAGCCGGTCTGCCAGATCACCAGCGGGAACTGGTTGTCGAGCTTACCCGCGACCACGTCGGCCGCCGCGGCCTCGATCGCGTCGGCCTTGGCCGCGTCCAGCCCGTGCGCACGGTTCACCCGGGCGGCGGCCTGCTTGACCAGCGCCAGCGCGTGGACGACCTCGATCGGCATCCGCTCGCGTGTCCCGAACGGGAAGTTCTCGATCGACCGCTCGGTCTGCGCGCCCCAATAGGCGTCGGCGGGAACCTCGATCGGGCCGATCGAGTCGGTTTCGGTGCGGGTGGTCATGTTCATCCTACTCCGTCATGC
The DNA here is from genome assembly GCA_964246585.1 of uncultured Sphingomonas sp. Lineage (GTDB taxonomy): Bacteria > Pseudomonadota > Alphaproteobacteria > Sphingomonadales > Sphingomonadaceae > Sphingomonas. The sequence goes on along the minus strand of CAXTRJ010000148.1, from coordinate 3,674 downwards.
CGGGCTTGTTCCGGCATCCACGCGCGTCGCTTTGTTCGAGCGCGCCTTCACGATCAAGCGCGACGCGCCGATGCCGAAACAAGTCCGGGGTGACGGGAGCGGGTGAGAGCGGGTCAGCGCCGCAGCAAAGCCGCGTCGTCGACCGACACGCGCGGAGTACCCGCGCGGTCGTCGCCCGAACTTGCGCGAGTCCTGCGCCAAGATGGCGCAAGCCGCGCTACGTCATTTCTTCCGCTTGAAATCCACCGCGACGACATTCGAGCCGTCCTCGACCGGCGTGGCGGTGGGGCCGTCGTTCTCGGCGCTGTCGTGGCCGCCGGGGCCGTCATGCGGCCCTTCCTGCACCTGGAAGCGCAGCTCGAAATTGACCGCCGGGTCGTGGAAACCGGTGATCGCGGCGTAGGGGATGACCAGTTTCGACGGCACCTGGTTGAAGCTGAGGCCGACCGAGAAGCGCTCGTCGTCGACCGTCAGATCCCAAAAGCGGTTCTGGATGACGATGGTCATCTCGTCGGGGAACCGCTCCATCAGGCGCTTGGGGATGTCGACCCCGGCCGCCCCCGTCTTAAACGTGATGTAGAAGTGATGCTCGCCCGGCAGCCCGGCGCCGCCCGCCGCGACCGAGCCGAGCACGCGGCCGACGACCGCGCGCAACGCCTCCTGGACGATCTCGTCATACGGAATCAGGCTGTCGGGCAGCTGGTCGCTCATGCGCCCTTGGGTAGCGGCGTCTTGGCCCCGGTCAAGATTGCATGAACGCGTGGCGGCGTTAAGAGCCGCGTCCATGCGCAACGCCACCATCACCCGCAACACCGCCGAGACCCGGATCGCGGTCACCGTCGACCTCGACGGCACCGGCCAGTACGACGTCGCGACCGGGGTCGGCTTCTTCGACCATATGCTGGAACAGCTGTCGCGCCATTCGCTGATCGACCTGCACGTCCGCACGGAGGGCGACCTGCACATCGACCAGCATCACACCGTCGAGGACACCGGCATCGCGATCGGCGAGGCGGTGGCCAGGGCGCTCGGCGACAAGCGCGGCATTCACCGTTACGGCGACGCGCTCAGCCCGATGGACGAGACGCTGACCCGGGTGGCGCTCGATATTTCCGGGCGGCCGTGGCTCGTCTGGAAGACCGAATTCAGCCAGAAGCGGCTGGGCGAGATGGACACCGAAATGTTCAGGCACTGGTTCCACTCGTTCGCGCAAGCCGCCGGCATCACGCTCCATGTCGAGACGCTGCACGGCGACAATAATCACCACATAGCCGAGAGCGCGTTCAAGGGCCTCGCCCGGGCGCTGCGCCAGGCGATCGAGATCGACCCCCGCAAGAGCGACGCGATCCCGTCGACCAAGGGCGTGTTGTGAGATGCTCGCGCTGATCGACATCCAGTCGGGCAATTTGCACTCGGTCGAGAACGCGTTGCGCGCGGCGGGGGCGAGCGACATCGTCGTCACCGCCGACCCGGACGAGGTCGCGAGCGCCGATCGCATCGTCCTGCCCGGCGTCGGCGCGTTCGGCGCGTGCGCGGCAAATCTACGCGCGGTCGACGGCCTGGAGGCGGCGCTCCGCACCGCCGCGCTGGGCGAGCGGGCGCGGCCGTTCCTCGGCATTTGCGTCGGTATGCAATTGATGGCCGACGCCGGCGAGGAGATGGGGACGCACGCCGGGCTGGGTTGGATCGCCGGCGCCGTCCGCCGGCTCGCCCCCGCCGATCCGGCCGCAAAGGTGCCGCATATGGGCTGGAACGACGTGCGCCCGGCCCGCGCCCACCCGCTGATCGAGGAGGGCGAAGCGTACTTTCTCCACAGCTACGCGTTCGAGGGCTCGGGCGACGACGTGATCGCGACGACCGACCATGCCGGCCCGGTCACCGCCGCGATCGGCCGCGACAACCTGGTCGGCGTTCAGTTCCACCCGGAGAAGAGCCAGCGTCATGGCCTGGCGCTGCTCGAACGCTTTCTCGCATGGCGGCCATGAGCCTCATCGTTTTCCCCGCGATCGACCTGAAGGCCGGGCAGGTCGTGCGCCTGGCCGAAGGCGATATGGCGCGGGCCACCGTGTACGGCGATGACCCCGCCGCCCAGGCGCTGCTGTTCGCCGAGCAGGGCGCGGAGCATCTGCACGTCGTCGACCTCGACGGCGCGTTCGCCGGGGGATCGGTGAACGGCGACGCGGTCGAGGCGATCGTCCGGGCGTTTCCCGGCCACGTCCAGCTTGGTGGCGGCGTCCGGACGCGCGGGGCGGTCGAGCGGTGGTTCGATCTGGGTGTCTCGCGGGTCGTCATCGGCACCGCCGCGCTGGACGACCCCGACTTCGTTCGAGGCGCGGCGCGCGACTTCCCCGGCGGGATCGTCGTCGCGGTCGACGCGAAAGACGGGCTAGTCGCGACGCGCGGCTGGGCGGCGGTGTCCGACGTGACCGTCGTCGACCTGGCTCGCCGGTTCGAGGACGCGGGCGTGGCGGCGCTGCTGTTCACCGATGTCGGTCGCGATGGATTGCTCAAGGGCTGCAACGTCGAGGCGACGGTCGATCTCGCACGGGCGGTCGACATTCCCGTGATCGCCAGCGGCGGGGTCAAGGGCATCGCCGAAATCCACGTCCTCGCGCTCCACGCGCGTGACGGGGTGGAGGGCGTCATTACCGGCCGCGCGCTGTACGACGGCCGGCTCGACCTGACGGCGGCGCTGAGCGTGGCGAGGGCGGCGTGACCGTCCGCGCCCGCGTCATTCCGTGCCTCGACGTGGCGAACGGCCGCGTCGTCAAGGGTGTCAACTTCGTCAGTTTGCGCGATGCCGGCGATCCGGTCGAGCAGGCGCGGGCCTATGACGCCGCCGGCGCCGACGAATTGTGCTTCCTCGACATCGGCGCCAGCCATGAGGGGCGCGACACGATCCTGGATGTCGTCAGGCGTACGGCGGCGGTGTGCTTCATGCCGTTGACCGTCGGCGGCGGCGTCCGATCGGTCGAGGACGCGCGCGCGCTGCTGCTGGCAGGCGCCGATAAGGTCGCGGTCAACTCCGCCGCGGTCGCCCGACCCGAACTGGTCGGCGAGATCGCGGCGCGCTTCGGGAGCCAGTGCGCCGTCGCCTCGGTCGACGCGCGCGCGGTGGACGGCGGCTGGGAAGTGTTCACCCATGGCGGCAGGCGGGCGACGGGGATCGACGCGGTCGCCCATGCCGTCCGCCTGGCCGAATTGGGCGCGGGCGAGATCCTGGTTACCTCGATGGACCGCGACGGCACGCGCGACGGCTATGACCTGGCGCTCACCCGCGCGGTCGCCGACCGGGTGCGGGTGCCGGTGGTGGCGTCGGGCGGGGTCGGCGGGCTGGACGACCTGGTCGCCGGCATCCGCGATGGTCATGCGAGCGCCGTGCTGGCAGCGTCGATCTTCCATTTCGGCGAGGCGAGCATCGCCGACGCGCACCGCGCGCTGGCGGCGGCGGGCATCCCGGTCCGGGCGCGCTAACCCGGCGGTTACGCTTGACGCGCTAAGCCCGCGCCGATGCGCTACGTTCTCGTTCTCCTTCTCGCCTTCCCCGGGCTGGCGCACGGTTCGGGCCACTCCGGCGTGGTCGCCCCGCGCACCGGCCCCGAGCTGTCCGACCTGGCGCTGTTCGCCATGGCGGTCGCGGGCGTGTGGCTGGTCCGGCGACGGCTGCGCGCCCG
>CAXTRJ010000147.1:0-7062 GCA_964246585.1 uncultured Sphingomonas sp. | reverse complement strand
GAGCGGACGCGGTCGAGCGCGCCGGCCGCCCCGGCCAGCGTCTCGTCGTGCCCCGCCATCACACCGCTTCCAGGCGGAATTGATCGGTTTTGCCGACCTGTCCGGCGTTCTGGGCCGCCCCTTCCGCCCGGGCGATGTAGCTGCGCGACTTGTCGACCTCGTTGGACAGCGTGCCGACGGTCGTCTTCATCGAATCGAGCGCCTTCAGCTTGAAGCTGTCGATCGCGTCCATCGTGTCGTAGATGTTCTGGAACGCGCGCTGCAGCGTCTCGATCGGGATGGTCGACGACGCCGCCTGCTCGTGGATCGTCGCGGTCTGGCTGCGGAGCAGCTTGCCGGTCGTGTCGATGATGTTGGCGGTGGTCGTGTTGAGCGCGGTGATCTGCTCCAATACCAGGCGCTGATTGGTCAACGCCTGCGCCACCGTCACCGCGGTACGCAGCGCCGCGACCGTCGTGGTCGACGCGCGGTCGACGCCTTTCACCAGCTCGACATTGTTCTTCTTGACCAGGTCGAGCGCGAGATAGCCCTGCACCGTCACCGCCATCTGCGTCAGCAGATCCTGCGTCCGCTGCCGCGCGTAGAACAGCGCCGACTCGCGGATCGCCTTGGCCTTGGCCGGGTCGGTCGCGTCGAGCTCGTTCGCCTTGTCCTCGAGCTTGCTGTCCATCGTCTTCGACAGATGGATCATTTGCTCCAGCCGACCCATCGCCGCCCAGAGATTCGCACGTTCGGTATCGATCGCGGCGTTGTCCATGAGGAGCTCGTCCTTGCCCGACGCCAGGCTCTTCAGGATCGAGCTGATATGCGTCTGCGACGATTTGTAGCTGTCGAAATAGTTACGCATCTTGTTGCCGAACGGGATGATGCCGAACAGCTTTTGCGGCGCGGACAGGTTGCCCTTCTTGCCCGGGTCGAGATCCTCAATGACGCGGCGCAGCTGCGCCAGGTCGTTGCCGACGCCGGTTTCCTGGTCCATCGCGCGCACCGGGCGATCGAGGAAGCGGTTCGACTGGCCCGCCGCCTCGCGAATTTCCTTGGCGCCCATCGACGTGATCGCGTCGACGCGCTTGCCGAACTCGGGCGAGTTGACGTCCTGCGCGACCAATTCGGCGACGAAGCCGTCGACCCGCTCGTCGAGCTTCGAGCGCGTCCCGCTGTCGACCGGGACTAGCCCGACCGCCTTGTCGGGCTGGACCACCGGCACCGGCGTCGGCGGGGTCAGCGTCAGCCGGGCGTCCAGCGTCGCGGTGTCGGTCGCCATTCTCGTATCTCCTCGGTAGCGCGCCTTCTCTGAAGGCGAACGCGCGCGCGTTCAACCGTGTTATGCGGATACTACGCTTGCTCGCCCGCAGCAATGGTATATGGCATTGGTAGCTACCCGGAGACCGCCGATGAACGACACGGCCAAGCTGTTCTGGACCGGCCGCAGCCAAGCGGTGCGGTTGCCCAAGGAGTATCGCTTCGAGGGCAAGGAGGTGCGCATCCACCGCGAGGGCGACCGCGTCGTGTTGGAGCCGGTCGACGAGGACGGCTGGGCTTGGGTGCGGCGGCTAAGGCCATTGGACGACGACGCCATCGCGGCGGCGCTCGATCGACCGGGGCCGGAGGCGTCGCCAGAAGCGCCGAGCTTCGATTGATGCCCTATTTGCTCGATAGCAACGCGGTAATCGCCCTGATGGCCGGTAGACAGGCGTTCGTGGCTCGGGTCGAGGGCAAAGCGTCCGGCGACGTCCTCCTATCGACGATCGTTCTGCACGAACTCTACTATGGTGCATTCTTTAGCGATCGTATCGACCGGAACCTCGACCGATTGGCGGACCTTGATTTCCCGACTCTGTCGTTCGATGGGAATGATGCGCGAGCGGCCGGGCAAGTGCGCGCTCGCCTTCGTCGCGCCGGAACACCGATAGGCCCGTACGACGTCTTGATCGCGGGCCAGGCGCTTGCTCGCGACCTGACACTGGTTACCGCGAACATCGGCGAGTTTTCCCGGGTCGACGGCCTTTCGACCGAAAACTGGGCGGATTAGTCCGGGTCGGGACGGCTTCACCATCCCGACCCGAATACCACCTTACCGCCCGAACGCCGCCTTCAGCCGCTGGCCGGCGAACAGCTGCGCCGCCTTGGCGTCGGCGATCACCGCGTCGCCGCCGAAGAACTCGTGCGTCGTGCCGGGGTACTCGCGGCGCTCGACCTGGACGCCCGCCGCGCGCAGCTTGTCGGTCAGCATCTGACCTTCCGAGCGAAGCGGATCGATCTGCGCCGCGACGATCGTCACCGGCGGCAGGCCCGACAGGTTGGCCATGACCAGGTTCAGCCGGGGGTCCAGCGCGTCGGCGGGAGTGCGCGTCGTGTGGTACAGGAACCAGGCCATGCCGGCGCGATTGAGCGGCGCGGCGTTGGCGTTCTCCTGATAGGACGGCGTGTTAAGGTCGGTGCCAGCGATGGGATAGACCGACAGGATCGCGACGGGCAACGGGACGCCGGCATCGCGCGCACCGATCGCGGTGGCGATCGCCAGGTTGCCGCCCGCGCTCTCGCCGGCGATCGCGACCTTGGCCGGGTCGCCGCCGAGCGACGCGGCGTTGGCCAGCGCCCAGCGATAGGAGGCGAGCGCGTCGTCATGCTGCGCCGGGAACTTGGCCTCGGGCGCGCGGCGGTAATCGACCGAGATCACCATCGCGCCCGTCTCGCGCGCCAGGGCGCGGGCCGACGCGTCATAAACCATGCTGTCGGCGATGACCCAGCCGCCGCCGTGGAAATAGACGATCACCGGGATGCGTCCGCCGGCGCCGGCGGGCTTGTAGAGCTTGGCGTGGATCATCCCCGCGCCGCCGCGCACGTTGATGTCGCGCGCCGACACGCCCGGCGGGGGCGTCGTCGGCCGGCCCTGCCGCTGCAGCACCGCCTTGACCCCGTCGGCGAAGCTCGGCTCGCGGCGCGCCTCGGTCGGCTCCAGCGCGTGGAGCGGGCGCATGTTCAACGCCTTGACCGCGTCGAGCACCGCTTGGTTGTCGGCGACGGCGGGCACCCCGCTCGACGGGATGCCCGGCTGGCCCTGCGGCATCGCGGCCATGTCCATGCCGCCGCCGTCGCCGCCGGCCGTCTGGCACGCTGCCAGCGCCAGAAGGGCCGACCCCATCAGGGTCGCGATCTTGATCCGTGCGCTGAAGTTGTTTGCCATGAGAACCCTCTGTTGTCGCCACCACTTGTTCCGGCCGCTTAACGGGTAGTCGTCGCGCGGGTTCCCCGAACGACGCGATCGGTCGAGGACTTGATCCATGTTGCCCGGAACTTCCCGCCGGCCGAACGGGTTCTTGAGCGCGACACCCGCAGCAAAGGCATGTGCGATGACCCGACCGTTCAATACGACCGCCGCCGTTCTGGCCGCGACCTTCCTCACCTTTTCCGCCGCCGTGGCGCAGACCCCGCCGCCGCCGATCCCGCCCGCCGCCAAGACGCAGGCGATGCCGTTCCTGGAAACCGCCGGCATGAGCGACGTGTACGAGATCACGTCGAGCCAGATCGCGCTGCAGAAGTCGCAGAACCCGCGCGTCCGCCAGTACGCGACGACCCTGATCGGCCACCACACGATGACGAGCAACAACGCGCTCGCCGCCGCCAAGGCCGGGGGCATCGCCACCCCGCCGCCGCCAGTGCTCAACGCCCAGTTCCGCGCCTTGATCAGCGAGCTCAACACCACGCCGGCGGCGGATTTCGACCGCGTCTACATCGCCCAGCAGATCCCGTCGCACCAGGGCGCGCTGGAGCTGATGACCGCCTATTCGCAGGGCGGCGACGTCGCCACGCTGCGCGACGCCGCGAAGGGCGCGGTGCCCTATGTCCAGCAGCATCTCGACGACGCGGTGCAGATGCAGTCGGCGATGTGAGCCGCGCGTGGGAGGGGACGCCCTCGCCCCTTCCCGCACCGCACAATTTCCGCTAAGGGCGCGCGAACTTCCAAGATACAGGATTTCGCATGAGCCTCCGCAACGTGGCGATCATCGCCCACGTCGATCACGGCAAGACCACGCTTGTCGACCAGTTGTTTCGCCAATCGGGCACCTTCCGCGACAACCAGCGTGTCGAGGAGCGCGCGATGGACTCGAACGACCTGGAGAAAGAGCGCGGGATCACCATCCTGGCCAAGTGCACCAGCGTCGAGTGGCACGGCAAGGATGGCGATACCCGGATCAACATCGTCGACACCCCCGGCCACGCCGATTTTGGCGGCGAGGTCGAGCGGATCCTGTCGATGGTCGATGGCGTCATCCTGCTGGTCGATTCCGCCGAGGGCGCGATGCCGCAGACCAAGTTCGTCACCGGCAAGGCGCTGGCGCTGGGACTTCGCCCCATTGTCGTCGTCAACAAGGTCGACCGCTCGGACGCGCGCATCCAGGAGGTGCTCGACGAGGTGTTCGACCTGTTCGTGACGCTGGAGGCGTCGGACGAGCAGCTCGACTTCCCCGTGCTCTACGCCAGCGGCCGCAACGGCTACGCGTCGGAGGACATGGACGCGCGCGAGGGCACGCTGGCGCCGTTGTTCGAGAAGATCGTCGAGCACGTTCCCGCGCCGGCCGCCGATCCCGACGGCCCGTTCAAGTTCCTCGTCACCCTGCTCGACCGCGACAACTTCCTCGGCCGCATCCTGACGGGCCTGGTCTTCTCGGGCTCGGTCAAGACCAACATGCCGATCCACGCGCTCGATAACGACGGCAACATCGTCGAGACCGGCCGCGCGTCCAAGATCATGGCGTTTCGCGGGCTGGAGCGCGTCCCCGTCGACGAGGCGAACGCGGGCGACATCATCTCGATCGCCGGTCTGACGACGACGACCGTCGCCAACACCATCGCCGACCCGAGCGTGAGCGAGCCGCTCCACGCGCAGCCGATCGATCCGCCGACGCTGTCGATGCGCTTCGCGGTCAACGACAGCCCGATGGCGGGCCGCGAGGGCAGCAAGGTGACCAGCCGCATGATCCGCGACCGGCTGCTCCGCGAAGGCGAGTCCAACGTCGCGATCAAGGTGACCGAGGCCGCCGATCGCGACAGCTTCGAGGTCGCCGGTCGCGGCGAGCTCCAGCTCGGCGTGCTGATCGAGACGATGCGCCGCGAGGGCTTCGAGCTCGGCATCAGCCGCCCCCGCGTCCTGTTCGGCGAGGATGAGGAGGGCAAGAAGACCGAGCCCTATGAGACCGTCATTATCGACGTCGACGAGGAATATTCCGGCACCGTCGTCGAAAAGATGAACGTGCGGAAGGCCGAGATGACCGACATGCGCCCCTCGGGCGGCGGCAAGACGCGCATCACCTTTTCGGCCCCGTCGCGCGGGATGATCGGCTATCACGGCGAGTTCCTGTCGGACACGCGCGGCACCGGCATCATGAACCGGCTGTTCGAGAAATACGGCCCCCACAAGGGTCAGATCGAGGGGCGCAAGAACGGCGTCCTGATCTCCAACGGGTCGGGCGAGGCCAACGCCTACGCGCTCGGGCCGCTGGAGGAGCGCGGCATCCTGATGGTCGGGCCGCAGGAGGCGCTCTATGAGGGCATGATCATCGGCGAGAACGCCAAGAACGACGATCTCGAAGTCAATCCGATGAAGGCCAAGCAGCTCACCAATTTCCGCGCGAGCGGCGGCAAGGACGACGCGATCCGCCTGACGCCGCCGCGCAAGCTGACGCTGGAACAGGCGATCGCCTATATCGACGACGACGAGATGGTCGAGGTGACGCCCAAGTCGATCCGCCTGCGCAAACGCCACCTCGACCCGCACGAGCGCAAAAAGGCGTCGCGGGCCAAGATCGCGGCGTGATCTGAAGGCGGCTTATTATCGCGGGGGCGGCGCGGCATCGCCGGTTGCCCCCGTGTTTGGAAAGCGTGTAATCCCCGATGTACCCCGTGGGCACCAGCGCTTCGCCGTACCGATTTACATCGCACGAGTGCCATCCAAGATGCTCGGCATGTCTCGCTCTGAGCGCGAGAAGTACGCCGACGAGAACCTGTCGACCGCCCGCTTGGCCCGGGCCAGCCTTAATTACGCCTCCACCTCCGGGCTGCTGGGCAACATATTCGACGTGGGCGGGGCTTGGCGTCCAGCTTCGGTGGGGACGGCGGCGAGGCACTAAGGGTCAGAACGACCCTTATCAGGGGCACCATCGCGTCAAGTGTCGAGCTATGGAGTCTATCTGAGTCGGCGTCGATGGCGACGGCAAGAAGCTTGTTGAGGTGCTGCAAGGGGCTAACCTGCCCTACGCCCAGCCCATCATCAACGCCTTTTCCGGTGACGGGACTGGCGCTCGATAAGCGCCTGCCGCTGTTTCAGGCATTGTCGAGCTAGCAAAGGAGACGTGGTGAGTATCTTTGCGTCCTCGTACGTCCCCAGATCGTACAAATCTGCGCCCGCGCCAGGAGTCGGACAAGGCTTTCCGGTCCGCGCCTCGACCATAGGGCCGTAAGGATCGGCGGCTGCAGCCAGTAAGACAAGGGCGGCGATCAGCATGGCGCTGGTCTGCTGCCCGCTACTCTACCTGTCAAATCCGTTTCGATACCCTCAACCACGCGCGCAAGCGCGCTCCACCAATTCATAGGAGACCGGCGCAACTATGCCGGCTGCCGGCCCATCGGCCGATCCAAACTACTGCTCCAGCTTCCACGACTGCATCGGCACCGGAACCAAAACCGTATAACCTATCAGCTCACTCGATCGCCGCCCTCGCCCGTGGCGCGAGCCGCTCGACGGCGGCGGCGTGGATCGCGGGGGCGGTGGTCAGGACGCCGAACGCGCGTGGGTTGCGTTGATTGAAGACGAGCGGGGCCGACAGCGCGTCGGTCACCGCCGCGCCCGCCTCCGTCGCGATCAGCGCGGCGGCGGCGATGTCCCATTCATTGCCCCAGCGCAGCGTCGCGACGAGGTCGGCCTCGTCGGCGGCGACCATCGCCATGCGCAGCGCGATCGAATTGGGCTTGGGCGCCAGCACGAACAGGTCGCGATCGGCCTTGGCGAGGACGTCGGCGGGGACGCGGGCGTCGTAGAGCTCGAACACCGTCTCGTCGTCG
>CAXTRJ010000146.1:0-7066 GCA_964246585.1 uncultured Sphingomonas sp. | reverse complement strand
GTCCGGCGGCGGTGCTGATCGGGCCGGAGGGCGGCTTCGACGACGACGAGCGCGCCGCGATCCGCGCGCTGCCCGGCGCGGTCGGCATTACGCTGGGTCCGCGTATCCTCCGCGCCGACACGGCGGCGGCGGCGGCGGTCACTTTGTGGATGGCGGCGGCGGGAGATTGGTGACGGAAACATCCTCCCCGAGCTTGTCTCGGGGAGGGGGACCGCGCCGCGAAGCGGCGTGGTGGAGGGGCCGGGACGCACGGCACCTCCCCGGGCCCCTCCACCATGCTGCGCATGGTCCCCCTCCCCGAGACGGGCTCGGGGAGGATTTAAGGCGTTAGGATTTACGGCGCGGTCGCGCCCGCCTAAGGCGCGGCGATGACGACCAGAACGGTTTCGGACACCAGCGCGACCGTGATCGAATCGCGCGACCAGCTAATCGCCAGCTTCGCGCGCGGGGAGAAGCCGCCCGAGGGCTGGCGGATCGGCACCGAGCATGAGAAGTTCGTCTACAAGGTCGCCGGCCACGGCCAGCCTTCCTATGACGAGCCCGGCGGCATCCGCGACCTGCTCGCCGAGATGACAGAATTCGGCTGGCGACCGGTCGAGGAGGGCGGCCCCGATGGCACGTCTAACGTCATCGCGCTCGCCGGGGCCGACGGCAGCGTCAGCCTGGAGCCCGCCGGGCAATTCGAGCTGTCGGGCGCGCCGCTGGAGAATCTCCACCAGACCTGCGCCGAGACGGGGCGCCACCTGCAGCAGGTCAAGGCGGCGGGCGAGAAGCTCGGGCTCGGTTTCCTGGGGCTCGGCATGTGGCCCGACAAGCGCCGCGACGAGCTGTCGACGATGCCCAAGGGGCGCTACGCCATCATGCTGCGCCATATGCCACGCGTGGGATCGATGGGGCTCGACATGATGCTCCGCACCTGCACGATCCAGGTCAATCTCGACTACCAGACCGAAGCCGACATGGTGAAGAAGTTCCGCGTCGGGCTGGCGCTGCAGCCGCTGGCGACCGCGTTGTTCGCCAACTCGCCGTTCACCGAAGGGCGGCCCAACGGGATGCTGTCGTACCGCAGCCATATCTGGTCGGATACCGACCCGCACCGGACGGGCATGCTGCCGTTCGTGTTTGAGGACGGCTTCGGCTACGAACGCTACGCCGACTACGCCCTCGATGTACCGATGTACTTCGTCTATCGCGACGGGCGCTACATCGACGTGGCGGGGCTGAGCTTTCGCGATTTCCTGCGCGGCGAGCTGTCGGTCCTGCCGGGCGAGAAGCCGACGCTCGACGACTGGAACGACCATCTGTCGACCGCCTTTCCCGAGGTGCGGTTAAAGACCTTTCTGGAGATGCGCGGGGCCGATGGCGGGCCGTGGAGCCGCATCTGCGCGCTGCCGGCCTTATGGGTCGGGCTGCTCTACGATCAGGGCGCGCTGGGCGCCGCGTGGGATCTGGTCAAGGATTGGCGGATCGACGAGCGCCAGGCGCTGCGCGACGCGGTGCCCCGGCTCGGGCTCGACGCGCCGTTACCGGGGGGCGGGCGGCTGCGCGACATCGCCGGGGCGGTGCTCGACATCGCCGGCGCGGGACTGGCGGCGCGCGCGCGGCTGAACGGCGCGGGCGACGACGAGACGGGATTCCTCGAGCCGCTGCGCGATATCGTCCGCTCGGGCAAGGTGCCCGCCGAGGTATTGCTGGAGCGCTACCACGGCGCCTGGAGCGGCGACGTGTCGCGCGTCTATGCCGAGGAAAGTTTCTAACGCCGCCGGGCGAGAAGCCCGTTCCGGTCGATCCAGTCGGAATAGTCCCGATAGGCCGGGTCCAGCCCGAGATGCCGCTCCTCCGTCCTGGCGCGCCACCAGTAAACCCCGCCGACCGCCGCCATCAGGAGGCAGGCGCGGCCCGCGTCGACTACGCTGCCGGTGGTCAGGAACGGCAGCGTCGACACCCACCAGAACAGGTTCTTCGACAAATAGGCCGGGTGCCGCGCCCAGCGGTACGGCCCGTGCGTCAGGATGCCGCGATGCGTCAGGTTGGAGAAGCGCAACCCGAACGCGACCGTCGCCCAGGCGTACACCGCGGTCAACGCCACCAGCACCGCGCCGAACCCGGCGAGCACCCATGGGCGCCCGTCGAACCAGTAGAGCCAGTCGCGCGTGCCGACATGATAGTCGAGCGGACCGCCCTCCCCCATCAGGATGAACGGCGGGTAGCAGATCAGCGCCGCCATCCACGCGGCGGCGAACGGGTTCGCGCTCCTGATATGCGCGTCGAGCGGCCGCATCGTCAGCGCGTAGCCGACGGTGGCGAAGGCGACGTCGACGACGAACATCAGCGTGATCAGCCAGCGGGCGAGCCGCGCCGGGTCGGCGAGCACCCCGAACGTGTCGGCGCGGACCAGCTCGGCGAACCCCGGCGGCACGATCGCCAGCATGAACGCGAGGAAGAACGCCTTGACCGCCCAGCTGCGTAGATGATTGAAGATCGCCTCCGGCTCGGGCGCCTCGGCGCCGGTCAGCCACGCGCCGAGCGCCCAGGCGCCGTCGCGCGGCTCGACCAGTCGCCGGTCGAGCCACAGCACATACGGGATCGACAGCACGAACAGCGGCCCCGCGACGGCGCCCAGGCACCACATGGCGAAGGCGAAATTGCCCTCCCACCAGAACCGTCCGGCGCCATAGACCAGCGCGATCGCCGCCCAGGTCGCCCACAGCCCGGCGAGCTTGGTCAGGCTGATGTCGAGCGTCTCGCGCCAGGGCCTCACCGTCGCCCAGTCGATCCCGGTCGACGGGGCTCGGTGCACCCTGTCGACGAAGAGCGACCACAGCACCATCGGTACGCCGCAGGCGGCGACATTGACCAGCGCGGCGAGCGGCCCGTCCATGCGGTAATGCAGCGCCACCGCCAGCCACGCCGCCATGCCGACGAGCCCGGCCACCCCGACCCCGCCGCTCACCGCCGATCGTGGCCGCGGATCGGCGACTGCGCGGGCGAGCTGGCGGTCGTGGAACATCGCGGGGGCGTAGCGCGCCACTGGTAACCAAGCGGTGAAGCATCTTGCCGGCGCCGGCCGGCGGGGCTAATCCGCCCCGTACGCGGGTATAGCACAATGGTAGTGCAGCAGCCTTCCAAGCTGAATACGCGGGTTCGATTCCCGCTACCCGCTCCAGCCCTGTAGAGTTTCTCCGGGCTAGATGTCGCGATGATGCGTTGGCAGGATTGGTGCTCCGTTAAGAGCCGCTAAGCCGGTTTCGACCGATCGTGCGCCGGAAGCTGCATCGCCGAAACGCCACCACCGCGCCTCTGCCAACCGCGCGACCACGTCCGGATCGAAGCGCATTCGAATTGTTCGGGCGGGAACGCCGGCCACGATCGTATACGGTGGCACGTTCTTGGTGACGACCGCGTTTGCACCGATCACGGCTCCATCACCAATCGTGAGGCCGGCGATGATAATCACGCCGTCGCCGATCCAAACGTCGTGTGCGGGCGTTCGATCGGTTCGGATATCATATCGGGATGGGTGGACAACCGGTCCATGGGGTGCAGCGCGGCGCCGATCCCGCAGCGACGACCGATCGAGCAAAACCGCCCGATCGTCACATTGCCCAGGAAGCTCAGGTTGACGTAACTGCGATACCCGATCGTGACGGGCGGCTTGATCTCGCACTGCGAAACAGAAACGTGGGCCTCTGCCCGCACACCGAGTAGGCGGGGTCTACTTTCCCAAAATCGCAATCGCATCCTGCGCCCAGTATTCCGGTGGCGGAAACCCGTCCATAGCTACTGCCCGACCTGACACGCCACGCCATTGCCATCGGACTGAGGTGCTGAATTAGAGCGCCATCAGGCAAACAGCGTTCCGGGCAGTTCGGCCCGCATCCCTTTCGGGAGATAGATCAGATTGTCCCTCAGCGTCGCGAGCTCCGCGCGCGAGCCGACGGCGACCAGGGGCGACGCGGTGAATTTGGAGTCGCCAAACCTGTACACGTCGTACAGCCCCGACTGCATGATCAGATCGTGCGCCGCCAAGGGATCGCCTCCGCCTTCGATCGGCTGGTCATATACGACTTCCATGCAGATGATCGGCGCCGCCTTCAGCAACTCGGGCGCTCCGTTGATCACCTCCGCCTCGAAACCTTCGACGTCCATCTTCCACAGCCGGGCGCCCGTGACGCCCTGATCGGCCAGGATGTCGTCCAGGCGACGGACATGCGTGGTGCCGCCAAGCTGACCCTGCGTCCCGGGATCGACCAACGACGACCGCCCGATATTGACCGATGGCACGTCGAATATCGACCGATGCTCCTCCCGCGAGCCGGCGGCGTTATTGACCGCGCGGACGTTGTTGAGACGGTTACGCGCGATGTTGTCGGTCAGCCGCTCGAAATACCCGGGATGCGCCTCGACGGCGATCACCCGCCCGCTGGATCCTACCCTGGTCGCGGCGTGTATCGTCATGAGGCCAAGGTTCGCTCCGACATCGACCACGATGTCGCCCGGCCTGAGGATCGCGTCGAACAACGCCAGCGTCGCGGGTTCATAGGTACCGACGTCGTACATGTGACGCTGATACTGGTCGGCGCGAGGCGCGATCTTGATGCTGTAACCACCGTGCATTTGGCGAACGGACCATCGCGGCAGCAGCGCCGTTCTGAGCGCGCGGCGCGACCTGCCCAGCAGTTTGGCCACCGAGCCGAGCACGGGCAACGCCTTGATCGCGCTTCTGAACGTCATGACCTCAACCTCCAAGCGTCGCGACTCTGATAAGGGGACGCTTGACGCGAGCAAGCGGCAATTTCGTCATCGCGCGCGCGCCGCATGACATCGGAGGATTGGTGGACAGGGTAGGGTTCGAACCTACGTAGGAGAAACTCCGGCAGATTTACAGTCTGCTGCCTTTAACCACTCGGCCACCTGTCCAGTTGGGCCGCCGAAGCGAGGCGGCTCCATGCCGAAGCGCGGGCGGGGTGTCAACGCGCGGGTAGGCTCGGTCACGGGCTTGCGCCCCCGCGCGTCGCCGCATAGCGTCCCGCCCGACACCGTCCGGGAGACCCCATGCGCCACCTGCCGCTCGCCGCCGCCACCTTGTCGTTGACGCTCGCCGCCCCCGTCGCGGCGCAGGACCGCGGCGCGCTGAACAAGATCATCGACGAGGGCACCAACCAGAGCCAGGTGATGGTCACCGCGCAGCACCTGACCGACGTGATCGGGCCGCGCCTGCCCAATTCGCCGGCGATGCGCGAGGCGGAGCGCTGGGCGCAGGCCAAGTTCACCGAATGGGGCCTGCGCAACGTCCACACCGAGGGCTTCGAGTTCGGCCGCGGCTGGACGATCGAGCGCTCCAGCGTGCGGATGGTCAGCCCCCGCCCGATCCAGCTGACCGCCATCCCGATCGCCTGGACGCCGGCGGCCAACGTCACCGCCCCCGTCGTCGTCGCGCCGATGCGCCGCGAGCGCGATTTCGCGAAGTATCGCGGCCAGCTGCGCGGCAAGGTGGTGATGATCACGCTGCCCAACACCCCGACCGACCCGACCGAGCCCGGCTTCCGACGGCTCTCCGGCGACGATCTCGCCAAGCTCGACCAGTTCCAGCAGCCGCGCTACGACCCCGCCGCCGCCGACCGGCGGTTGAAGCGGCTCGACTACGCCAAGAAGCTCGACGCGTTCCTGAAGGCGGAGGGCGCCGTGGCCTACGCCACCATGTCGCGGCTCGACGGCAAGCTGGTCCACGGCGAGGGTTATCTGTTCGGCGTCGGCGACACGCAGGGCGTGCCCGGGGTCGAGATCGCCGCCGAGGATTACCGCCGCCTCGCTCGCCTCGCCAAGATGGGCCCGGCGCCGACGCTGGAGATCAACAGCCAGGTCACGTTCCACGACGGCGATGTGCAAGCCTACAACATCTTTGGCGAGATTCCCGGCAGCGACCCGCGCGCGGGCTATGTCATGGCCGGGGCGCATTACGACAGCTGGGTCGCGGGCGACGGCGCCGCCGACAATGGCGCGGGCTCGGCGATGATCATGGAGGCCGCGCGCATCCTCGCCAGGACGGGCGTCCGGCCGAAGCGGACGATCCGCTTCGCGCTGTGGAACGCCGAGGAACAGGGGCTGCTCGGCAGCTTCGCCTATATCAACCGCCATCTCGCGACGCGGGGGCGTCCGGGCGACCCGGAGCTTAAGGGCGACGCGGCCTATTATGGCTGGGGCCAGCGCTGGCCGGTGACGCCCAAGGCGGGGTTCAACGACCTGGCGGCGTATTTCAACATCGACAACGGCTCGGGCAAGCTGCGCGGGCTATACGCCGAGCGCAACCCGGCGGTGGTGTCGACCTTCCGCGAATGGCTGTCGCCCCTGTCGTCGATGGGCGCGTCGACCGTCGTCGTCCGCCCGACCGGCGGCACCGACCACGTCTTCATGCAGCAGGTCGGGCTGCCTGGCTTCCAGTTCATCCAGGATCCGCTCGATTACGACACGCGCATCCACCACACCTCGGTCGACACCTTCGATCACCTGAAGGCGGACGACATGCGCCAGGGGTCGATCGTGCTGGCCTCCGTGCTGCTGAGCGCGGCTAACGCCGACCAGCCGCTGCCCCGGCCGCCGCTGCCGCGCGAGCCGGTGGTGACCGACCCGTTCGCCTATGCCGACCCTGATGACGAGTGAGCGTTGATGGCCAAGCGTGGACACCGCCCCAGCCAGGGCGTCGGCGGCCGGCCCCGTTTCTGGGGCCGGCACGCGGTCACCGCCGCGCTCGCCAACCCCGAACGCACGGTACGCAAGCTGTGGGGCACGCGCGAGGCGCTGGCCGGGTTCGACCTGCCCTCGACGGTTCCCGTGACCTATGCCGAGGTGACGGACCTCGCCCGGCTGGTGACGGGCGACGCGCCGCATCAGGGCATGGTGGCGGAGGTCGATCCGCTGGAGGATGTCTGGCTGGCCGACCTGCTCGATCAGGGCAAGGGCGACGCCCGGCCGCTCATCGTCCTCGACCAGGTCACCGACCCGCACAATGTTGGCGCGATCCTGCGCTCGGCCGCCGCCTTCGACGCGCTCGGCATCGTCACCCAGG
>CAXTRJ010000145.1:0-7068 GCA_964246585.1 uncultured Sphingomonas sp. | reverse complement strand
GTCGCAACCCGCGCGAAGGCCGCAACGCGCTGGTCGCCGCCGCCGACTTGGCCGTCCGCCTCGCCGCCGCGACCGGCCCCGGGCTATCGGTCAACCCCGCCCGGATCGACGGCGGCGGCCCCAACAACGTCGTGCCCGACACCGCCATCCTCCGCGTCAATTTCCGCCCGGCCACCCCCGACGATGTCGCGCGCGCCCAGGTCGAACTCGACGCGATGGTCGCGGCGACGGCGGCGAAGCACGACGTGACGATCACCCTCCACGGCGGCTTCACCCGGCACCCTAAGCCGATCGAGCTCGCCGCCGACCTCTTCACGCTGGTCCGCGACGCCGGCGCCGACCTCGACCTCGACATCACCTGGCGCGCGACCGGCGGCGTGTGCGACGGCAACAACATCGCCGCCGCCGGCGTCCCCGTCGTCGACACGATGGGCCCGCGCGGCGGCGCGATCCACTCTCCGCAAGAGTTCCTCATTATCGACAGCCTCCCCGAGCGCGCCGCGCTCTCCGCCGTCACCATCCTTCGCCTCGCCGAGCGCGGCCGGCCATGACCTTCGTCATTCGCGCCGCCCGCGACGAGGACTTGCAGCATCTCTACGAGATGGCGAAACTCACCGGCGGCGGCTTCACCAACCTGCCCCCCGATCGCGCCGCGCTGAAGGCGAAGCTCGACCGCAGCCACGCCGCCTTCGCCCGTACCGAGGGCGCGATCGAGGACGAGCTGTTCGTCCTCGTGCTGGAGAACACCGCCACCGGCGACATTCGCGGCACCTGCCAGCTGTTCACCCGCGTCGGCGAGCGCTACCCGTTCTACAGTTACCGCGTCGGCACCCTGACCCAGCAGAGCCGCGAGCTGAACCGCACCTTCCGCGCCGACATGCTCGGGCTCACCACCGATCTCGAAGGGTCGAGCGAGGTCGGCGGCCTGTTTCTCCATCCCGGCGAGCGCGCCGGCGGCCTCGGCCTGCTCCTCGCCCGCAGCCGCTATCTGTTCATCGCCGCTCACCGCGCCCGCTTCTCCGATCGCATCCTGGCGGAGTTGCGCGGCGTCATCGACGAGGCCGGCGGCTCGCCCTTCTGGGACGGCCTAGCCGGCCGCTTCTTCGGCATGAACTTCCAGGACGCCGACCAGTTCAACGCCGTCCACGGCCACCAGTTCATCGCCGACCTGATGCCCAAGCACCCGATCTACACCGCCATGCTGTCGGAAACCGCCCGCGCCGCGATCGGCCTGCCCCACCCCTCGGGTCGCGCGGCGATGCGGATGCTGGAAAACGAGGGCTTCGCGTTCGAGAACTATGTCGACATCTTCGACGGCGGCCCGACGATGACCGCGCGCACCGACAACGTGCGGACGATCCAGCGCGCGCGGGAAGCACGGGTGACGGCGATCGAAGACGCGGCCGGCGAGGAGGCGCTGGTCGCGACGGGCCGACTCGGCCGATTCCGCTGCGCGTACGGCGCGGTGTGGGCGATGGCGGACGGCGTCGCAGTCGACCCGGCCTGCGCGACCGCTCTGGCGGTGGCGGAGGGGGATAGCGTGCGTCACGTGGCGCGGTTGTGACCCCCGCGCCACTACTCCTCTCCAACCGTTCGTGCCGAGTAGAGACCGAGTAGCCCTGCAGGGGCGTATCGAGGGCTCGTATCGAGGTACAGGGTACGCGTACGACATATCCCTCGATACGCCGTCTCGACAGGCTCGACGGCTACTCGGGACGAACGGAGTCGAGTGTTGCACCGACTGAGAAGGTAATATGCTCACCGAAATCAACTTCGACGGCCTGATCGGCCCCAGCCACAACTATGCCGGGCTTAGCCCCGGCAACCTCGCCGCGACGCGCAACGCCGGCCGCGTCTCGCGTCCCCGCGACGCCGCGCTCCAGGGCATCGCCAAGATGCGCGCCAACCTCGCGCTAGGCCTCGCACAGGGCATCCTCCTCCCCCACTCCCGCCCCGACCACGCCTGGCTCGCCGCGCTGGCGACCGACTACGCCACCGCCGCGCCGCACTTGCGCGCTCAGGCGCTGTCCGCCTCGGCGATGTGGGCGGCGAACGCCGCCACCGTCTCGCCCGCCGCCGACACCGCCGACGGCCGCTGCCACATGACCGTCGCCAACCTGCTGACGATGCCGCATCGCAGCCACGAATGGCGGCACACCCTGGCCCAGCTTCGCCTAGCCTTCGCCCACCCTGCCTTTGCCGTGCATCCGCCAGTACCCGCCCCGTTCGGCGACGAGGGCGCCGCCAACCATATGCGCCTCGCCCCCGCCCATGACGCGCCCGGGGTGGAGGTGTTCGTTTATGGCGAGACCGGCGGCCCATTCCCCGCCCGCCAGCACCAAGGGGCGAGCGAGGCGGTCGCGAGGGCGCATCGCCTAGACCCCGCCCGCACCCTCTTCGTCCGCCAGTCGGACGAGGCGATCGCCGCCGGCGCATTCCACAACGACGTCGTCGCGGTCGCCGACGGCCGCGTCCTGTTCGCCCACGAACAGGCCTTCGCCGACCGCGACGGCTTCTTCGCCCAGCTTCGCGCGCTTTTGCCCGCGGTCGAGATCGTCGATGTACCGGCGTCGCGCGTCAGCCTCGCCGACGCCGTCTCCTCCTATTTGTTCAACGCGCAGCTGGTCACGCCACCCGATGGCGCGACGACCCTGGTCCTCCCGGCGGAGGCGCGCGCCAACCGCCGCGTCTGGTCCTGGCTGGAGGAGCACGTCGCCGGCAACGGCCCGATCCGCCGCGTCGAAGTGGTCGACGTCCGCGAATCAATGGCCAATGGCGGCGGCCCCGCCTGTCTCCGCCTCCGCGTCGTAGCCGACCCCGCCACCGTCGACCCCCGCTTCCTCGTCGACGAGGCCAAACTCGACCGCGTCGCCGCCGTCGTCGCGCGGCACTGGCCCGAGGCGATCGACCCCGCCGACATCGCCGATCCCGCGTTGATCGCCCGGATCGAGCAAGCCCGCGGGGCGCTGCTGGAGACGCTCGACCTTGTCGGGTTACTTGACGATTAACCACCCCCGTCGCGGCCGGAGCCACGCGATTCCGCCACTGGCCCGCGACTTGCTACCCCCCGGGCATGTGGACCCGTATCGCCAGCCTGTTCGTCATCAAGACCAAGTTCGAGGCGTTCCTCGTCATCTATGGCCTAGGCGTCGGCGCGGTGGAGCGCGGCGTTCACTATCTGCACCAGTATCCGGGCTATGGCGGCTGGCTGTTGTTCGCCCTCTGCCCGGCCGCCGTGTTCATGGCCGGCGCGCGCGTCCTCGACTCGCTGGAACGCGCCAAGGACGACTGAGGTCGACGACCGACGCCGCGCTTGGCGTGCTGACAGGATAACTTGGTCGCGCGGCCGGGAGGCGGCACTATCTGCCACGTCATGCCGACACTGACCCATCTGCAACGCCTCGAGGCCGAAAGCATCGGCATCATGCGCGAGGTCGTGGCCGAGACGACGAACCCGGTGATGCTCTATTCCGTCGGCAAGGACTCGGCGGTGATGCTGCATCTGGCGACCAAGGCGTTCTTCCCCGCCCGCCCGCCTTTTCCGCTGCTTCACGTCGACACGACCTGGAAATTTCGCGCGATGTACGAACTGCGCGACCGCGCGGCGGCGGCGGCCGGCATGGACCTCCTCGTCCACCGCAACCCGGAGGCCGAGGCGGCCGGGATCAATCCCTTCGACCATGGCAGCCGGCACACCGACCTGTGGAAGACCGAGGGCCTGAAGCAGGCGCTGACCCAGTACGGCTTCGACGCGGCCTTTGGCGGCGCCCGCCGCGACGAGGAGAAGAGCCGCGCCAAGGAGCGCGTCTTCTCGTTCCGCTCGGCGGCGCAGCGCTGGGATCCAAAGGCGCAGCGGCCCGAACTCTGGAACCTGTACAACGCCAAGCTGAACAAGGGCGAGAGCTTGCGCGTCTTCCCGCTGTCGAACTGGACCGAACTCGACATCTGGCAATATATCCTGGCGGAGGCGATCGAGATCGTCCCGCTCTACTTCGCCGCGCCGCGTCCCACGGTCGAGCGTGACGGCGCCATCCTGATGGTCGACGACGATCGTTTCCGCCTGCTGCCCGGCGAAATGCCGGTGGAACGCTCGATCCGCTTCCGCACGCTCGGCTGCTACCCGCTGACCGGCGCGGTCGAGAGCCGCGCCGATACGCTGCCCGCGATCATCCAGGAGATGCTGCTGACCACCACCAGCGAGCGCCAGGGCCGCGCCATCGACCACGACCAGGCCGCCAGCATGGAGAAAAAGAAGCAGGAGGGTTACTTTTAGTGACCGCAAAATCCAACACGGACGGGGCTCCACATAGCTCAGTTTCCTCAGCTTCGGCCGGCTACCGCCCCGACACGCTCGTCGCCGACGACATCGGCGCCTACCTCGACACCCACGCCCACAAGTCGATGCTGCGCTTCATCACCTGCGGCTCGGTCGACGACGGCAAGTCGACCCTGATCGGCCGCCTCCTCTACGACAGCCGCACGATCTTCGAGGACCAGCTCGCCGCGCTCGAGGCGGACAGCCGCCGCGTCGGCACGCAAGGGACGGCGATCGACTTCGCCCTTCTCGTCGACGGCCTCGCCGCCGAGCGCGAGCAGGGCATCACCATCGACGTCGCCTACCGCTTCTTCTCGACCGAGAAGCGCAAGTTCATCGTCGCCGACACCCCCGGCCACGAGCAGTACACCCGCAACATGGTCACCGGCGCGTCGACCGCCGACTTAGCGGTGATCCTGGTCGACGCGCGCAAGGGCGTCCTGACCCAGACGCGGCGGCACAGCTGGCTGGTCCACCTGCTGGGCATTCGTCAGGTCGTGCTGGCGGTCAACAAGATGGATCTGGTCGGCTACGACCAGGCGACCTTCGACGCGATCGTCGCCGACTACCGCGCCTTCGCCGACTCGATCGGGATGGAGGCGTTCACCGCCATCCCCCTGTCGGGCTTCACCGGCGCCAATGTCGCGTCGTCCTCGCCGGCGACGCCGTGGTACGCCGGCTCGACGCTGATCGAGCATCTCGAATCGGTTCCGGTCGAGACCGACCGCGCCGCCGCCCGCCCGTTCCGCCTGCCGGTCCAGTGGGTCAACCGCCCCGACCTCGACTTCCGCGGCTTCGCCGGGACGATCGCCGCCGGCGTCGTCCGGCCGGGCGACGCGGTCAGGATCGTGCCTTCGGGCCGCACGACGACGGTCGCCCGCATCGTCACCGCCGATGGCGATCGCGAGGAGGCGACCGCCGGCGAGGCGGTGACGCTGACGCTCGCCGACGAGGTCGACATATCGCGCGGCGACGTGATCGCCGCCGCCACCGCCCCGCCCGAAGCCGCCGACCAGTTCCTCGCCACGATCGTCTGGATGGGCGAGACCGACCTGCTCCCCGGTCGCGGCTATTGGCTGAAGCTCGGCACCCAGACCGTCACCGCCACCGTCCAGCCGCCCCGCCACGTCATCGACGTCAACACGCAAGCCGAACTGTCGGCCAAGACATTGCGGCTGAATGATATCGGCGTGGCTGAAATCTATACCGATCGCTCGATCGCCTTCGAGCCGTATGTCGACGGCACCGACCTGGGCGGCTTCATCCTGATCGACCGCGCGACCAACGCGACCGTCGCCGCTGGCATGATCGATCACGCGCTCCGCCGGGCACGGAACGTCCACTGGCAATCGATCGACGTGACGCGCGAGGCGCACGCCGCGCAAAAGGGCCAACGTCCCCGCGTCCTGTGGTTCACCGGCCTCTCCGGCTCGGGCAAGTCGACGATCGCCAACCTGGTCGAGAAGAAGCTCCACGCGCTCGGCCGCCACAGCTTTTTGCTCGACGGCGACAACGTCCGCCACGGCCTCAACCGCGACCTCGGTTTCTCCGACGCGGACCGGGTCGAAAACGTCCGTCGCGTCGGCGAGGTCGCGCGGCTGATGGCCGATGCCGGCTTGATCGTCCTGACCGCCTTCATCTCGCCCTTCCGCTCCGAGCGGGAGATGGTCCGCGGGTTGCTTCCCGCGGGCGAGTTCGTCGAAATCTTCATCGACACGCCGCTGGCGACGGCGGAGGCACGCGACGTCAAGGGGCTGTACGCCCAGGCGCGGGCCGGGACGCTGGCGCATTTCACCGGCATCTCCA
This sequence comes from uncultured Sphingomonas sp., assembly GCA_964246585.1. Classification (GTDB taxonomy): domain Bacteria; phylum Pseudomonadota; class Alphaproteobacteria; order Sphingomonadales; family Sphingomonadaceae; genus Sphingomonas. The sequence goes on along the minus strand of CAXTRJ010000145.1, from coordinate 947 downwards.
GCCCCTACGAACCTCCGCAAGCGCCGGAGATCCGCATCGACACGGCGGCCGAGAGCGCGGAAGACGCGGCCGAGCGGATCGTCGAGCACATCGTCGGCATCTGGAGCCCCGACCTGTGACGGACGCCGCGTTGGCCCGGGCGATCGCGGTGGAGGCGGGCGCCCTGCTGCGCCGGCTCCGCGCGTCGGGCGATTGCGCGGGCAAGCTGCTAGGCGACCGCGGCGACCGCGAGGCCAACGCCCTGATCCTCGCCAGGCTCGCCCAGGCGCGTCCCGATGATTTCATCCTGTCGGAGGAGTCGGTCGACGACCGCCGCCGCTGCGCGGCGCGGCGCGTCTGGGTGATCGATCCGCTCGACGGCACCCGCGAGTTCGCCGAAGGACGCGACGATTGGGCCGTTCATATCGGCTTGGCGATCGACGGCGTCCCGATGGTCGGCGCGGTGGCGCTGCCGGCGTCGGGCGCCGTGTTCGTCACCGACGACCCACCTTGCGTCTATTTGCCGTTATCGGGTCGACCGCGCATGGTCGCGAGTCGGAGCCGTGCCCCCGCGATCGTCGCCGCCATCGCGTCGGCGATCGACGCCGACGTCGTACCGATGGGCTCGGCCGGCGCCAAGGCGATGGCGGTCGTGTCGGGCTCGGCCGACCTGTATCTCCACGATGGCGGTCAATACGAATGGGACAATTGCGCGCCGGCGGCGGTGGCGCTGACCGCCGGCCTCCACGCCTCGCGCATCGACGGTAGCGAACTCGTCTACAACTGCGCGAACCCGCTGCTTCCCGACCTGTTGATCTGTCGCCGCGAACTGGCCCAACCAGTCCTGGCGGCGCTGCGTCGCGGCTGATTGGACGAAGCGGATATCCTGGTGCGCCCGGAGCGATTCGAACGCCCGGCCCTCAGATTCGTAGTCTGATGCTCTATCCAGCTGAGCTACGGGCGCATTG
>CAXTRJ010000144.1:0-7088 GCA_964246585.1 uncultured Sphingomonas sp. | reverse complement strand
GGCGGCCGGCGCGCGCCTCGGCCAACATGGCGAGCTGATGCCGGCGGGGTCGCCAGCCGCGGGCGGCGAACCACGCCGCCAGCGGGGCGGGGAGGTCGTCGCTCAGCGGCTGTCGTGGTCGCGCTGGTCGCGCGCCTCGCGGTCGTACAGGTCGTGCGTCGCCTGCTCGGTCCGATCGAGCTGCCGCTTTGAGGTCTTGTTGTGCCGCATCGCCCAGAAGATCGCGACCCCGAGCACGATCGGCCCCAGGATCACCAGGACGCTCCAGACACCGTCGCCGAACCAACCGCCACCCGTCATGCGCCGCTTCCCTTTGTTCACTTGTCGCCCGGATAACGACCGGCCCCGGGGTTCGATCCTGCCACGGTCCGACCAGCGGGGAACGTATTACCCGGCGGTTGATATAGGCTGCATGACCAAACTCGGCGACTGGATCGAACCGCACCCGCACGGCATCTATGTCAGGCCCGCCGACGCGTGGATCGACCCGTCGCGGCCGAGCCCGCGCGCGCTGGTGACGCACGGCCATGCCGACCATGCGCGCGGCGGCCACGAGGCGGTGTGGGCGACGCCGGAGACGCTGGCGATCATGGCGGCGCGGTATGGCGAGCAGGCGGGCAACCCGGTCGCTTACGGCGAGACGATCCGGCTGGGCGCCAAAGGATCGGAAGGGGTCGAGGTCGGCTTCGTCCCCGCCGGCCATGTGCTGGGGTCGGCGCAGATCGTGCTCGACCATCGCGGCGAGCGGGTGGTGGTGTCGGGCGACTATAAGCGTCGCTCCGACCCGACCTGCGCCGCGTTCGAGCCGGTCAAGTGCGACGTGTTCGTCACGGAGGCGACGTTCGGGCTGCCGGTGTTCCGCCATCCCGACACGGGCGACGAGATCGACAAGCTGTTGGCGGCGCTCCACGCCAACCCCGAGCGGTGCGTGCTGGTCGGGGCATACGCGCTGGGCAAGGCGCAACGGGTCATCGCCGAATTGCGCGAACGGGGGCACGAGGCGCCGATCTTCCTCCACGGCGCGCTGGTCCGGCTGTGCGAGCTCTACGCCGACCACGGCGTCCGGCTGGGCGAGCTGATCCCGGCCACCGGCGTCGCCAAGGCGGCGATCGCGGGGCACATCGTCATGTGCCCGCCGTCGGCGCTCAACGACCGCTGGTCCAGGCGGCTGCCCGACCCGATCACGGCGATGGCGTCGGGGTGGATGCGGGTGCGCCAGCGCGCGCGGCAGAAGAATGTCGAATTGCCGCTGATCCTGTCCGACCACGCCGACTGGGACGAGCTGGTCGACACGCTGACCGAGATCGCGCCCAAGGAGGTGTGGGTGACGCATGGCCGCGAGGACGCGCTGGTCCACTGGTGCATGACCCGCCAGATCAAGGCGCGCGCGCTGGCGCTGGTCGGGTTCGAAGACGAGGACGATTAGGGACCGGCGGCCCGAAAGTGACCAAGGTTCCGGGAACGCCGTTATCGGGTAACCCTCATTGCCGAGACCGCACGACGGCGATGGCGGGTTCAGCCTTGGTGGAGGACGGGATGACGGCTTATTGGCACATCATCAAGGGCGGCGAGTTCGGCCGCGACCTCCTGCAAGCCCGGTGGGATAATGAACGTGCTGGCGGCTTCATCTCGGCCGGTTATGGCAACGTGGTCGACGGCAAGGGCCGCGAGAAGCTCGCCAAGTACGGCGCGACCTGATTTGGCTCGCGACCATCAACCGGGTCGAGCGAGCATCGCGACCCACCTGATCCGGTCCCGATGCGGCATCGCGCATCCACGCACACTGACGACGGCCATCGCCGGAACGGTGGCGCGATGCCTGCACGACCTGATCACGGCGTCCAAGGATCCGGCATGGAGGTCGGAGGCGGCCGTGCCTCGTCGCGGAAACTGACGAAATTGACACGTACGCGGGGTCTCTTCGCTGGTTTTGCCGACCAGCATATCCGGGTCGGAAATTTTCGATTCACGCGTAAAGTCACGAAGGTCGCGACGACGCCTGGTCCGCGCGGTTGGGACAACGCGAGTCGATCTGCCGGCGATGAGAAACAGCGCGGCCGCGATAAAGGCCCGCTTGCTTGTAGGACAGCGGCTTCAGCCCAACCCGGTGCAATCGCCGCCGACCATCTGCGCCATCGGGCCGGCGCGGTAGCCGAGTTCGCGCGGGGCCGATTTGGCGATGAGATAGTCGGTCCGTCGCGCGGGGTCGGCGCTGGCGTCGATGATCCAGGCGGCGACCGGCTTGCCGTCCTGCTGGACCGTCTCCTCGCCCTTGACGGCGAGGTCGAAGCTGCCGAGGCCCTTGTCGTACTGGTAGAAGGGCAGGGTGTAGCGGCCGCCGGCGCGCAAAGGGAGCGCGGCGAAGGTCGTGCCCCATAGATTGCCGTCCCAGGTCGGCCCGGCCAGCGCCACGTCGATCGCCTCGCGGCCGGCCTTGCCCATCTTCCACCCGGTCACGCGGGCATCGGCGTAGTCGAGATGGACGTGGGGCTTGCCCGACTTCGCCGAGTCGAGCGTCAGCGGGCGCAGGTCGCGGCGGCGGACGACGAGCTCGTCGCGCAGGTCGAACGTGGTGCCGACACGCTGGTGGTTGACGATGCGCAGCGCGTCGACGCCGACGACGCGGGCGCGGGTGATCCGTTGCAGCGCCGCGCCGATCGTCCGGTCGCCCGAGCGGATCGCGTAGCAGGTCTCGCCGGTCTGGAGGCGGCGCCCGTCGGGGACGTCGGCGAGGGCTAGAAGCAGGAACAGAATCATCGCGGAACTCCCGTCGGGTCGCTACCGGCCGGCGGCGGCGAAGTGTAGTGCCCGTATACTACACTGACAGCGGATCGCGCTTACGACAAGCGTGTTTCGACCGGCGAGCAGCGTCGGGCGGGCGACGCGGACGGTGCGCCACCCGCCGGCCGGGACCGCGACCGGCGTCGCCGCCGCGCCGTTGACCGCGACCGCGATCGTTCCCGCCGCCTTCGCCTCGACGATCAGCGAGAGGTCGCGGGCGCCGTCGCGGTCGGCCTCGACGGTGTAGCGGAGCCACTCGCCGTCGACGAAGTCGCCGACATAGGGCTTGCCCTGGGCGTCGCGGGCGATGTCGACGCCGTCGTTGCGGTAGGTCCGGCCGTTGTTCCACGGCGTCCGCTGGCCGCCGGTCGCGACGTGGTAGTTGGCGTCGACGGTGTCGCGATAGGCGACTCCGGCCGGACCCATGTCGTATTCGACCGCGGCGACGGTGCCGGCGGCGGGGCCGACGCGGTGCTGGGCGAAGGGCACCGCCGCGTCCGAATGGGGCTGGCGGAACATGGCGTCGATCACGTCGGGGTGGGCCACGTTGTTGGCGAAGGCGATGTCGTGGGTGGCGAGGCGCATCGCCGCTTCCTCCGCCTCGGCGGCGGTGGGCCGGGGGCCCTTGCCGGTCCAGTAGGCGACGAGCTTGGCCCAGCCGGGGTTGGGCACGACCTCGAGCGGGTTGTTGAAGCCGAGCTTCTTCAGCGGCCACCATGCCCAGCCGATGCCCTCGTCCTCGACCAGGCGAATGGCGTCGCGGAACCAGACGTTGGAGTTCTCCCCCGATTCGCCGAGCCAGACGGGTGCCTTGTTGTCGTCGCGCAGTTTCAGCGCCGCGGTGAGCGAGGCGGGATCGTTGCGGTTCCAGTATTTGTGAAAGCTGATCGCGGTGTTAGCGTCCCACAGCGGCATGACGCCGGCATAGTTGTTGCCCCAGCAATTGCCCTCGATCACGATCATGTGGCGCTTGTCGACCGAGCGGATCGCGGCGGTGATGTCGACCAGCAGCTCGCGCAGGGGTGCGTTGCGCTTGTCCTGGCAACCATGGGTGTCGCCGGCGCCGTCGAAATCCCAATTGGGCTCGTTGATCAGGTCGTAGGCGCCGATGCCGGGCTCATCGGCGTAACGCTCGGCCAGCTTCTTCCACAGCGCCACCGTCTTGCGGCGGTTTTCCGGCGACTCCCACAGCGACGGCTTGGCCGGGTCGCGGTCGGAAATGGCGTTGTCGGTGCCCTGGCCGCCCGGCGCGGCGTGGAGGTCGAGGATGAGGTACATGCCGTTCGCCTTGGTCCAGGCGAGCAGCCGGTCGATGCGGGCGAAACCCTCCTCCAGCCAGGTATCGGCGCCGGCGGCGGGCTCGCGCTCGATCGGGAGCGTCAGCAGGTCGTAGTGCATCGGCAGCCGGACCGAGTTGAACCCCCAGCGCGCCATCTGGTCGATGTCCGCCTTGGTCGTGTGATGGTCGAGCCAAGCCTGGTAGAAGGCGGCGGTCTTCTCCTCGCCGATCAGCTCGGCCAGGCGGCGGCGGATGACGTGCTGCTGCCCCAGTTCGCCGAGCTGGAGCATGTAGCCCTCCTGCAGCATCCATCCGCCGAGCCCCATGCCGCGCAGGATGACCGGGCGACCGGTTTCGTCGACGATGCGGGTGCCGTCGGCGCGAAGAAAGCCGTCGGCGCGGGCGGCGGCGGGGGCGAGCAGGGACGCGGCTAGGGCTAGAATGGGGGCGAGCAGGTGGCGGGGCATGGCGGCGTTCTCCTACGTCCCCGGATCGCGGCGTCCGGGTTGAGAGCGGTATCATGGCACCGCGCGCGCGATGGGCCAAGCGGGTGTGGCGGCGCCAGAGCACCATCCGTCATTCCCGCGTATGCGGGGATGACGGGGTGAGGATCAGGCCCCCTCCAACGCCTTTGCCCGTCGCCGCTGGACCGAGCTGCCGAGGCCGAGCGATTCGCGATATTTGGCGACGGTGCGCCGGGCGATGTCGAAGCCCTTCGTCTGAAGCAGCTCGACCAGCGCGTCGTCGGACAGCACGGCGCGGCCCTCGGCGGCGATCAGCGCGCGGATCGCGGCCTTGACCGCCTGGGCGGAGACGGCGTCGCCGCCCTCGGTCGCCTGGATCGCCGAGGTGAAGAAGTATTTGAGCTCGAACAGCCCGCGCGCGCACGACAGGTATTTGTTGGAGGTGACGCGGCTGACGGTCGACTCATGCATCTCGATCGCCTCGGCGACGCGGGCGAGCGTCATCGGTTTCAAGTGCGCGACGCCGTGGAGGAAGAACGCCTCCTGTTGTTTGACGATCTCGGTCGCGACCTTGACGATCGTGCGCTGGCGCTGGTCGAGCGCCTTCACCAGCCAGTTGGCGCTGGCGAGGCAGTCGCCGAGCCAGGCCTTTGACGCCTTGTCCTGGGGCGCGCTCGACAGCTCGGCGAGGTAGGCGCGGTTGACCAGGACGCGGGGCAGGGTGGCGGCGTTGACCTCGATCGCCCAGCCGGCCTTGGTCCGCTGGACGAACAGGTCGGGCGTCACCGCCCGCGCCGGCTCGCCGCCATAGCGGCAGCCGGGTTTCGGGTCGTAGCCGCGCAGCTCGCGGATCATGTCGGCCATGTCCTCGTCGTCGACCTGGCACACGCGTTTGAGGCGGGATAGGTCGCCGCGGGCGAGGTGGTCGAGGTTGGCGATCAGCGCCGCCATGCACGGGTCGTAGCGATCCGCCTCGCGCGCCTGGAGCGCCAGGCATTCGGCGAGGTCGCGCGCGCCGACGCCGGTGGGGTCGAAGGTCTGGACGAGCGCGAGCACCGCCTCGACCCGGGCGAGCGGCACGCCGAGTCGGTCGGCGACCTCGCGCAAGGTCACGGTGAGGTAGCCGGCCTCGTCGATCTGGTCGATCAGGTGGGCGGCGATGAACTGATCGACGCCGGCGACGGCGGTGCCGGCCTGGGCGAGCAGGTGGTCGGCGAGGTTGAGGTCGGGTCGCGCGAAGCTGTCGAGGTCGGGCGCGTCCTCGGATCCGCCGCCGCCGGACGCGCCAGACAGGCCGAGGCTGCCGTCCATGCCGGGGCCGGCGTCGCGCAGGCTGTCCGACGGCCCGTCGTCGAAGCGTTCGGCGGCGACGTCGACGTCGAGCGCGGCCTCGCCGGTCGCCGCGCCCGAGAGGACGAGTTCGTCGGCCCCGGCTGGTTCGTCGCGCGCGGCCGGCGCCTCGGGCGAGGTCGCGTCCTCGGGGCCGGCCTCGAGCAGCGGGTTGCGCTCGATCTCCTCGGCGAGGAAACCCTCGACCTCGAGGTTGCTCAGCGCCAGCAACTTGATCGCCTGCTGCAGCTGCGGCGTCATCACCAGCGATTGCGACTGGCGCAGGTCGAGGCGCGGGGCGAGCGTCATGGCGCTACAGCGAGAAGCCCTCGCCCAGGTAGAGCCGGCGCACGTTGGCGTCCGCGACCAGTTCCTCGGGGCTGCCGGAGAACAGCACCCGGCCGTCGTAGATGATGTAGGCGCGGTCGACGATCTCCAGCGTCTCGCGGACATTGTGGTCGGTGATGAGGACGCCGATGTCGCGGCGCTTCAAGTCCTTTACCAGGTCGCGGATGTCGGCGATCGAGATCGGGTCGATGCCGGCGAACGGTTCGTCGAGCAGCATGATCGAGGGGTCGGCGGCAAGCGCGCGCGCGATCTCGGCGCGGCGGCGCTCGCCGCCCGAGAGCGCCATGGCGGGGGCGTCGCGCAGGCGGGTCAGGCCGAACTCGTCGAGCAGGCGTTCGAGCTTGGCGGCGCGCGCCGCCTTGTCGGGCTCGGACAGTTCGAGCACCGTCAGGATATTCTTCTCGATCGTCAGGCCGCGAAAGATCGAGGTCTCCTGCGGCAGGTAGCCGAGCCCGAGGATGGCGCGGCGGTACATCGGCAGGCCGGTGATGTCGTCGCCGTCGAGCATGATGCGGCCGGCGTCGGGCTTGACCAGCCCCATGACCGAATAGAAGCAGGTCGTCTTGCCGGCGCCGTTGGGGCCGAGCAACCCGATCACCTCGCCACGCCCGACCGAGACCGACACGTCGGTCAGGACGACGCGCTTGTCGTAGGATTTGGCGATCGACACGACCTGGAGCCCCTGGCTCACGGGAGCCTCGACGATCGGCTCGAGCGTGGTGGTGAGGGCGTCCATGGTCGCGGGCCTTCCTCGCAGCGGTTAGTTACCGGAAGCCTAACGCGGCCGGGTTGGCAGGAATCATGCATGATGCCGGCCCCGACGCCAAGGGCGGGTTCGGCCAGTCGAGCGCTTTTACGCCCTCAGTCGCGCGCGGGCACCGAAAAGG
>CAXTRJ010000143.1:0-7256 GCA_964246585.1 uncultured Sphingomonas sp. | reverse complement strand
CGCCGTTGCTCGGCGCGACCTCCAGCACCCGCGCGGTCGGCGGGTCGAGATAGACCAGCGTGCGGACGGGGCGGCCGGGGCCGGCGGGACCGGGACGGGCGGCGGCGATCGTCACCGGGCCGCCATGATCGGGCATGGTCAGCTGGGCGATCCGCTCGCCGGGCGCGAGCGCCCCGCGCGCGGCGGTGGCGTAGGCGTCGGGCGTCAGCAGCGCGTCGCCGCTGACGGCGAAGCGCCGGGGTTCGAGCACCCGCTCCAGCGCGTCGTGCCACACCAGCGCGGCGCCGGTGATCGAGATCGGGATGATCAGGATCGCCAGGATCAGGCCCAGCCACTTGTGGACCTGAAACCAGGCGCGCCGCATCGCCAGCTTGTTCATCCAGACGATCCTTACCTATGCGGAAGCCCTGGTGACAGTGGCGCTATTGATAGTCAATCGCACAGACTACACGTCCGCCCAGCGGCGGAGCAGGTTGTGGTAGACGCCGGTCAGCCGGACGGTCGCCGGGTCGCCCTGCCCCGCGCTCGCCGCGACCGCCTGGACGCCCTGGTCGAGGTCGAACAGGATGCGGCGCGCGGCGTCGTCGCGGACCATCGATTGGACCCAGAAGAAGGACGCGGTCCGCGCGCCGCGCGTGATGGGGGTGACGCGGTGGAGGCTGGAGGCGGGGTAGAGGACGAGGTGGCCGGCGGCGAGCTTCACCGTCTGCGGCCCGAACACGTCCTCGACGACCAGGTCGCCGCCGTCATACGCGGCGGGGTCTTCGAGGAACAGCGTCGCCGACAGGTCGGCGCGGATGCGGAAGTCGCTGCCGCGCTTGATGCGGACGGCGTTGTCGACATGGACGCCGAACGCCTCGCCGCCGGCGTAGCGGTTGAACAGCGGGGGAAAAACCTTCAGCGGCAGCGCGGCGGCGACGAACAGGGCGGAACGGCCGAGCGCGTCGAGCACCAGCGTCCCCGCCTCGCGCGCGGCGGCGCCGTCCTCGGGGAGTTGCCGGTTGCGCTTCGCCAGCGCCGACTGCGCGCCGGAGGTGGCGTTGCCGTCGATCCACTCGGCCGCGTCGATCAGGGCGCGGACGCGGGCGACCTCGTCGGCGGTCAGCACATCGGGGATGGCGATCAGCACTCCGCGCCCTCGCGCAACGCCGCGACGCCGGCGGTGCGGAAGGCGGGAACGTCGGCGGTCGCCAGCCAGCGTAGCGCCTTGGCGACAAAGGCCTCGTTGCCCGTTTCGCCCGCGACCCGCAGCCAGGCGAGCGCCTCGTCGATCCGGCCGGCCGCGCCGAGCATCCGGGCGTGGTTGAACGCAGCCCGGAAATCGCCGCCCTCCGCCGCCCGCGCATAATGCTCGGCCGCCTTGGCGAGGTCGCGCGGGGTCGCCCAGCCGTCCTCGTGGAACGAGCCGACGAAGTTGACCGCCTTGGCGTTGCCCAGCGCCGCCGCGCGCTCCAGCCAGGCGAGCGCGGCCGGTTTGTCCTCGGCGACGCCGTCGCCCAGCGCCAGCAGCGTCGCGTAATTGTACATCGCCCAGTCGAGCCCGCGCTCGGCGGCGACGCGGTAGCATTCCGCCGCGCGCGCCTTGTCGACGCCGGCGCCCCAACCGAGGTCGTAGCAGCGCCCGACCATGTTGAGCGCCATCAGGTGATGCTGGGCGGCGGCGCGCATGAACCAGCCGAACGCCGCGCGGTCGTCGCGCGCGATCCCGGCGCCGTCGAGCAGCATCTGCGCGTACACCGCCTGCGCCTCGGCCAGCCCGGCCTCGGCGGCCTCGCGGATCAGCACGGCGCGTTCCTCGGGCGACGCCAGCCGGGCGGCGACCTCGTCCGGCGACAGCGCGTCGAGGTCGGCCAGCGCGCCCATCAATAGCGGACGTTGAGCGTCGCGAAGGCGGTGCGGCCGGGCGCCATGATGGCGTAATGCGAACTGAACGCCTGGGCGAAATAGCGCTTGTCCGTCACGTTCTGGACGTTGACCGACAATTGCAGCCTGTCGGTCAGATCGACCCCGGCGCGCAGGTCGAAGCGCCAATAGGCCGGCACCGAGCGGGCGATGACGACGGTCGCCGGAACCACGCTCGCGCCCGAGCCGCTGCCCTGGACATAGCGGTTGTCGGCGTACCCGCCGAACACCCGGCTGGTGTAGAACGCGCCGCCGCCGATGTCGAAGCCGCCGAAATCGTAGTTGGTCCACAAGGTGGCGCTGTGCCGCGCGGTCTGCGGGAATTGCCGGCCGGTGTTGACCGACGGTTCCAGCACGGCGCGCGCGGGGACGCCGCCGCCCGCCGGGAGGGTGAAGGCGGTGGACCCGCCGTCGACGATCTCGGCGTCGAGAAAGGTGTAGCCGCCAAAGACGTTCCACTGAGGCGTGATCCGGCCGTTGAAGCCCAACTCGACGCCGTCGACGCGGCGCTGGCCGACAAAGGCGACCGTGCCGATGTCGCTGGTGACGCGCGCGTTGGTCGTCTCGGTGCGGAACAAGGCGGCGGTGAGCGACAGCTGCCCGGCGAACAGGTCGGCCTTCGCCCCGACCTCGTAGGATTTGGACCGTTCGATGCGGAGCACGTCGATCGCCGCCTGGCCGGCCGCGCCGCCGACGGCGCCGAGCGCGTTGCCTTCCTGCCCCTCGCCGAGCAGGCTGTTGGGCGGCGTCGCCGAGGTGGCGTGGGAGGCGTAGAGGCTGGTGTTCGCCGTCGGCTTGACGATCACGCCCGTCTGGTAGGTGACGAAATCATCCTGACGGCTCGCCTCCGGCCGCTCGCCGTCCGCTACCGGCAGCCGGACGGTCGAGGCGAAATCCTCGTACCGGACGCCCAAGTTGACGATCAGCGCGTCGGCGAGCGTGATGCTGTCGAACGCGTACACCGCCTTGGTCTCGCCATCGGTGATCGTCGTCGTGCCGGGCGCGCCCCGGACGACCGGCGTCACCGCCGTCGTGCCGCCGGGCGCGTAGTTGACCCAGGGGTCGCGCGGGTTGGGATCGAACAGGTCGGCGCAGTTATATGGCGCGACGCCCGGCGCGGTGCCGCAGCGGGTGCCGCCGGCGGCGTTGTTGGCCCCGGCGTTGACGACGAAGGCGCCGCGCTCGGCCCGCTCCCAGGCGATCTCCGCGCCGACCGCGAAGCTGTGCGCGATGCCGCCGGTGTCGACCGTCCCCGACAGGTCGAGCTGGTCGATCAGGCTCTCCGTCTCGCCGAAGCGGGTGTTGGCGCGGCGCCAGACGCGGCCGCCGGCGGTGAAATCGTTGAAGCGGCCGCTCGGCAGCGCGCCGACGTTGCGCTGGCCGGCGGGAATGCCAAAGGCGTTCGCCTGGCTGTCGTCGGGTTGGGTGAAAATATAGGCTTGGGCAGTGTGGCTGTAGCGCGCCGTGTTCCTAAGCGTCACGCCGCCGAAGTCGTGCTCGGCGCGGATCGTCGCCTGGTCGACCTCGGTCTCGCGGAAGTCGCGGTCGACTAGGCCGTAGAAATTGTCGGGCGAGACGCGGCCGGTGACACCGCTCGCGGTGGTGAAATCGCCGACCGCCGGCTCCGACTGGATCAGCCCGCTACTCCCCGCTGGCGTCGCGTTGACGCTGGCGCTGGCGACGTAGGAATAGGGAAAGCCGCTGTCGGGCAGCTCGTCGGTTTCCAGGTGGTAGTACATCGCGGTCAGCCGGGTCGGACCGCCGACGCCGACGGTGATCGACGGCGCGACGCCCCAGCGACGCTGGAACAGCTCGTCGCGCCCGGCGACGTCCTGATCATGCCACAGCCCGTTCAGCCGGACCGATACATTGTCCGCCACGGCCACGTTCACGTCGGCGGTGACGCGCTTATAGTCGTCCAGGCCATAGCTCGCCGCGCCGCCGATGAAGGTGCCTTCGCGCGGCATTTTCGACTGGATGTTGAGCGTGCCGCCGGCGGCGCCGCGCCCGCCCAGCGTCGAATCGGAGCCACGGACGATCTGGATGCTCTCGACCGCGAAGATCTCGCGGCTCTGCGCGCCGATGTCGCGCACGCCGTCGAGATAGGTCGAACCCTGGCTGTCGAAGCCGCGGATGAACGGGCGGTCGCCGACCGGATTGCCGCCCTCCGCCGCGCCAAAGGTGATGCCGGGGACAGTGCGAAGCGCGTCGGCGAGGCTGTTCGAGCCCGATTGCTCGATCACCTCGCGCGGCACCTCGACGATCGAGCGCGGGGTGTCGATCGGGGGCGCGACCTGCTTGGGCTGCTCGGCGCGGCGTTCACGCTCGCCGGTGACGACGATGTCGCGGTTCTGGTCGGGATCGGGGTTGGCCAGCTCCGTCGTGGACGGCTCCGCCGGGGGTGGTTCCGTCACGGGTTCGCGCGCCATCGCCGGCGCGGAGGCGATGAAGCCGACGCAGGACAGCGCGAGAAAGGCGGGTGAGGTACGGTTGGTCGGTGTCACGAGAGTCCCCTTGCGGGAGCCTGCTATTGCGACCCATTCGCACTGTCAACGCTGTTGCGAATGATTTTCATTGTCGTTGATCTGGGTTGCCCTGCGTGAACAGCCATGTCCGGAGCGCGCTGGCGAGATTGGGGGGGTCACGCTGGAGCACACGGCGCGCGTCGATATCCGCGACGAGCGCGCTCAGCGGCAGCCCGCGCGCCCGCGCCGCCTGCTCCAGCGCCCGCCAGAAGACGGGTTCGAGGCTGATCGAGGTCTGGTGCCCGGCGATGGTGATCGAGCGTTTTACCGGACCGTGAAAGGGGGTTGCCGAGGGATCGAGGGGCGGATCGCCAGCCATGCCAGCCGCTTAGGTTCTGGGCAGGCGCTTGTCGAATAACTGTTGTCAGTACAGAGCGCCGGCGGTTGTCGGGCGAGCGCTGGTTCCAGCAGCGCAGCTCATCAGTATGCGCGAGCGTCAGGCCGCGTCCGCAACTTGAATGTGCACGGTCAGACCCGAGGCTGTCGCGAGATTCACCAGGGCATCGAGGGAAAACTTCGCCATCTTGCCCTGTAACAGGTCGTTGAGGCGGGGACGGGTAATCCCGAGCCGACTGGCGGCAACCTCCTGCGATAGGTTCCAAGAGCGGACGCGCGCCTTCAAAGCCGACAGTAGTTCGGAACGCGCCTTAAAATTCGCGGCCTCCGCCGGGGTGTCCGCCAACGCGTCGAACACGTTGTCAAAAGTCTGAACGTCCATCACCTCTGCCTCCATGCACGTAAGCGGCTTACCGCCAGATCGACGTCCCGCCGCGGTGTCGCCTGCGTCTTCTTTTGAAAGGCGTGCAGCACCAGCACCGCGTCAGGAAGCGTAGCCAAATAGATGATTCGAAACGCTCCGGAGTCCTCCCTAATCCTGATCTCGCGCACGCCCGGGCCGATCGTCTTCATCGGCTTCCAATCGTCCGGATCGCCGCCGTTCTGGACCTCGTAGAGCTGATGCCCCGCATCCAACCGGGCATCGTCCGGAAAGTCCCGCAATCGGTCGAGACTGTCGCCTAGAAACGTGATCGGTTTCACCATTTCGGTGTACTGATATCGATACAGGCCGTCAATGGAGAACCCTCAATCGGTGTCGAACAGCGACGCCAGTTGCTCGACCATCGTGCCGCCTAGCTGGTCGGCGTCCATGATCGTCACCGCCCGCGCGTAATAGCGGGTGACGTCGTGGCCGATGCCGATCGCGGCGAGCTCGACAGGCGACTTCTTCTCGATCCAGCCGATCACCTGGCGCAGGTGGCGTTCGAGGTACGAGCCCGAATTGACCGATAGCGTCGAATCGTCGACCGGCGCGCCGTCGGAGATGACCATCAGGATGCGACGCTCCTCCGGCCGGGCGATCAGCCGCGAGTGCGCCCAGAGCAGCGCCTCGCCGTCGATATTCTCCTTCAGCAACCCCTCGCGCATCATCAGGCCGAGGTTGGCGCGGGCGCGGCGCCAGGGTTCGTCGGCGTTCTTGTAGACGATGTGGCGGATGTCGTTGAGCCGCCCGGGCTGGGGGGGGCGACCGGCGGCGAGCCAGGTCTCGCGGCTCTGCCCGCCCTTCCAGGCGCGCGTGGTGAAGCCGAGGATTTCGGTCTTGACCCCGCAGCGCTCGAGCGTGCGCGCCAGGATGTCGGCGGAGATCGCCGCGATCGAGATCGGCCGCCCGCGCATCGACCCCGAATTGTCGATCAGCAGCGTCACCACCGTGTCGCGGAACTCGGTCTCGCGCTCGATCTTGTAGCTCAAGGACTGGGTCGGGTTAACGACGACGCGGGCGAGCCGGGCGGCGTCGAGCATCCCCTCCTCCTGGTCGAAATCCCACGACCGCGATTGCTGCGCCATCAACCGCCGCTGCAGCCGATTGGCGAGCTTCGACACGACCGACTGGAGGTGGACCAGCTGCTGGTCGAGATAGGAGCGCAGGCGGACCAGTTCGTCGGCATCGCACAGCTCGGTCGCGGCGACGACCTCGTCATACTGGACGGTCCACGCCTTGTAGTCGAACTGCGCCGACGGGTCGGCGAGCGGGCGGTTGGGGCGGACCGGCTGCATCCCCTCCTCGCCGTCGTCGCCGGGCTCGCCATCGCCATCGCCATCGTCGGGCGCGTCCTCGCCCAGATCGGCGCCCTCGCCTTCCTCCGTCTCGCCGCTGGCGTCCTCGCCGCGCGCCTCGATCTCGCCCTGGCCCTCGCCGGTTTCGTCGTCGCCCTGCTCGCTGTCGTCGGTCTGCTGGTCGTCGGTCCCCTCGTCGTCGCTCCCGCCCTCGTCGGCCTCGTCGGGCAGCGTCTCGCCCTCGACGAGCTCGAGATCCTCGAGCATCTTCATCGCCAGTCGCTGGAACGCCCGCTGGTCGTCGAGCGCCAGCGCCAGCGCGTCGAGGTCGCCGCCCGCCTTGTCCTCGATCCAGTCGCGCACCAGCGCCAGGCCGGGCGCGGCGACGGCGGGGGGCGCATGACCGGTCAGCCGTTCGCGGACGAGCAGGCCGAGCGCGGTCGACAACGGCACCTCGTCGCGGTTGCGCGCGCGGGTGAGCGGGTCGGAACGGAGCCGCATATCGAGCGCGGTCGCGAGATTGCCGGCGATGCCGAGGTAACCGCGGCTTCCCAGCGCCTCGACCCGCGCGCTCTCGACCGCGTCGAATACCGCGCGCGCGACCGCGTCCGCCGGCGCGCCGCGGGTGTGCAGTGCGGCGTCGTGATGCCGCAGGCGGAGGGCGAAGCCGTCGCCCTCGGCTTCACCGGGGCGCACCCGGCGTACGACGTCGCGGTCGCCCTGCGGCTGCACCTGGCGGTCGGCGAGCGCCGGCGGGTGCGGCTCGTCGAGGTG
>CAXTRJ010000142.1:0-7394 GCA_964246585.1 uncultured Sphingomonas sp. | reverse complement strand
GCCGACGACGACCCGTCCTCGCTCGCCAACGCGCTCACCGTCGCCCGCGTCCTGGACGCCGCCCGCCGCTCCGCCGCGACCGGGCGGACCGTGCAACTGGACGTGCCCGCGAAACGCTGAGTGGGCTACACGTTCGCCGCGCGCGTCAGGCTCAGGAACACGTCCTCCAGGTCCGCTTCCTTGGTCACCACGTCAACGATGCCGTACCCGTCCGCCTGCACCGCGCCGAGCACCTCGCCGGCGTTGACCCGGTCCTTGGCATAGGTGATCTCCAACGTCCGCGCGCCTTTCAGCACGATCTTACCGAAACACGCGTTCGTCGGCACGGCGGCCACGTCGCGGTCGACGGTCACCGCGACCACCTTTTCCTGCGCCTTGCCGACCAGTTCGCGCGTCGGCTCGTTGGCGATCAGCCGGCCGCCGTTGATGATCGCGATGCGGTCGCACAGCTCCTCGGCCTCCTCCAGATAGTGCGTCGTCAGCACCACCGTCACGCCCGCCGCGTTAAGTTCGCGGACATAGGCCCAGAGCTGCTGGCGAAGCTCGATGTCGACACCCGCGGTCGGCTCGTCGAGCACCAGCACCGGGGGCGAATGGACCAGCGCCTTGGCCACCATCAGCCGCCGCTTCATGCCGCCCGACAGCGTCCGCGCATAGGCGTCCGCCTTGTCCTCCAGCCGTACCGCGCGCAGCAGTTCCATTGTGCGCCGGTCGCGCTTGGCGACGCCGTACAGCCCGGCCTGGAGCTCCAGCGTCTCGGCGGGGGTGAAGAACGGGTCGAACAGGATCTCCTGATTGACGATGCCGATCGACGCCTTGGCGTTGCGCGGGTGCGCGTCGATGTCGAAGCCCCACACCGACGCGGTGCCGCCCGTTTTGTTGACCAGCCCGGCGAGGATGTTGATCAACGTCGACTTGCCCGCGCCGTTGGGGCCGAGCAGCCCGAAGATCTCCCCGCGCGGCACGTCCAGCGTCACCCCGTCGAGCGCCTGCTTGCCGCCGGCGTAGGTCTTGCACAGCCCGGCGATGGAGATGGCGGCCTCGGTCATGGAGTGGGGATAGGCGGGTGAGGCCGGTGCCTCAACCTTTATCCCTCTCCTATGAGGAGAGGGAGGGGTCCGCTGCCGGAGGCAGTGGGAGGGTGAGGACAGGACAAGGAACCTCCTGTCCTCACCCTTCCGCGCCTTCGGCGCTCCCTCCCTCTTCCGATGGGAGAGGGATTGTTGGCGACACGCCCCCTTGCTATCGCCCCCGCCATGACCCCGCCGCTAGAGACCACTCGCGTGTCGCAACGCCGCGTCGCCTGCGACGGCGCGGCCGACATCCCCGGCGGCGCCGCGCTCGGCCACCCGCGCGTGTATCTGCAGATCGACGAGCACGGCTATGTCGACTGCGGCTATTGCGACCGGCGCTTCATCCTGGTCGGCGGCCCAGCCGACGGCGCTGACCAGTCCGAGCTGCCGGACTATTCGGAAGGCGGCAGCGCCGACGGTAGCCGCACCTAGCTATCACCGGGGCCATTTACCGGGCGCGCCGCCGCCCTATATCGGTGGCATGACCATTGCAGCCGATCCCCGCCAGTTCCTCTACCGCGACACGCTCGACCCGGCGGAGGCGCAACGCCTCGCCGCGGATGCGTTGGCCCAGGCCGATGACGGCGAGCTTTACCTCCAATACAAGAAGTCGGAGGCGTTCGGTTTCGATGACGGCCGGCTGAAGACCGCCGCGTACGACACGCATTCGGGCTTCGGCTTGCGCGCCGTCTCGGGCGAGACCACCGCCTTCGCCCATGCCAACGAGCTGACCCCCGCGGCGATCAAGCGCGCCGCCGAGACGATGGCGCTGATCGACCCGTCGACCGGCCCGAAGGCGCCGCCGCCGGCGGGGACCAACCGCCACCTCTACACCGACGCCGATCCGCTCGACCTGGTGCCCTTCGCCGACAAGGTGAATTTGTGCCAGACGATCGACGCCGCCGCCCGCGCCCGCGATCCGCGTGTGGCGCAGGTGTCGGTGGCGCTGTCGGGGACGTGGAGCGTGGTCGAGATCGTCCGCGCCGACGGCTTCGTCGCCACCGACGTGCGGCCGCTGGTCCGCCTTAACGTCTCGATCGTCGTCGAGCAGGACGGCCGGCGCGAGACCGGCGGCTTCGGCATGGGCGGACGCTACCTGTACGACCAGCTGATGGCGCCCGAGACGTGGAACCGGGCGATCGACGAGGCGCTGGCGCAGGCGCTGGTCAACCTCGATTCGGTTGCCGCCCCCGCCGGCGAGATGACCGTGCTGCTCGGCGCCGGCTGGCCCGGCATCCTGCTGCACGAGGCGATCGGCCACGGGCTTGAGGGCGATTTTAACCGCAAGGGCACGTCGGCCTTCTCGGGCCGCATCGGCGAGCGCGTCGCCGCGCCCGGCGTCACCGTGGTCGACGACGGCAGCATCGCCGACCGCCGCGGCTCCTTGTCGATCGACGACGAGGGGACGCCGACGCAGGAGAACATCCTGATCGAGGACGGTATTCTGAAAGGATATATCCAGGATCGCCTCAACGCCCGGCTGATGGGCGTTGAGGCGACCGGCAACGGGCGGCGAGAGAGCTTCGCGCATGCGCCGATGCCCCGCATGACCAACACTTTTATGCGCGCGGGGCGGGATGACCCGGCCGAACTGCTGTCACGCGTCAAGAAGGGCATCTTCGCCAAATCGTTCGGCGGCGGCCAGGTCGACATCGTCTCGGGCAAGTTCGTCTTCTCGTGCACCGAGGCCTACCTGGTCGAGAACGGCCGGATCGGCGCGCCGATCAAGGGCGCGACGCTGATCGGCGACGGGCCGAGCGTGCTGACCAAGGTCACCGGCATCGGCCACGACTTCGCGCTGGACGAGGGCATCGGCATGTGCGGCAAGGGCGGGCAGAGCGTCCCCGCTGGCGTGGGCCAGCCGACGTTGCTGGTCGACGGGCTGACCGTCGGCGGCACGGCGGTGTGATCACGCTGGCGCTGCTGCTGGGCGCGGTGTCCGACGCGGCGGCTCGTCCGCTATCGTGCGACATCGGCCCGGTCGAGCGGCGCTTCGGCGGGTCGGCGTGGGACGTTTATGCCTGCCGCGACGGCGGCTCGCTGGCGATTCTGGCCAAGCCGGACAACCCGGCCGCGCCTTATTGCTTCACGCTGCGTCCGGCCGAGGGCGGCTACGTGGTCGAGCGGAGCGGCGACGGCGCGGGCGCGGCGCACGCGGCCAGCGAGATCGCGGCGCTTGGCGCTTCGGGGACACGGCTGTTGCTCGACGAAGCCTGGGCGGCGCCGCTGGTCCGCGCGAAGGAGCGCGCCGCGCCGGGGGAGGGTATTCCATGGCCGAGTTCTTCGACGCGCTGAACGACCGGCACCGCGGCTTCATCGGGTGCCAACCGGTGTTCTTCGTCGCCACCGCCGCAGGGGACGCGCGGGTCAATCTCAGCCCCAAGGGGATGGACAGCTTTCGCGTGCTGGGCGACCGCGACGTCGCCTATCTCGACGTGACGGGTTCGGGCAACGAGACCAACGCGCACCTGCTCGCCGATGGGCGCATCACGCTGATGTTCTGCGCGTTCGACAACCCCGCGCTGATCTTGCGCCTGTACGGTCGCGGTACGCCGGTCTTGCCGCAAGACGCCGGCTGGGCCGAGCTCGCCGACCGGTTCACGCTGCTGCCCGGCACGCGACAGATCTTCGCCGTTCGCGTCGATCAGGTGCAGACCTCGTGCGGCTGGGGCGTCCCGCATATGCGGTTCGACCGCGAGCGACAGACGCTGAACAAGTATCACCGCGCCCAGGACGAGGCGACGCGCTTCGCCAAATACGCCGCGCACACGACCAGCATCGACGGTTTGCCGGTGCGCAATCCCACTCGGCCACCGGCATGAGGCGGCCGCGATGAGTTTGGCCGAACTCGGCCGGTTCGACCGGATGGAGGCGCATATCGTAGTCGGCCGGCTGGAGAGTGAGGGCGTGCCGGCGGTCGCGTTCGATGGCGAGTCCTCGATCGGCGACGGCAGCTGGCTGCTGATTCCGGTGCGCGTCATGGTCGACGCCGACGACCTCGCGACCGCGCGGGCGATCCTCGCTCGACCTGCCTGATTTTCGGGCAACATCGCTAACCTGCTTAAAACTTAATGCGTGGTAACCGTTGCGCGCCCGCCAAAACGGCGGGGGCGGGTCGTTTCGCGTTTGGCACGGTCGTTGCTGAGTACCGCTGGATAACAGGGGGACCAGCGTGAAGCTGATCATCGCGATCATCAAGCCGTTCAAGCTCGACGAGGTGCGCGAGGCGCTGACCGCGATCGGCGTCGCCGGCATGACCGTCACCGAGGTCAAGGGTTTCGGCCGCCAGAAGGGCCAGACCGAAATCTATCGCGGCGCCGAATATTCGACCAACATGGTGCCCAAGATCAAGGTCGAGGTCGTCTGCGCCGCCGATGTCGCCGACCGGGTGGTCGAGGCGGTTCAGGCCGCCGCCAACACCGGCGCGATCGGCGACGGCAAGATCTTCGTGCTCGACGTCGCGCAGGCGGTGCGAATCCGCACCGGCGAGACCGATCGGACCGCGCTTTGAAGGGGGAACGGATGAAGCTTGCCACAATGGCCTTGGGCGCGGGGCTCGCCCTCTTCGCCGCGTTGCCCGCCTGGGCGCAGGACGCGGCGCTCCAGGCGCCCGCCGCCGCCGCGACGGGACCGTCGGTGGACAAGGGCGACACCGCCTGGATGATGGTCTCCACCGTCCTCGTCCTGGCGATGATCCTGCCCGGCCTCGCGCTGTTCTACGGTGGCTTGGCGCGGACCAAGAACATGCTGTCGGTGATGACGCAGGTCGGCGCGGTCGCCGCGCTGGCCATGCTGATCTGGGTGATGTGGGGCTACACCATGGCGTTCGGCGGCAGCGGCAACGCGGTCATCTCCGCGTTCGACAAGCTGTTCCTCGCCGGGGTCACGTCGGAGAGCACGGCGGCGACCTTCAGCGACGGCGTCGCCATCCCCGAATATGTCTTCATCGCCTTCCAGATGACCTTCGCCGCGATCACCGTCGCGCTGGTGTTGGGATCGGTGGTCGAGCGGATCAGGTTCTCCGCCGTCATGGCCTTCGCCGCGGTGTGGCTGACCATCGTCTATTTCCCGATCGCGCACATGGTCTGGTATGATGGCGGCGACACTGGCGTCAGCGGCTATTTCTTCGGGCTCGGCGCGCTCGACTTCGCCGGCGGCACGGTGGTCCATATCAACGCCGGCGTCTCGGCGCTGGTCGCCGCGATCCTGCTCGGCAAGCGGATCGGCTACCCGACCGAGCGCATGGCGCCGCACTCGCTCACCATGACGATGATCGGCACCGGGCTGCTGTGGGTCGGCTGGTTCGGCTTCAACGCCGGCTCGGCGCTCGAGGCGAACGGCTCGGCGGCGCTGGCGATGATCAACACCTTCGTCGCCACCGCGAGCGCCGCCTTGTTCTGGATGTTGGCCGAGCGGGTATCGGGGCACAAGGGCTCGGCGCTCGGCTTCTGCTCGGGCGTCATCGCCGGGCTGGTCGCGGTGACCCCGGCGGCGGGCAATTCCGGCCCGTTCGGCGCGATCGTGCTCGGCGCGGTCGCCTCGGTGGTGTGCTTCTTCGCGGTGACCGTGATCAAGCCCAAGCTCGGCTATGACGACTCGCTCGATGCCTTCGGCATCCACGGCGTCGGCGGCATCGTCGGCGCGATCGGGACGGCGGTGGTATACCAGCCCGCGTTCGGCGGCCCCGGCGACGGCTCGGTCGGCCTGGCCGCGCAGCTGTGGATCCAGCTGCTCGCGGTCGGCGCGACGATCGTCTGGGCCGCGATCGGCACCGTTATCGCCTTTTACATCGCCAAGGCGCTGACCGGCGGCCGCGTCACGGCGGAGGTCGAGTATGAAGGCCTCGACCTCGGCGAACACGGCGAGCGCGCGTATAATTATTGAGCTTTACGGGGTGGCCGGTGGTCGCCCCGACACGACGTTCCTCCTGCGGACACCCTAAGCCCGGTACGGCGACGTACCGGGCCTTTTTTGCGGTCCATCAAAGCGGTACTTTGATCGAGTTGGGCAGGTCGTCTCTACCCACATTCCGTCACCCCGGACTTGATCCGGGGTCCAGCGGTGGCCGAGCTCCGCCGATCGTTGTGTTGGAACGACCATGGAAGCCGAAACCAGTCCGCGTCACGGTTAAGGTAGCTTGCGTCCCTCCCACCGCGCCCGGATCGCGTCGCTGGTCTCGCGGCTGCCGTCATGGCTCCAGCCGGGCGGGCGCCATAGGTAGCCGAGCTTGTTACGGAAACCCGGCGCTTGCCGGACATCCTTGGCGATGCCGATCCATTCGTGGAACGCCGCCCATAGCAGGCTGAAGCTGCCGAGGTCGCGCACCAAGCCGTAGCGCGGGCGTTCCTCGGCGATCTCCGGCTCGTAGGTGCCGAACAACCTGTCCCAGACGATGAACACGCCGGCATAGTTGCGATCGAGATAGCGCGCGTTGGTCGCGTGGTGAACGCGGTGGTGCGACGGCGTGTTCATCACCGCCTCGATCGGCCGCCACAGCCGCCCGACCACCTCCGTGTGGATCCAGAACTGGTAGACGAGGTTCAGCGCGGCGACGAAAAAGACCATCGCCGGCGGGAAGCCGATGAGGAACAACGGCAGGCGGAACAGGAAGGCGAGGGAGAAGAACCCGGTCCAGGTCTGCCGGAGCGCGGTCGACAGGTTATAATGCTGGCTGGAATGGTGGATGACATGGCTCGCCCAAAACCAGCGCACCCGGTGGGCGCTGCGGTGGAACCAGTAATAGGCGAGGTCGTCGAGGACGAACGCGACGACGAACCAGTACCAGGCGTAGCCGATGTCGAAGAGCCGAAACCCCCACACCCACGTCGCCAGCGCGAACACGACGCCGGCGGACAACGCCCCCGCGACGGTGCTGCCCAGCCCGAGCGACAACGACGTCAACGTGTCGCGCGGGCAATAGCGCCGCCGGTCGCGGAAGCGCGCGACGACCATCTCGACCAGCACCAGCAGGATAAAGGCGGGGATCGCGAGCGTGACCGGATTGGGGAGTTCCACGGCTAGCTATTTACACCATTGTCAGTGTGGTCGCTACACCCCCCCCCCCCGTTCGTTTCGAGCGATGTCGAGAAACCTTTCGTATAGCACCTGAACCCGGTCTCTCGACTTCGCTAGAGACGAACGGAGGGTAAGCTGATCTAAACCCTCGGCGCCAGTCGCCGCACATCGAGCGCATCGACCCCGGCGAGCGTCACCCGGCCGAACCGGCGCTCGCCCGTCTCGACGACGACGCCCGCAGGCGTCGCGCGCACCGCGCTCCAGGCGACCTCGCGCGTCGCGGACTGGCCGCCATGCGCCTTCACC
>CAXTRJ010000141.1:0-7457 GCA_964246585.1 uncultured Sphingomonas sp. | reverse complement strand
CCATCTCTCCTCCAGACTCCGCGCACTTGTACGAGCGAGGTGGGCACACCGCAATCGACGGCGGACCGGCCGGAAGGCGTGGCTCATTGCGGAGTGTATAGTAGGTCGTTGAGCTTCACGTCCGAGCCGTTTGCGCGATCCTCTGCAGTCTGGTCCCAGGATTTACGTCCGCGAGGACCCAATCCCAGCGACCCAACAGACCCATAAGCCGCCATTCGCAGCCCCGTTCCGGATTCCCAACTTCGGCCGTCCATTCATGTCGATGTGATGCCCGCTTCGGGCATTCGGCCACGACAGCTGCACCACGTATTATGGTGGATAGCGCCCGGTCCGTTTTCGGGCCGGCACAACCACATAACTGCCCTTTGCAACCGCGAGCCTTGCGGCAGCCGTCATATCTCCTATGCTCGATATATGGATATATAGTCTGCTATTGCTGCCCTTGGTGCGCTCGCGCAGGGCACCCGTCTCGACGTGTTCCGTCTGCTGGTACGCCATGAGCCGGAAGGCATGGCGGCGGGCGAGATCGCCCGCCAGCTCGACGTGCCGCAGAACACCATGTCGGCACACCTCGGCATCCTCGCCCGCGCCGGCATCGTCCGATCCGAGCGGCACAGCCGCTCGATCATCTACCGCGCCGACCTAGACGGGCTGCGGGCGCTGACGCTGTTCCTTGTCAAGGACTGTTGCGCCGGTTCGCCCGAGCTGTGCGGGCCGCTTCTGGCCGAACTCACCCCCCTGCTGCTGAAAGGACGCGCCGTGGCCGTCGACATCGTGATCTACCACAATCCCGCCTGCGGAACGTCGCGCAACATGCTGGCGATGATCCGCAACGCCGGCATCGAGCCACACGTCGTCGAGTATCTGAAGACCCCGCCCTCCCGCGCCCTGCTGGTCGAATTGATCGACCGTGTCGGCATCAGCCCCCGCGATCTGCTGCGCGAGAAGGGAACTCCCTACGCCGAGTTGGGCCTCGCTGACCCGTCGCTGTCCGACGACGCGCTGCTCGACGCCATGATGGCGCACCCGGTCCTCATCAACCGGCCGCTGGTCGTCTCCCCCCTGGGCGTCCGGCTCTGCCGCCCATCCGAAACGGTCCTCGATCTGCTGCCGGAGGCGCTACAGAGCGTGTTCGCCAAGGCGGACGGCGAGCAGGTCGCCGACGCGTTCGGCCAGCGCATCGCTTGATGCTGCTCGCCCTCGCCATCTTCGTCGTCACGATCGCGCTCGTGATCTGGCAGCCCCGAGGCCTCGGCATCGGGTGGAGCGCGCTGGGCGGGGCGGCCGTGGCGCTCCTCGTCGGGGTGGTCTCGCTCTCCGACGTGCCCGTGGTGTGGGGCATCGTCTGGAATGCGACGGCGACGTTCGTCGCGATCATCATCGTCAGCCTGCTGCTGGACGAGGCCGGCTTCTTCGAATGGGCGGCGCTCCACGTCGCCCGCTGGGGTGGCGGGCATGGGCGACGGCTGTTCGTCCTGATCGTCCTGCTGGGCGCAGCCGTGTCGGCTCTGTTCGCCAACGACGGCGCGGCGCTGATCCTGACGCCGATCGTCATCGCGATGCTGCGGGCGCTCGGCTACCGTGACAAGGCGACGCTGGCGTTCGTCATGGCGGCGGGCTTCGTGGCCGACACGGCCAGCCTGCCGCTGATCGTCTCTAACCTGGTCAACATCGTGTCGGCCGACTTCTTCCGCATTGGCTTTGCCGACTACGCATCCGTCATGGTGCCGGTCGATCTGGCGTCGATCGCCGCCACACTAGTCGTGCTGTTGCTGTTCTTCCGCCGCGAAGTGCCGACCAGCTACGAGGTGGTGCAGCTCCGTGCGCCCGCTGACGCGATCCGCGATCCGGCCACGTTCCAGGCTGGCTGGGTCGTCCTCGCACTGCTGCTCGCCGGCTTCTTCCTGCTTGAACCCGTCGGCGTGCCGGTCAGCGCCGTTGCCTCTGCCGGCGCGATCCTCCTGCTCGCCATCGCTGCGCGCGGTCACGTCATCGAGACCCGCAAGGTGCTGAGCGGAGCGCCGTGGCAGGTCGTGATCTTCTCGCTCGGAATGTACCTGGTGGTCTACGGCCTGCGGAACGCCGGTCCGACCGATCACCTGGCGGGCCTGCTCGATCGCACCGCGCAGGGCGGCGTCTGGGGCGCGGCGTACGGGACCGGGATTATGGCGGCGGTGCTGTCGTCGACAATGAACAACATGCCCACCGTCCTGGTGGGCGCGCTGTCGATCGATGCGACCCACACCACCGGGGCGGTCAAGGAAGCCATGATCTACGCCAACGTGATCGGCTGCGACCTCGGTCCCAAGATCACGCCGATCGGCTCGCTCGCGACGCTGCTGTGGCTGCACGTCCTCGGGCAGAAGGGCATCCGCATCGGCTGGGGCTACTACTTCAGGGTAGGCGCGACGCTGACCGTCCCGGTGCTGCTGGTGACGCTCGCCACGCTCGCGCTCCGGCTCGGTGCCGCATGATCCCGCGGAGTTTCTAGCCCAACCGGACACCCTGCCTGATGCCCGTCCGCATCCGCTCCGATCCCGTTGGCACCTCTGCGGCGGTCAGGACCCACATTAAGACGTTCGCGTGCCCCTTTCTCCTCCTCAAATTCGGACATTAGCCATATAGTCACTTTTGACAGCGCGATATGGGCTGCGACACTCGGGTTGGTAAAACGGCCAGTCGGCTTGTTAACGGCCAATTTGAACTTCCGGCTGTTCATATGGCTTTTCGGCGGGAAGCGGATTGGCGTGCGCCGAGCTGAGATGCTGAGTAGAAACCTCCTGACCGGTGCGCGACTACTGGGGGGAGCCATGGAAGAACGCGAAATCCGTCAATTGCAGGCCTCCGGTCTGATAATTGTCCGTGTTGATCGCGAGACATGGGAAGCTTTAGAAGATACCCGACGGCACGGCGCGCGGTTCACGCTCAATTTTCGCCACCTAGTGGCGAGACCGGCCAAGGCTCGCTCGCTTGCGCTGATTGCGGTCGGCAGGTCACGTCTGCGCATCGGGATCGTTCGCTCACGGCAGGCTATTTCATCGCTTGATACCCGCGTCGCGTTTGATTTCGTCGATGACATCGAACCCGGTTCGCTTGCCCGCCTGCTGCGCGACGTTGAGACTCCCACTTTGCGACAGGCTGTCGCGCGATTGCGTGCTGCCTCCGAAGAGATCACGGCGGTCTCCAGCCAACTCGGGCATCTGATAATCGCGACATTAGCTGCCGATGACGCCAACGCACCTGTCCTGCGGCGCATCCTCGCTTGGATTGCCGGACGCGGGCGAGTCGAAAATGCGGTCGTCATGCAGCACGACGCTATTAAGCTCGCCGTCAACGCCTTTGGCGGCGATGGCGAAGCGTATGAGCTGGCCGTTCTTGGCCCGAGCGCGATCGCCTCGGTCCGCGTTCTTGAGGACGCAGCGATTGAACATGATGCCCGATGGTTGCCGGGGTGGACCATGGATGACAGCGATCTGACAGGACGAGCACGTTTCAGGAAACATGACGGCGAGCTCGAGATCTACACAGCTAATCGCCGACCGCTTGAGCAGCTTCTCGGGGTAGATCTTATCTACCTCAACGCACGACGCGGTGCGCTGGTGATGATCCAGTACAAGATGCTTGAACGCGACCGCGACACGGGCGAGGGATGGCAAGTTCGCGTCAATTGGCAGTTCGAGGATGAGCTCGACCGGATGCGGCAGTTCGATCGCGATTTTGAACCGGAGGGGCCGTACCGCCTCCATCCTGGCGCCTTCTTTGTGAAAATGATGAAACGCCACTCGGCGGCGAGTGCGGCAGGCATCGTGATCAGCCTAGGCCATCTCGACCATATGCTTGGCCATGGCGGCCTGCGCGGAACCCGGGGCGGCCTTCGCATCGACCATGCCGAACTCGATGGTCATTATCTGCGCAGCGAGGCATTCGTCGAGCTGGTTCGATCAGGCTATGTCGGCACGCGTGGCGCAACCACGCACCATTTTCAATCAATGATCGAAGCGACACTGAGTGAAGGACGTGCAGTCGTTGCCGCAATTCAACGCAGTTTTCGCTGATTCCACTTGGCCACAAGCGGCCATTCAGAGCAACTTCGCGACTCCCACAAGTGAATGCTCGTTTATCTTGAACTTCGTTCAGCTTCCACTTGAGTGCCCCACCCGGATTGTCTGCTTCAAGGGAATGGCGGGCATTCATAATGAGAATATAATTCTACAAGAAAGTTTTGCCGACAAACGTGGCGAGTTCTCGCAGCGCCTTCTGAAGGTCCACATCAACGTTGGGGATGAAGAACGTAGTCATTTCGACCTCCCGTCTCTCCGGAAGCACGCCCGACCAGGCATGCGTTCCATGTCCTACCCAACACAAATGGTGTCGGCCAGCGGGCCGAACTCGCCGATCCGGCTGAAGGGCACGATCCGCGGGTTGTCAGTGACCACCGGGAAGCGCGAGACCAGCATGTGCTCGATTGCGTTGATCGCCAGCTTGCCGGAAAGGACGTGTTCGCGGGCGCGCTCCTTGGCGAGCGCGCGCTCGTAGCTCCGCACTAGACGGTGGTTATACCTAGCGAAGGTGGCCGGCTTGGCCTCGAGCGCCTCTAGGTCGACGAAGTTGTTCTTGCACTGCACGTTCCAGACGATCCCGTCGCGCACCGTGACCACGTCGAACTCGTGCCGGTCGATGCGGGTGATGTCCTGGACCGCGAAGCCCTGGCGGCCGAGCTCGTCCGCGACCGCCTTCTCGAACATGAACCCGGCGCGGATCTGGAAGCGCTTGCTGCCGTCCAGGCTAACCGATCGCCAATGGTATATGAAGCGGCTGAGCAGCGTCACCGTCGAGAGGTAGGCGCCGTCCACCAGCACGAGCGGGGCGTAGGTCGATAGGCACCCGATATAGGACGGGTCCGCGTGGACCAGCGCGGACGTGAGCCTGGGGGTCAGCCCGAGCTCGCGCGATAGCGCGTCGAGCTGCGCGGGGCTGATCCGGATCCAGAAGTCGCGGTCGACGAACTCGCGCGATAGCCGTCGGACCAAGGTTGCCGCCTGGGCGAACGCCGTCCCGGCGAGGTTGAACTCGGCATATGCGGCCTCCAGCGCGACGATGTCGTTGCGGAGCTCGGCGGCGGAGAACAGGCGGTCCGGCGCGAGCGGCTCCCTGCCGGCGAGCATGGCAATGCCGGCGTCCACGAGGGGGACCTCTGTGATGCGGGAGCGCTCCGGATCCAGGAACATCGGATCGAGCATTGGAAGTTGGAGTGCGACGTCCGCGTCGAGTCCGAGCCTCTTGCGCGATGCGTTCACGAGCAGCGCCTGCCGCGTGCCGACGAGCGGCAGCCCTTCCATCTCGATGGCGGGGAGGAAGTCGTTGAAGGTGTGGAGCGGCTCCAGGGTCTGGCTGCCCCGACAGTGGATTGGCAGGGCGTGCAGCAGCGCGACGAAGTGCCTGCGCCTCGACATGGGGTAGCCGATCATGCTGCCGACCGTCGCGAAGCCCGCCGCCCGAGCGCCAAGGCCGTGGGACGCGAAGGCGGTCGCGATGGAGGCGCCCCTGATCACGAGCTGGACGAAGCGGCCAGCGAAGTTCTCGCCGAACCGAGCGACGAGCGCGCTCCGCGCGGCGGCGAGCCGCGCGGGCGCGGACACGATGCCCAGCACCGGCATTGCGTAGAGCTCCTGCTCGAACGCTTCGTCGTCCCAGTTATGGGTTGTCAGGTTTATGAACTCCTCGATGGCGCGGAGCGTGTCGAACCAGGCGAGCGTCGCCGACACGGGCTCATAGCGGGCGAGCGTCGCGGCGATGCGCCTCTCGCGCTCGGCCATCGCGTCGTTGAGCTCGTCGACGCCGAGCGAGGTGAGGAGGGCGGGATCGCGGTTCACCCGGCAACCCCTCGCGCGCGACGAACGTTGACGCAACGCCGCCCTTCGCATCCGGCGTCAAGCCGCCGCGAGCAGCGCAACCTCCTCCTGGAACGAGAGCCGCTGCGACAGGCAGCGCGTGTCACGGCGGGGCCCCCGCGTGAGCTCCAGCGTCAGCAGGCTGTCGTCCGGAAAGGCGGGGCTGAGTTCGAGCCGCAGGTAGTCGAACAGCTGGCGGTCGTGGACGGCGATGACCACCTGCCGCCCGTGCTCCTTGGACAGGGTGCGCAGGAGCGCCGCGAAGTGGGCGACGTGCACGTCGTCCATCGACTGGATCGGATCGTCGAGGATCAGCCAGGGCAGCTGGGTCGGGACCGACAGGTGCAGCGCAATGAACAGCGTCAGCGCCGCGGTGTTGAGGTTGCCGGCGCTGAGCATGGCGCCCGGCGTGCCGCCGGCCTCGCCGCCTTCGCGGTGCATCGTGACCAGCTTGGGCTGGAGACGGCGGGTCTCGCCTTCGGGGATGCTGAACGCGGGCACGAACGGCTCGCCGGGCGCGAGCCGCACGAAGAGGTCGCGCCAGAGGCGGTTCAACCGGTCGTTGAACTCCCGCCGGATGATGGCAGACCGGACCCGGTCGACCGTGTCGCGCAATCCTTGGCCCTGCGTCCGCAGCGTCTGCGCCCGGGTCAGGGCCTGATCCGCGGCGGCGACCGCGAGTGAGTGCGCGACGATCGCGCGGTCTACCTCGACGCGGCGCGCGACGTCCGCCCTGATCGTCGCCAGGCTCGCCAGCGCCTCGCGCCTGGCCGCCACCCTGCGATCCAGCCTGTTCGCCTCGGCCGCGAGCGCCTCCTCCAAGCGATCGATCGTTCGCGAAACGTCACCTTCGGCTTCGGTGCCCACGAGGCCGATCGAGCCGGCCAAGGCGGACACCGTCTCACGCGTTGCTGCCATCGAGGCATCCAATCTCTCGCGTTCCGCAGCGGCGCGTCGCGCGGCGATGTCGGCGGCTCGCAGCCGCGCGCCCTCGCGTAGCATGTCGGCGAGCGCCTCCAACTCGACGAGCGCTGCGTCCAGGTCGGCCCGCCGCCGATCCAGTCCGGCCAGCCCCTCCGGATCCACGCTGCTCGCCTGCAAGGTTTGCACCTCCTGGCGGAGCCGCTCCGCCGCCGAGGTCGCCTCTCCCCGGGTCCGCCCCAGCGTGAGCAGACGCTCGGCCGAAGCGGACAGCGTGCGCACCTTCGCGTGGACGTGCTCGATAAGGAGGCCGCGCCCAACCTCGGCGTAGTCCCGCTCGCACACCGGACATATCTCGCCGTCAACGAACGCGCTCAGTTCCGCCAATGCGGTCGCGAGGCCGCCCGCCTCGCCCGGGACAAGCGCTATCTCGCCGTCGATGGCCACAACGCGCCGGTCCTGCGCATCCAGCTGCGTTTCCGCCTCCCCGAGCCGGCCGGCGTCGCGCCGTGCCCGGTCGGCCTGCATGGCCGCAGCGTCGCGCCTCTCGGCAAGCGCACGCGCCGCCGGCCCGACATAGTCCTCGCCGTCGCCGAGCAGGACGAGGTCGGGCAGAAGCCGCTCGATGCGAGAGCGCAGGACGGC
>CAXTRJ010000140.1:0-7467 GCA_964246585.1 uncultured Sphingomonas sp. | reverse complement strand
CAGCGACCCGCCTTGCCCGCGCCGGCGGTGACGCTGGTCGACCGGATCGGCGCGCGGCTGGCGACGCTCGAGCCGCAGCTGGCGACGCTGGACGAGGGCGAGCCGATCGCCGCCGACCTGCGCCAGCTGGTCGCCGAGCAGCTGCCCGAGTTCGTCCGAGGCTACGCCAAGGTGCCGCCGCCGCTCCGCTCGGTGCCGCGCAACGGCAAGACGCCCGACGCGCAGCTGGTCGACGGATTGCAGCTGATCGATGAGCAGATCGGCCAGATGTCGGCGCAGCTGGCGCAAGGCGACCTCGACAGCCTGCAGACGCGCGGGCGCTTCCTCGAGATCAAATATCGCGGCGACGGAAGCTGACGGTATCCTGAGTTAATAACGGTCATCGGCCGCGCGGAGTCGCCTTCGCCGGTCGTGGAACAGGGCGAGGGCCGGGCGGTTTGTCGCTCGCATCCGGGACGCCCATGTCGGACCGAACCCGTGGCGCTCAGGAGATCGAACCATGCCGAAGCGTTTCGCCGCGACCGAGGGCGCCGTCGAGAAGGGGCTCGACAAGACCAGCCCCAAGAACGGCGCGAAGCTGGTCCATGAGTGGTCGGCCGAGCTGGAAAAGACCGACGTCGCCGGCGCCAAGGGCGTCCATGCCGACCTCGACCGTCTCGCCAAGGAGCTGGAAAAGGACGAGCCCAACGCCGACAAGGTCACCAAGCTGCTCGGCAAGCTGGGCCCCGCGACCGTCAAGCTCGCCGACAAGTGCGAGGACGAGAAGGTCGCGGAAAAGGTCCGCTCGCTCGGCCAGGCGCTGGTCGACTCGGGCACCGAGAGCGACGACGAGGATTGAGGCGCGCGCCCCCGCGACCGCGCTGGTCACGGGGGCGACCTTCGGGATTACGCTAATCGCGCTCGCCCATCGCGAGCAGCACGACCCACGCCTCCTCGCTTACCGGCGACACCGACAGTCTCGGCTGGCGCAGCACCGGCAGGTCGGCCAGCGCGCTTTCCGCCTTCATCGCCTTCAGTGTCACCGGCCGCGCCAGCGGGCCGACCGGTGCGACCGCGACCGATACCCAGCGTCCGTCATCGCCGTCGGGCCGCGCCTCCCGCGTGACGCGCATCACGCCGACCGCCGCCTTTTCCTTGCCGCTATGGTAGAACAGCGCCGCGTCGCCGACCCGCATCGCGCGCAGGTGCGCGGCCGCCGCCGGATTGCGCACCCCCGTCCACTCGGTCGCGCCGTCGCGGACCAGGTCGTCCCAGCCATAGCTGTCGGGTTCGGACTTGAGCAGCCAACATGCCATGCGCCGTTTCCTAAACCGCCGGTTAACGCCCGGTTCCTCGACCGTTCAGCCCGACTCGGCCAATGAATGCAACGGGTTCGCGGCCTTGTGCGTTGATTCTCCCGTGGGCCATTTGCGTATCAGGAGGTCTGAGATGAACAATCTGGTGATGAAGGCAGGACTGGGCATCGCGCTCGCCGCGACGACCCTCACCGTCGCGGCCCCGGCCGACGCGCAGCGTTATCGGCGCAACCGCGGCGGCGACGTCGCCACGGGCGCGATCGTCGGCGGCATCGTGGGTCTCGGCGTCGGCGCGGCGATCGCGTCGAGCAACCGCAATCGCGGTTTCCGCGGCGGCTACTACGACCGTGGCTATTACGGCCCGCGTGGCTATTACGCGCCCCGCGGCTATTACGGCCCGCGCGCCTACCGCGTGCCGCGCCGTTTCCGGGGGCCGCGCGGCTATTACGGCCCGCCGCGGGGCTACTATGGTGGCCCGCGCGGTTATCGTGGTGGCGGTCGAGGCTTCTACGATCGTGGCTACGGCTACGGCTACTGATCGGCCGCTGAGGCAGGACGGCGCGGGGACATGCTCCCGCGCCGTTTTCAGTGGCGGCTAGCGCGCGATTGCGGCAAGGGCGCGGCCCATGACCGACACGCCCCCCGATCGCCTATCCACCAATAGCGCGAGCCCGTTCTTCGACCAGGCGCTGCTGGAGCGCGGCGTCGGCATCCGCTTCAAGGGCGCCCAGCGCCACGACGTCGAGGAATATTGCCTGTCCGAAAACTGGATCCGCGTCGCGCTCGGCAAGAAGGTCGACCGTCGCGGCCAGCCGCTGACGGTGAAATTGTCGGGCGAGGTCGAGGCCTGGTTCGAGCGCCCGGCGGCGGGCGAGGGCGGAACGGAGAAATAGACCGAGGCTCACCCATCCTGACCAAGGGGGCTTCGCGAGCATCGGGCAGTCGAACGCGATCCGGGTCTGGATCGCGCTCTGCAACGGGAAGGGCAGCAAACGCCCAGTCGTTGCCGTTCAAGCGCCGATCAGCTTTCCCCAAAATCGGACATAGTCGACTTTTGACGCGGATTGCGTCCTTGTTTAGCCCTGACGCCGCATGAACTCGGCGAACAGCGGCACGCTGAAATCCAGATATCCATGATCGGTACTATAGATCATGCCCTTTGAGATGATACTCGACCGCGCGGGTCCCAAGGACTTCTGGGTGCGTTTCATTACCTGTGCGATGTCCGCCATCGCATAGGGTCCATCCCCAAGTCCCGCCATCGCCCTTACGAACTGCACCTCTGCCCTTGTCAGGCGATCGATCCGCACCTTGAAGAAGCCCTCGTCCAGCAGCGCCAATGTCTCGGTGTAGGAATGGTCCGCATCGGCAAGGGTGATTTCCGGTCCTTCCGCGTTATTCCATACTACAGAGGCCCATTCTTGAAGGAAGAAGGGATAACCCTTGGTGCGCTCGACAATGGCCTGCAGTGCTTCTGGTGCAATGATGGCCTCTTCCTCAATGATCGGCTTTTCGACGGCCTGCTCGGCGGAAGCCGGGTCGAGGGCTCCCACGGGCGGATATTGAAACAGCCGCTCCGCGTACGATTTCGCTGGCAATTATGTACTTTACTTAGCAGCGTGACCGGTGCATACGCTGTGCATGGCTACCAACATCACCGACCCGATCTTCCACGACGAAGCCAAGGCGCTCGCCCATATTGAGGCGTCGCGCTGGAACGGCGAACCGTCGTGCCCGCATTGCGGTTCGCTCGCCGTCCGCAAGATGGGCGGCAAGACACAGGCTGGTATGTTCCTGTGCAACGATTGCCGTGACAAGTTTACCGTTCGCACCGGCACGGTGATGGAGCGTAGCCACGTTCCGCTTCACAAGTGGCTTCTGGCGACGCACCTCATGGCGGCGTCCAAGAAGGGCATGAGCGCCAAGCAGATGGAGCGTATGCTGGGCGTCACCTACAAAACCGCGTGGTTCCTGTGTCACCGCATCCGCGAGGCGATGGAGGGTGCGGCTCCCCAAGGCCCGCTGGGCGGCCCTGGCGAGATTGTCGAAGCCGACGAAACCTATGTCGGCGGTAAGGCCAAGAACCGCGCCTACCGCGCTCCCGCCCCCAAAAAGCCCGTGGTCGCGCTGGTCCAGCATGAGGGCCACGTGAAGAGCTTCCACGTCGCCAATGTGACCGCCAAGAACGTGCGTCCGTTGATCGTCGCCCACGTCGATCGCCAGTCGCACCTGATCACCGACGAAAGCCCGATCTACACCCGCCTAGGCCGCGAGTTCACGGCACATTCGACCGTCAATCACAGCACGGGGCAGTACGTCACGCATGGCGGGTTGAAGCACACCAACACGGTCGAGGGGTTCTTCTCCATCTTCAAGCGCGGCGTGATCGGCACCTATCACCACATGAGCGAGGCGCATTTGGGCCGCTACTGTGCCGAGTTCGACCTTCGCTACAACACCCGCGAGATGACGGACGGCGAGCGCGCCGCCGTGATCCTGAAGGGTGGCGAGGGCCGTCGCCTCACCTATCGGCGGACTGACAAGCTCGCCGCCTAAGGCGGTGACGGCACCCCGCCAGATCGGAACGCCCCGCAAGCGCTATTTCGATTGAGACTCGCGGTCCTTCGCTTTGCTAGTCTTGTGCGGCTTGGGAGGGGTCGCCAGCATCCGGCTTAGCGCCGCCTCTCGGCGCGCCACTGTCTCCGCTTCGGAGTAGGCGCTTTCGTTTTCTGGGGTACGCATGGCCGACGTTGATAAAGCCCATGAGGCGACGGAGCAAATGTTCGCGCTAGTAGGTCGCGCCATAACGCAATGGAGTTTTGTAGAGGAGCGGCTTTGCTCAATCTTCACCGTCTGCACCAGCATCGTCGCTGCCCGCCCAAATAGCGGCATTGAATACCTGGATAGCCAAGTTCCTATGGAAATATTCTATTCCATCGAGAACTTTCGTTCAAAGCTAGGCCTAGTAGATGCGGCCCTAACCTCTCGTATCAGCATGTCGAGTCCGCGCGCCGATGACGTCCTTGTGGAATGGGGAAGGCTGAAAGATAAAACTCGCAAGCTTTCACTTAAGCGAAACAAGCTGGCACACTGGATGGTGCTTCCAGCCTTCGATTATGAGCACCTGCACCCTGCCCGACTAGTGCCACCGTACGGAAGCCCGGGATTTTACCGAGCAACCGGCTTGTCACCCGAAAAGTACACGTTGAAACCCGAGCATATCAGGCATCTTGAACTCGCTTTTTACTTGCTCAGCGAAAAGCTTAGGGGTTTTGTGCAATCTCTTGCACGTCGAGAAGAACTGTTCGAACGATACGTTCAGCTACAGGAGCGTCTGTTGCACTCACTTGATCGCACAGACCCGACTCGCGCAGAACGGCTAAGACGCGCGTTATCATCTGTGGAGTAACCCGGGGCTTGCTGCCATTAACTTCCTGGCTTTCCAGCATAGCAAATCCGCTAAGTTAAGTACATAATTGCCATTTCGCTTCTCCCGCCAAACGAGCAATTTGCGGAAGACCTGCGCCAACCAGGAGAACGGGTAACCCTTCCTGTGACATCCGGTGCAGCGATACGATCAGTGCCGACAGGTCGGCTTCAGACAGATATTGCACTTCATCAATCAGGAGTACCCAGCCACGTCCCGCAGCCTGGGCAGCCTTCCCGATCAGGGCGAAAAGATCCGGTAGATCATACTGAATATCGCCCGTGTCTGCCAGTCCAAGCTCGGGTTCCACGCCTACTTCCAGCCAGCTATTTCGATCTTGAATATCGAGGCGAAGTTCCGCAACCCCTTGAGACCGCGATTCGCTATCTGCTTTGCTGCTTCCACCCCGGACAGCGATCTCATGACCTTGCGCATCTCCGGGTAAATGAGGCGAGCAAGGCTCTCCCCTTCTGGAGATTCAACCCTGGAAACCATAAGGCCTTCGTGCTCGGCGTTTCGCGCGATCTCGTTAAGCAGCACGGTTTTCCCAGTACCGCGCAAGCCCAGCAACATGATCGAGCGCGCGCTTCTCCCCTTGACGGCTCTCCCGCACGAAATCCTTGCCGCCTCGAGTATGGCGTCTCGCCCTGCGAGTTCCGGAGGGCGACTACCTGCACCGGGAGCGAATGGGTTACGATACGGGTCCATTATCCCTCCGCGAGCTGTGGCGCTGTCTAGCTTGCTCTACAAAAGTCTAGCAAATAATGATAGACTTTGTTAGACATGCGTAGTGTGACGGAGCCGGTCATGGTCGACGGCTGGCCACTGGGCGCGTGGTACGCCAAGGAGCGGCTTTGCGAGTGTCCGCTACAGCACCTCAGTCCCGAAAACGCCCGAGCATTTCCACCACCATCGGCCGCTACCGTAAGCGCCCGGCCTAGGCCGTCACCGCGCGATCGGTGCTCTGTTCCAGCGCCTCGCTCGCCGCCATCCACCGGGCCTCCGCCGCCTCGACCTTGGCCTGCACCTCCGACCGCCGCTTCATCAGCTCTCCCATCGTCATCCGCGTGAAGCGCGGCTCGGCCCCCTTGGGATCGAACGTCGCGCGGTCGATCGCGCTGCGCTCCGCCGTCAACCGCACCACCTCGGCCTCCGCGTCGCGCGCCGCCTGGCGAAGCACCTTTTCCTTGTCGCGGCGCTCGCCGGCCGCCTTCTTGTCCTTTTTGCGGTCGGACTTCGTGCCCGCGCCGCTCCCGGCCTTGCTGCCGTCGCCCTTCAGCACCAGCGCGATGTAATCGTCGAGGCTGCCGTCGTAATCGCGCGCGGTGCCGTCGTCGACCAGCACCAGCCGGTCGGCGGTCAGCTCCAGCATGTGCCGGTCATGGCTCACCAGCACCACCGCGCCCGAGTACGCGTTGAGCGCCTGGACCAGCGCCTCGCGCGCGTCGACGTCGAGATGGTTGGTCGGCTCGTCAAGGATCAGCAGATGCGGCGCGTCGCGCGTGATCAGCGCCAGCGCCAGCCGCGCCCGCTCGCCGCCCGACAGCTTGCCGACCCTGGTCGTCGCCTTGTCGCCCGAAAAGCCGAACCGCCCCAGCTGCGCGCGCACCGCCGACGGCGTCGACCCCGTCATCGCGTGCGCCATGTGCTCGACCGGCGTGTCGTTCGTGTCGAGCTCCTCGACCTGGTACTGGGTGAAATACCCCACCTTCATCTTGCCCGACGACGCCATGTCGCCCTCGATCGGGGTCAGCTGCGCCGCCAGCAGCCGCGCCAGCGTCGTCTTGCCGTTGCCGTTGCGCCCGAGCAGCGCGATGCGGTCGTCGGGGTCGAGCCGGAGGTTCAGCCGCTTCAGGATCGGCACGTCGCCGTAACCGACGCTCGCCATGTCGAGCGTGATCAGCGGCGGGCGCAGTTCGGTCGGATCGGGAAAGTCGAACCGCAGCGACGGGTCCTCGTGCAGCTCGGCGATCGGCTGCATCCGGGACAGCGCCTTGGCGCGGCTCTGCGCCTGCTTGGCGGTGGAGGCACGCGCCGAGTTGCGCGCGATGTAATCCTGCAGCTTGGCGCGCTGCGTCGCCTGGCTGGCGCGCGCCGCCTCGATCTGCGCGATCCGCTCGGCGCGTTGCCGCTCGAACGCGTCGTAGCCGCCCGGATAGAGCTGCACCTTGCCGCCGCTCAGATGCAGGATGTGGTCGACGACGTTGTTGAGGAAGTCGCGCTCGTGGCTGACCACGACGATCGTCGCGCGGTAGGAGCGCAGGAAGTCCTCCAGCCACAACACCGCTTCGAGGTCGAGATGGTTCGAGGGCTCGTCGAGGAGCAGTAGATCGGGCTGCGAGAACAGGAGCGCGGCGAGCCCGACGCGCATCTTCCAACCGCCCGAGAAGCTGTCGAGCGGACGTCCTTGCGCGTCCTCGTCGAAACCCAGCCCCGACAGGATGCGCGCCGCGCGGCCGGGCGCGGCGTAGGCGTCGATGGCAAGCAGCCGCTCATGCACGTGACCGAGCCGGTCGGGATCGTGACACTCCTCGCTTTCGACCAGCAGCGCCGCGCGCTCGGTGTCGGCGGCGAGCACCGTCTCGAACGGCGTGGCGGGACCCGAGGGAGCCTCCTGCTCCAGATAGCCGATGCGCGCGCCGCGCGGCATGTCCGCCGAACCGTCATCGGGGTCGAGCAGCCCGGCGATCACGCGCACCAGCGTCGACTTGCCCGCGCCGTTGCGGCCGATCAGCCCGACACGCG
>CAXTRJ010000139.1:0-7478 GCA_964246585.1 uncultured Sphingomonas sp. | reverse complement strand
GGCCATGGAGGACGATCCGTTGCTCTCCGTGATGTCGGACAGGACGCGGATCGTGTAGGGGAACTCTTCCTTGGTCGGAAGCATCGGGTGCAGCGCGCGCCAGGCGAGCTTGCCGTGCCCGACTTCGCGGCGGCCCGGGGCGCCGAAGCGGCCGACTTCGCCAACGCTGTACGGCGGGAAGTTATAGTGCAGCATGAAGTGGGTGTAGCTCAGGCCATCCAGCCCATCGATCATCTGCTCCGCGTCGCGGGTGCCGAGCGTGGTGGTGCAGATCGACTGCGTCTCGCCGCGGGTGAACAGCGCCGAGCCGTGCGCGCGCGGCAGGAAGTGGACCATCGCTTCGATCGGGCGAACCGTCTTGGTGTCGCGGCCGTCGATGCGGATACCGTCGGTCAGGATCGCGCCGCGAACGATGTCGGCCTCGAGCTTCTTCACCAGCTTCAGGCTGGCGAGATACTCGGCCGGGTTGTCGTGCTTGACCGGCTCCATCTCGGCCCTGGCCTTGGCGCGGGCCTCGTTGATCGCGGTCTGGCGCTGCTGCTTGTCCTGGAGCTTGTAGGCGGCGGCGAGGTCGTCGCCGATGATCGCCTTGAGCTTGGCCTTGACCGCGGTGGTGTCGATCCCGGCCTTGAGCTCCCAGGGCTCCTTGGCGGCCTGCTCGGCCAGGTCGATGATCGCGTCGATCACCTGCGCCGACGCGCGGTGGGCGAACATCACGGCGCCGAGCATAACCTCTTCGGAAAGCTCCTTGGCCTCGGACTCGACCATCATCACGGCATCGCCGGTGGCGGCGACGACGAGGTCGAGCTCGCCTTCCTTCACTTGCGTCTGGGTCGGATTGAGGATGTATTCGCCGCCCTGATAGCCGACGCGCGCGGCGCCGATCGGGCCCATGAAGGGCACGCCCGAGATGGTCAGCGCCGCCGACGCCGCCACCATCGCCAGGATGTCGGGCTCGTTCTCGCCGTCATAGCTCAGCACCTGGCAGATCACGTTGATCTCGTTCAGGAAGCCTTCGGGGAACAGCGGGCGGATCGGGCGGTCGATGAGACGGCTGGTCAGCGTCTCCTTTTCGGTGGCGCCGCGCTCGCGCTTGAAGAAGCCGCCGGGGATGCGGCCCGAGGCGGAGAACTTTTCCTGATAGTGGACGGTGAGCGGGAAGAAGTCCTGCCCTTCCTTGATCGTCTTGGCGGCGGTCACCGCGCACAGCACGACCGTCTCGCCCAGCGTCGCGAGGACGGCGCCGTCGGCCTGGCGGGCGACGCGGCCCGTCTCCAGCGTCAGCGGCTTGCCGCCCCAA
The DNA here is from genome assembly GCA_964246585.1 of uncultured Sphingomonas sp. Lineage (GTDB taxonomy): Bacteria > Pseudomonadota > Alphaproteobacteria > Sphingomonadales > Sphingomonadaceae > Sphingomonas. The sequence goes on along the minus strand of CAXTRJ010000139.1, from coordinate 6,178 downwards.
TTGATCTCGACTTTCTTGGTATCGAACATGCGTGTTTCCTTCACTCCGGCGGCCAGATGCCGACGGGGCCTATGCGCGGGCTAGCCGGCCCGCTGCGGTTCGAAGCGAGTTGTCGCTTCTTGCCAGGCCACCGGATTGCGACCTGACGGGTACGAAAACGGCTCCCGAAGGAGCCGTTTGGATCACTTGCGAAGACCCAGCTTCGCGATGATGTCGAGATAGCGCTGGCCGTCCTTGTGACGGAGATAGTCCAGCAGCGTCCGGCGCTTGTTGACCATCATCAGCAGCCCGCGACGCGAGTGATTGTCCTTCTTGTGACCCTTGAAATGCTCGGTCAGATTGCGAATCCGCTCGGTCAGAATCGCGACCTGCACCTCGGGCGAGCCGGTGTCGGCCTCGCCGCGCGAATGTTCCTTGATCACTTCCTGGCGGCGTTCTGCGGTAATCGTCATTGGTCGTCCTTCGACATCAGGTTGAAACCGCGGACGACGTGGACGTTTCCGTCCCGGACCTCGACCAGCGCAACGGGCACGTCGTCGGAGGTCGCAAAGGTCACACCATCGGCGGCGGCGATCCCGACCAGCACACGCCCCTGTCGGAGCGCCCCTGCCTGGTCGGGGGTGAGGGATAGAGCCGGGATGTCGTCCAGCCCCGCCCTCAACGGCAGGAGTATCTGTTCAAGAGCGCGCGCCTGCCCGAGTTCGGCCAGTTTGTCCAGCGTTATTGCCTGATCGAGCCCGAACGGGCCGGCCCTGGCGCGGCGCAGCATCGTGACGTGGCCGACGGTGCCGAGCGCGTGGGCGATGTCGCGAGCGAGGCTGCGAATGTAGGTGCCCTTGGAGACATGGGCGAAGAAGGTGAGTTCGTTTAATTCCTCCCCGGGACGGGGAGGGGGACCGCCAGCGCTAGCCGGTGGTGGAGGGGGTTCGCGGCCAAGCGCTGCACTCGTCGTGAACCCCCTCCACCAGCCTGCGGCTGGTCCCCCTCCTTGTCCCGGGGAGGAATGAAGAGAATGGATGATCACATCGCGGCTCGCGAGCACCACTTCCTCCCCCGCCCGTGCCAGGTCGTAGGCGCGCTCGCCGCCGACCTTCAGCGCGGAATAGGCGGGCGGCACCTGCGCGATCGCGCCGGTGAAGCGCGGGAGCACCGCATCAACCAGCGCCAAAGTCGGGCGCGTGTCGCTGGTCGCGACCGCCTTCCCTTCCGCATCCAGCGTGTCGGTCTCCTCGCCGAAGCGGATCGTGAACGCGTACGCCTTGTCGCTGTCGAGCAGCCGGCCGGCGAGCTTGGTCGCCTCGCCGATCGCGACCGGGAGCACGCCTGTCGCCAGCGGGTCGAGCGTTCCACCATGGCCGACCTTGAGCTTCGGATAACCGCCGATCCTCAACGCGCGCTTGACCGCCGACACCGCCTGGGTCGAGCCGAGCCCGAGCGGCTTGTCGAGGATGATCCAGCCGTGCATCTCAGCCGAGCGCCGCGCGGAAATGACGACGACACAGCGCGACGTAACGGTCGTTGCCGCCGATATCGGTCTGTGCGCCGTGCGCCACCGCGCGGCCGACGGCGTCGACGCGCAGGTTCATCGTCGCCTTGCGGCCGCAGGTGCACACCGACTTGATCTCGACCAGCGCGTCGGCGAGGGCGAGCAGGCGGGCCGAGCCTTCGAACAACCGACCCTGGAAGTCGGTGCGCAGGCCATAGGCGAGGACGGGGATGCCGCCCTCGTCGGCCAGCCGGGCGAGCCCGTCGACCTGGGCGCCGGTCAGGAACTGCGCCTCGTCGACCAGCACGCAGGCGAGCGGGTCGTCGGCGTGACGCCCGGTCGCTAGCGCGGCGAGATCGGTATCGGGATCGAACGCGGTGGCCGGCGCCGACAGGCCGATGCGCGAGGTGATCGTGCCGGGCGCGAAGCGATCGTCGACCGCGGCGGTGAACAGCATCGTCCGCATCCCCCGCTCGCGATAATTGAAGTCGGCCTGGAGCAAGGTGGTCGACTTTCCCGCGTTCATTGAGGCGTAGTAGAAGTACAGCTTGGCCATCGGTGCTCCGTCGCGCCCTTTCCCGCTTGGCGGGCCGGCGTTCGCCCCCGATAAGCGGCCATGCGCCTCATCGTCCATTGCGGCTTCCACAAGACCGCGTCGACCCATCTCCAGCACCTGCTCGACCTCAATCGCGTGGCGCTGGCGACGCGGGGCGTGTTCTACCGCCACGATCCCGATTTCCGGGCGCATCACCGAACGGCGTGGAGGCTGCTGGCCGGCGACGCGGGGATGCTCGACGCGATGCTGGCCGAGGCGGTGGCGCGAGAGGCGCGCGACGTGATCCTGTCGTCGGAGGATCTGGAGGGCGCGATCTTCGCGCCCGAGGTCGCCGCCCTCATCGACCGCAGCGCCGCGCGCGTCGGGGCCGAGGTCGAGTGGCACATCGTCGTGCGCGATCCGGCGGCGACCTTCGCCAGCCTGTTCGCGCAACTGCCGTGGCACGTCTATGTCGACGCGCTGTGGATGTTCGCCGAGGTGATGAACAAGGGCGGGCTGTACATGCACGACCCCGCGCCCAACTGGGGCGGGACGCCGTACTGGTTCTACTGCTTCGACCACCTGCTCCACCTGGAAGCGTTCGCGGCGGCGACGGGGCGAACGCCGCTGGTCCATGACTATGCCGGCGGTGGGCCGTATCCGGGGTGGCGGCTGCTCGAGCGACTGGGCGTGCTGGACGCGATCACCGCGTTTCCCGACGAGATGGGCCAGAACCGGCGCCACGCCGACGACATCGTCGGCACCAGCCTGCGCGCCCGGATCGCCGAGGCGGGCGGCGAAACGCTCGGCCGTCATATCGACGCGGCGGTGGCGGCGAGCCTAGCGGCGGTGCCGGACTGCGCCCGGCTGGTCGGGGAGCGGTTCGGGCCGACCTACGCGGCGGCGGTAGCGCGGTTCGGGGATTGGTGACATCCTCGTGCCGCTTTATCGAGCATCAGCCGAGCGTCTCGACCGGTATGGGAGTTTGCGAGCCAGCACGCCGTGACAGACGACGGTCGAAGGTGACGAATGATGTCGCGGCCGATGCGTTCGCGAGGTGCATTACGTCCGCGAAATCCGCGCCCGCCGCCAAGCGGTCGATAGCCCATCCGGCGTGTGACGGCACGTCCTGAACGCCGGGCAGATCGAGCAAGAACCGCAGAGCCGCCACGCGATCCGGGCGCGGCATGGCATAGGTCGAGCGGAGCACCCACTCAATCTCGAGCAGAACGGTCGCGGTGAGGACGAAGCCGGCGTCGACAGTATCGCGGGCGATCAGCGCCTGGGCCGGATCGTCGTTCGTCAACAGCCGGATCGCGACGTTGGTGTCGATCGCCTTGGTCAAATCTCGTTGCGCGGAACGGCCGCGAACATTGCGTCGACAGCCTCATCCATTTGCTCGATGGAAACGGGCGCACCTCGGTGGACGTACAATTTGCGTAGTTCGGCGATGATCTCGTCGGTCGAACGACCGCTTTTCGCCTGCGTCGGCCGCAACAAAACGCCACCGCCCGTCTTAATCACATCAAGCTGTTGACCGGGTAAAAACCCGAGCGCATCCCGGACGTCCTTCGGAATCACGACCTGACCCTTGCCGGACAACGTCGTTTTTGCGTTCATACTCGTAAGATGCGTCTTACTGCTGCCGCTGTCAATCCTCGCTCAAATCCTGCGCGACCTTCGGCGCGCGTAGCAATGCGTCGATGTGGCTACCCTCGTCGAAGCTCTCATCCGCCAGAAATTTGAGCTTGGCGGCGTATTTCATCTGGACGCGCGCGGCGACCTCGCGTTGGAGATAGGCGGTGTTGGTGCGCAGCGCCTTCAGAACCGCGGCCTCGTCGGCGCCGAGCAACGGCTTGGCGAAGACGGTGGCGTGACGCAGGTCGGGCGACATGCGGACCTCGGTGACGGTAACCATGTGCTTGGCCAGCGTCTCGTCATGGACGTCGCCGCGGGCGAGGATTTCGGAGAGGACATGGCGCATCTGCTCGCCGACGCGAAGCAGGCGGACGGAGCGGGTCTCGGTTGTGTCGGTGGGCTTCATATCATTCCCTCTCCCGACGGGAGAGGGAGGGGCCCGCTCGGCGAAGCCGAGTGGGAGGGTGAGGACAGTTGCCCTCCCCTGCCCTCACCCTTCCGCCGCTTCGCGGCTCCCTCCCTCTCCCGATGGGAGAGGCATTAGTTAGAGCGTACGCTCGCGCATCTCGACTTCGTAGGTTTCGAGATAGTCGCCCGGCTTGATGTCGACGAAGTTATTCGAGAAGGTCACGCCGCATTCGAGCCCGGCGCGGACTTCCGCCACGTCGTCCTTGAAGCGGCGCAGGTTCGCGATGTCGCCCGTGTAGATGATGACGTCGTTGCGCGTGATGCGCGCGCGGAGCGCCTTGCGGATGAAGCCGTCGGTGACGAGCAGACCCGCCGCCTTGCCGTGCTTGCCCGCCGAGAACACCTCGCGGATTTCGGCGCGGCCGACGATCGTCTCGAACGCCTCCGGCCCGAGCTGCCCCGCCATGCCGGCGCGGATCTCATCGGTCAGGTCGTAGATCACGTCGTAATATTTGAACGCGACCTTCTGCCGCTCGGCGATCTCGCGCGCCTTGGCATTGGGGCGGACGTTGAAGCCGATGATCGGCGCGCCCGAGGCCCCGGCCAGCGTCACGTCGGACTCGGTGATGCCGCCGACGCCCGAATGGAGCACGCGCGCCTTGATCAGGTCGGTCGAGATCTTGTTGATCGCACCGACGATCGCCTCGACCGTGCCTTGCGTGTCCGCCTTGACGACCAGCGGATACTCGATCGCCTGGCGTTCCTTCAGCGCCGAGAACATCGATTCGAGGCTCGCCGGGGTCGAGGTGGTGCGCTTGTCGCTGAGCACGCTGGCGCGGTACTCGGCGACCTCGCGGGCGCGCGCCTCGTTCTCGACGACCTGGAACGGGTCGCCCGCCGAAGGGACGCCGGACAATCCCAGCACCTCGACCGGGAGCGCCGGGCCGGCTTCCTTGATCTGGCGCCCCTTGTCGTCGACCAGCGCGCGAACCTTGCCGCTCTCCGCGCCGACGACAAACACGTCGCCGACCTTCAGCGTCCCGCGGCTGACCAACACGGTCGCGACGGGGCCGCGGCCCTTGTCGAGCTTGGCCTCGATCACGGTGCCCTCGGCGGCGCGATCAGGGTTGGCCTGCAACTCGAGCAGTTCGGCCTGGAGCTGGATCTTCTCGACCAGCTGGTCGAGCCCGGTCTTCTTGAGCGCCGACACCTCGACGTCCTGGACGTCGCCGCCCAGCTCCTCGACGATGATCTCCTCGGAAAGCAGCCGCTCGCGGACCTTTTGCGGGTTGGCGCCTTCCTTGTCGATCTTGTTGATCGCGACGATCATCGGCACGCCCGCCGCCTTGGTGTGGGCGATCGCCTCCACCGTCTGCGGCATCAGCCCGTCGTCGGCGGCGACGACCAGCACGACGATGTCGGTGACGTCGGCGCCGCGCGCGCGCATCTGGGTAAACGCCTCGTGACCCGGCGTATCGAGAAAGGTGATCTTCGACTTGTCGGGCAGCGTCACCTGATACGCGCCGATATGCTGGGTGATGCCGCCGGCCTCGCCGCGCACCACGTCGGTGCCGCGAAGCGCGTCGAGCAGCGAGGTCTTGCCGTGGTCGACATGGCCCATGATCGTGACGACGGGCGGGCGCGGACGCAGCGACTCGACCGCGTCCTCGACCGTGTCGTTGGCCAGGTCGGTGTCGGCGTCCGATACGCGCGTCAGGTTGTGGCCGAACTCGGTCACCAGCAGCTCGGCGGTGTCCTGGTCGATCGTCTGGTTGACGGTGACGGGCATGCCCATCTTGAACAGCGCCTTGACCAGGTCAGCGCCCTTTTCCGCCATGCGATTGGCGAGTTCCTGGACGGTGATCGCGTCCGGCACGACGACGTCGCGGACCTGTTTGGCCTGCGCCTCGCGCGGGCCGCCCATGCGGCGATGCTCCTTTTCGCGCGCGCGCTTCAGCGCCGCGAGGCTGCGGGCGCGCGCGCCGTCGCCGTCGCCCAGCGCGCGGGTGACGGTGAGCTTGCCCGAGGTGCGACGGTCATCGCCCTTGCGGTCGCGCGGCTGCGGACGACCCGGCGTCTCGGTGCGACGCGGGGTGGCGACGCCGCTGGGC
>CAXTRJ010000138.1:0-7497 GCA_964246585.1 uncultured Sphingomonas sp. | reverse complement strand
GGTCAGCGTCGGCGCGCAGGTCGTCGGCCAGGGGCGGTTCGCCCGCGCCGCCGGCGACGTACGGGCTTTCCGCTACACGCCGCAGTTCGACGCGGCGGTGTTCGCGCTCGCGACCGACCTGGTCCGCGACATGGAGCTCGGCCGCGGCGCCGCCACCGACGTCCTGACGATCGGCGCGTCGGCGACCGATTATGTCGGCCACGCCTATGGCAGCCAGGGCGCGGAGATGTGCCTCCAACTCGACCAGCTCGACCGGACGATGGCGGCGTTCTTCACCGCGCTCGACGCGCAAGACATCGACTATCAGGTCGTGCTGACCGCCGATCACGGCGGCGGCGACATTCCCGAGCGCCAGCGCGCCCAGGCGTTGCCCGACGCCGCCCGCGTCGATGCGGGGATCTCGGCGGCGACGCTGGGCCAGGCGATCGGCGCCGAGCTGGGCATCGCCGGGCCGGTGCTGCTGGCGAGCGACTATAATCTATACGTCGCGGACAGCGTCCCCGCAGCGATGCGCCCGCGCGTGCTGGCCGAGGCGCAACGCCGCCTGTCGGCGATGCCGCAGGTCGCCGCCGTGTTCACGCAGGCGCAGGTCGCCGCGACGCCGATGCCGACAACCGCGCCCGACCAGTGGACGGTGGCGGAACGCGTCCGCGCGTCCAACGTCGCCGGGCGATCGGGCGACCTCTATCTGGTGCTGCAGCCCAGCGTCTCGTCGGTCGCCAGGCCCGTGCCCGGTTACGTCATGCCGCACGGCAGCCCGTGGGATTACGACCGCCGGGTGCCGATCCTGTTCTGGCGACGTGGCATGACCGGCTTCGAACAGCCGCGCGCGGTCGAGACGGTCGACATCATGCCGACGCTGGCGGCGACGCTGGCGCTGCCCGTGTCGGGCCAGGACGGCCGCTGCCTCGACCTCGACGCGGGGCCGGCGAGCAGCTGCCCCGGTTGAGGGTCAGCGTCGCTCGAATGCGCGCACGCGCGGACCGAGCCGGTTGGGTCCGAGCGCGAGTTGGTCGCCGCTGAGGTCGGCGACGAAGGCCGGGCTGCGCGTCTCGCCCGGCGCTAGGCTGGCGGTGTTGCCCTCGATCCGCAGGCCGGTCGACGGGAACGTCTTCTTTTCCGCCGCGACGACGATGAAGCCGGTCCAGTTCTCCTTGTTGCGCCCCTGGACGAAGATATTGCGCGCGATCAGCCCCCGCGCGCCTTCGGGCAAGTCGATGTGGTAGTTGGTCTTGGAGCCAGCCGTGTCGTCGAAGCTGTTGCCGGTGATGTGCACCCGCGGCGCGCGCACCTTGACGTAGTGACCGCCCCGGCCGCGCTCGAACCGCGAGGCGGTGATGGTGATGTCGCCGTCATTGCCGAGATACACCGAATGGGCGCAATCCTCGGTCTCGTCGCACTGCCCCAGCCCGGCGAAGGTCGAGCGGTCGATGGTGATCTTCTGGTTCGACGGATTGCCGCCGAGGATGCCTTCCTGGCTGTCGAGGAACATCGAGTTGACGACGTGGAGGTCGCCAATCTCGGTGCGGATGCCGGCGCCGTTACCGTCGGGAACACGGATGCCACGGAACACGATGCCGTCGACCGTCGACCCGCGCCCGCGCAGGACGAATGTCGCCTTGTCCTCGCACGCCGTCTTCTCGAAAATGACGGTGCCAGAGGTCGCGGCTTTGAAGGTGATGCGCCCGCCGCTCTGGACGGTGCACTGGCGGTAGGTGCCCGGCGCGATCAAGATCGTCGCGTCGTCGTCACGCACCGCGGTGACCGCCTCGTCGAGGGTGGCGTAGCCCTGGCCCGTCTCGACGATCGTGAACGGCGCGCCCGCCGGCCGCGCGTCGGCACCGGCGGCAAGCGCGAGGGCCAGGGCGATGATCGGGATCGTGCGGCGCATGGGGAACACTCCTTTGCCGCCGGGTCTGCGCGGTCGGTTCGGGAAGGTGAAGGCGGAATCGGGGTTAACCCGGCCGCTGTCGCGGTCGGTCGGTTAACGCCCTACCCGATCGTCCCGAAACGGGGCGGAACATCAGTCGAGGTTGGGCCGGAGCCAGCGCGTCGCCTGTGCCAGGTCGACGCCGCGCCGTGCGGCATAGTCTGCGACCTGGTCCTCGCCGATCCGGGCGACGCCGAAATATTCGGCCTGGGCGTGGCCGAAATAGAAGCCCGACACCGCCGCCGTCGGCAGCATGGCGAAGCTGTCGGTGAGCGTCAGGCCGACCGCCGCTTCCGCGCCGAGCAGGTCGAACAGCTGGCGTTTCAGGCTATGCTCAGGGCAGGCCGGGTAGCCCGGCGCCGGGCGGATGCCGCGATACTGCTCGCGGATCAGCGCGTCGCCGGTCAGCTGCTCGTCGGGGGCGTAGCCCCACAGGTCGCGGCGGACGTGCCGGTGCAACGCCTCGGCGAACGCCTCCGCCAGCCGGTCGGCCAGCGCCTTCAACAGGATATCGTTATAGTCGTCGTGCCCCGCCTTGTACGCGGCGACGTGGCTGTCGATGCCGTGAATGCCGACCGCGAACCCGCCGATCCAGTCGCCGGCGGGGTCGACGAAATCGGCCAGGCACATATTGGCGCGGCCCTCGCGCTTGGCGATCTGCTGGCGGAGGAAGGGGAGGCGCACTTCGGCTCCCTTCCCGCTTGGGGGAGGGGTTGGGGAAGGGCCTGTCGCGACCTCGTCCGTCATGCCCTCCCCTAGCCCCTCCCGCGAGCGGGAGGGGAACAGTAGGACGTCGTCCCCCTCGCGCCGGCACGGCCACAGCCCGACCATGCCGCGCGCAGTCAGCCACTTCTCGCCCACGATGCGGTCGAGCATCGCTTGCGCGTCGGCGAACAGCGCGGTCGCGCTCTCCCCCACCACCGCGTCGTCCAGGATCGCGGGGTAGTTGCCCGCCAGCTCCCACGCACGGAAGAACGGCGTCCAGTCGATATAGCCGCGCAGGTCCGCCAGGCTCCAATCGTCGAACACGTGCAGCCCGGGCTTCGCCACCGGCGGCGCTTTCAGCGCCATGTCGGCTTTGAGCCCCCGCGCGCGCGCCTCGGCAAGGGGCAGCAGGTCGTTCTGCCCCTTGCCCGCCCGCGCGTCGCGCACCTTCTGGTACTCGGCGGCGACTCCGGCGACATAGTCCTCGCGCGTCGTGTCGCTGACCAACGTCGTCGCCACGCCGACCGCGCGGCTCGCGTCGAGGACATGGACCACGGGGCCGTCATAGGCCGGGGCGATCCTGAGCGCGGTGTGGACCTTGGACGTTGTCGCGCCACCGATCAGCAGCGGCATCGCCATGCCGGCGCGCTTCATCTCCTCGGCGACGGTCACCATTTCGTCGAGCGACGGCGTGATCAGCCCCGACAGGCCGATCATGTCGGCGTCGTTCTCGTTCGCCGCTTCCAGGATCCGCGACCACGGCACCATGACGCCCAGGTCGACGACGTCGAAGCCGTTGCACTGGAGCACGACCCCGACGATGTTCTTGCCGATGTCGTGGACGTCGCCCTTGACGGTCGCCATGACGATCTTGCCCTTGCCGCGCGCACCGGGCTCCTTCGACGCCTCGATGAAGGGCAGCAGGTGGGCGACCGCCTTCTTCATCACGCGGGCGCTCTTGACGACTTGCGGCAGGAACATCTTGCCCGATCCGAACAGGTCGCCGACGACGTTCATGCCGTCCATCAACGGGCCCTCGATTACCTCGATCGGCCGGGCGTAGCCCTGCCGCGCCTCCTCGGCGTCCTCGACGACGTGGAGGTCGATGCCCTTGACCAGCGCGTGCTCCAGCCGGCGGCGCACGTCCCAGCCGCGCCATTCCTGCGCCTGCTTCTCGGCGACGGGATCGGTGCCGCGATAGCGTTCGGCGAGCGTGATCAGCCGCTCGGTCGAGTCCTCGCGGCGGTCCCAGATGACGTCCTCGCACGCCTCGCGCAACTCGGGGTCGATCGCGTCGTACACGTCGAGCTGCCCGGCGTTGACGATGCCCATGTCGAGCCCCGCCTGGATGGCGTGGAACAGGAACACCGAATGCATCGCCCGGCGCACCGGCTCGTTGCCACGGAAGCTGAAGGACAGGTTGGAAACCCCTCCCGACAAATGACAATGCGGGCAGCGCGCCTTGATGTCGCGGCACGCCTCGATGAAGTCGATGGCGTAGCGGCGATGCTCCTCGATCCCGGTCGCGACGGCGAAGATGTTAGGGTCGAAGATGATGTCCTCGGGCGGGAAGCCGATCCCGACCAAGAGGTCGTACGCCCGTCCGCAGATCTCGACCTTGCGCTCGCGCGTGTCCGCCTGGCCGACCTCGTCGAACGCCATGACGACGCAGGCCGCGCCGTACGCCATGACCTTGCGCGCCTGCGCCAGGAACGGCGCCTCGCCCTCCTTCATGCTGATCGAATTGACGATCGGCTTGCCGGACACGCATTTCAGCCCGGCCTCGATCACGCTCCATTTCGAGCTGTCGATCATGAAGGGGACGCGCGCGATGTCGGGCTCGGCCGAGATCAGCTTCAGGAACGTCGTCATGGCGTGCTCGGCGTCGAGCAGCCCTTCGTCCATGTTGATGTCGACGACCTGCGCGCCGTTCTCGACCTGTTGCCGCGCGACCTCGACGGCGCGCGGATAGTCGCCGGCCATGATCAATTTCTTGAACGCGGCGGAGCCGGTGACGTTGGTGCGCTCGCCGATGTTGACGAACTGGGCGGTGGAAGGTGAGGTCAAAACAATATCCCGTCACCCCAGCGAAGGCTGGGGTCTCTCGCCGGGAGCGCACCCGGCCCGTACCATGCGATCCCAGCCTTCGCTGGGATGACGTAAGATGGGCTAAGCCGCCATCGTGAACGGCTCCAGCCCGGCCAGCCGGGTCCGCACCGCCGGCTTCGCCACCGCTCGCGGGGCCAACCCGCGCACCCCGTCGGCGATCGCCTTGATGTGCGCCGGGGTCGAGCCGCAGCAGCCGCCGAGCACGTTGACCTGCCCCGCCCTCGCCCACTCGCCGACGAGGCCGGCGGTGGTCGCCGGCATCTCGTCATACTCGCCCAGCTCGTTGGGCAAGCCGGCGTTGGGGTAGATCATGATCAACGTATCGGCGACATCGGACAGGGTGCGAACATGCGGCCGCAACTGCTCGGCCCCGAACGAACAATTGAGCCCGATCGTCACCGGCCGGGCATGGCGCACGGCATGCCAGAACGCCTCGACGGTGTGCCCCGACAGGTTGCGGCCGGACAGGTCGGTCAGCGTCATCGACAGCATGATCGGCAGGTCGCGGCCGAGCGCGTCCGCCACCTCGATCGCCGCCATCACGCCGGCCTTGGCGTTGAGCGTGTCGAACACCGTCTCGATCAGGACGAAGTCCGCGCCGCCATCGACCAGCGCGTCGATCTGGTCGCGGTAGACGTCCTTCAGGTAGTCGAACGTGATCTCGCGGTAACCCGGGTCGTTGACGTCGGGCGACAGCGACAGCGTCTTGTTGGTCGGCCCGATCGCCCCCGTTACGAAGCGCGGCCGCCCATCGCGCGCTTGGTACTCGTCCGCGAGGCGGCGCGCGATCCGCGCCGAGGCGATGTTGATGTCGCGCACCAGCGCCTCCGCCCCGTAATCCGCCTGGCTGATGATGTTGGCCGAGAAGGTGTTGGTCGACACGATGTCCGACCCGGCGTCGAGATAGGCGCGCGTGATCGTCTCCGGCACCTCGGGCTTGGTCAGCGCCAGGATATCGTTGTTGCCCTTCTGGTCGTGGCCGAGCCCGAGATCGCCGGCGTAATCGCCTTCCGATAACTTCCAGTTCTGGATTTCGGTGCCGAACGCGCCGTCGGTGATCAGGATGCGCCGGGCTGCCTCCGCGTTCAGCCGGTCGCGCGCGGTCATGCCGCCACCGCCCGCTCGGCCGGCCTGGCGCGAACGCCGAGCAGGTGGCAGATCGCATAGGCCAGCTCGGCGCGGTTGAGCGTGTAGAAGTGGAACTCGCGCACCCCGCCCGCATAAAGCTTGCGGCACAGCTCGGCGGTCAGCGTCGCCGCGACCAGCTGGCGCGCCGCCGGATGGTCGTCGAGTCCCTCGAACAGTCGCCCCATCCACGCCGGCACCGCCGTGCCGCACATCGCCGACATCTTCTGCACGCTGGCGAAGTTGGTCACCGGCATGATCCCCGGCACGATTTCCGCCGTGATCCCCGCCGACGCAACCGCGTCGCGGAAACGGAAAAAGGTCTCGGGCTCGAAAAAAAATTGCGTGATCGCCCGCGTCGCACCGGCGTCGAGCTTGCGCTTGAGATTGTCGAGGTCGGCTTGGGCATGGTCCGAATCGGGGTGACATTCGGGATAGGCCGCGACCGAGATCTCGAACGGGTGCAGCCGCCGCAGCCCCGCGACCAGCGCCGCCGCGTTCTCGTAGCCGTCGGCGTGGGGCGCGAACTTGCCGCCCGCGGTCGGCGAGTCGCCGCGTAGCGCGACGATATGGCGCACCCCCGCCGCCCAATACTCCTCGGCGACTTGGGCGATCTCGGCCTTGTCCGCCTCGACGCAGGTCAGGTGGGCGGCGGCGGCGAGCGGCGTCTCGCGCTGGATTCGCGCGACGGTCGCGTGGGTGCGTTCACGCGTAGATCCGCCCGCGCCATAGGTGACCGAGACGAAGCGAGGGCTAAGCGGCGTCAGCGTCGCCACCGACTCCCACAAGGTCGCCTCCATCTTCTCGTTCTTCGGTGGGAAGAACTCGAAGCTCACCGCCATGTCGCCGGCGACATCGGCATAGAGCGGCGCGTCCAGCGCGCGCCGCGCCTCTTCCAGCTGCGAAACCGAGAACGTCATGCCGCCTTCACCTCTCGTAAAGTGCCCTTGCCGCCCATCCCGAGCTTGCGCCCGAGCCACAGCTTGACCGTCAGTTCGCCCGTCAGCGTCTCGACCCGCGACAACGCCAAACCGGCGGCGTCAAACCACGCCGCGACCTGATCGTCGGAGAAGCCCAGCCGGGTATGCGCGTCGCGGGCGCGCAACTCCTCGCGCCCATGCGGGGCGAAATCGGCGATCAACAACCGCCCGCCAACCGCGAGCACCCGCGCCGCCTCGGCGATCGCCACGCCGGGCGCCTCGGCGAAGTGGAGCACGTGATGGAGGATGGCGACGTCCGCCGCCCCGTCGATCATCGGCAGCGCGTACAGGTCGGCCTGGCGCAGCTCGGCGGTGGCCAACCCGCGCTCGCTCAGCTTGGCGCGCGCCAATCGCAGCATCTCCGAGCTCCGGTCGATGCCGAGCGCCGCGTTTGCCCGGCCGGCGAACAGCTCCAGCATACGCCCGGTGCCCGTGCCGATGTCGATCAGCCGGCCGATCGCGCCGTCGCCCAGCACCTGCGTCATCGCCGCCTCCACCGCGCTGTCGGCGACATGGAGCGAACGGATCGCGTCCCATTCGCGGGCATGCGCCTCGAACCAGGCGGCGGCCGACGCCGCGCGATCGGCGCGCACCGCCGCCAGCCGGGCGGTGTCGGCCACCCGCCAATGATCGCCCGCCGGACCGGCC
>CAXTRJ010000137.1:0-7558 GCA_964246585.1 uncultured Sphingomonas sp. | reverse complement strand
CGACATCGGGCGGATCATGGCGGCGCTGCCGCACCGCTACCCGATGCTGCTGGTCGATCGGGTCGAGGAACTGATCCCCGACCGGTCGATCGCCGCGATCAAGGCGGTGACGATCAACGAAGGGTTCTTCCAGGGCCATTTCCCTGGCCGGCCGATCATGCCGGGCGTGCTGATCGTCGAGGCGCTGGCGCAGGCCGCCGGCATACTGGCGGTCGAGAGCCTCGGGCTCGCCGGTTCGGGCAAGCTGGTCTACTTCATGGCGATCGACGCGGCCAAGTTCAGGAAGCCGGTCGAGCCCGGCGTGCTGCTGCGGCTGGAGGTCGAGTTCGTCCAAAAACGCGCAAGCGTCTGCAAGTTCGCAGGAAAAGCGAAGATCAACGGCCAAGTCGTTGCGGAAGCCCAGTTTACCGCGATGATCGCCGATCCGCCAAAAGGCTGACTTCGTGTCAGGTTTGTCAACTTGTTATGCCGGCCTTCGTCGTGTAGGGCCGCGCCTTTCCAGGCTGGTCGGAACCAGCCAAATCTGGAGCTTGCCCTCGTGAAGACCGATACCCATCCCGACTATCACATGATCAAGGTCCAGATGACCGACGGCACCGTGTTCGAGACCCGCTCGACCTGGGGCAAGGAGGGCGATCTGATGACGCTCGACATCGACCCGCTGGCGCATCCGGCGTGGACCGGCGGCCGCGGCACGATGCTCGACACCGGCGGCCAGGTCGCCCGCTTCAACAAGCGCTTCGGTGGCGGGCTGACGCTTCGCAAGTAAACGCCGTCGGATCGCTCGAAGGGCCCTCGTCACCTCGGTGGCGGGGGCGTTTCCTTGCGTGGCGGAGAGGGTGGGATTCGAACCCACGGTGAGCGTGAACCCACGGCGGTTTTCAAGACCGCTGCCTTAAACCACTCGGCCACCTCTCCCGGCCGCCGCCGTTTACGCCGGGCGCGCCGGCTTGTGCAAGCGGCGCGACGATGGGAGGTTCCGTGGGCGCGCCGGCTATGCCAAGGTCGCCCGATGCGGGGGACGATGGCAGGCATGGTACGGACGGGCGCGGCGATGCTGGCCGCCGCGATCTGCCTCGCGACAAGCGGGTCGGCCGCCGGTCAGGACGAGGCGGGTTTCCAGTCCTACCTGTCGACTCTGCGTGGCCAGGCGCTGGCGGCCGGGGTCCGCCGCGCGACGCTCGACGCGGTGCTGCCGACGCTGACGCTCAACACCCGCGTCGTCGAGCTCGACCGCCAGCAACCGGGCGCCAGCAACAACCCGAGCGGCGCGTTCGCTCCCTTCGCGCCGTACCGCCGCACCCATGTCGACGCCGCCCGCGTCGGCCGCGGCCGCACGACCTATCAGGCGCAGCGCGCCCGGCTCGACCGCATCGCCCGCGAGACCGGCGTCCCCGGGCCGATCCTGGTCGCGATCTGGGGGCACGAGACCAACTACGGCTCCTATACCGGCAATTTCGACCTGCCCCGCGCGCTGGCCAGCCTTGCCTATGAAGGCCGCCGCCGCGAGCTGTTCGCCGGAGAGTTCATCGCCGCGATGAAAATGATCGATCGCGGCGTCTCGCGCGAACAGCTGAAGGGCAGTTGGGCCGGGGCCACCGGCAACCCGCAATTTCTGCCCTCGATATACCTCCGCCTGGCGCGCGACGGCGACGGCGACGGCCGCGCCGACATCTGGAACAGCGCGCCCGACACGCTGGCCTCGATCGCCAGCTACTTCGTCGACGCCGGCTGGCGTCGCGGCGAGCCGTGGGGCGTCGCGGTGAACGTCCCCGCCGGCTTCGACCGCTCGCGCGTCGCCAACCGCCTCGTCTCGCCCCGCTGCCCCCGCGTCTTCGCCCGCCACAGCGGCTGGCGGACGATCGCCGAATGGCGCGCCGCCGGCCTGACCCCGCAGGGCCGCGCTTTGCCCGCCGACCCGGTCCTCGCCACGCTGATCGAACCCGACGGCCCGAACGAGACCGCCTACCTGCTGACGGGCAACTACCGCGTTATCCTCGACTATAATTGCCTCAACTTCTACGCGCTCTCGGTCGGTCTCCTCGCCGACGCCGTCGAGCGCTAACCCTCACCACGGATCCGTTCATGAAGAAGCTCCTCGCCGCCTCCGTCCTGACAACCGCGCTCGCCTGCCCGACGATCGCCGCCGCGCCGCAGTTCCAGACGCCGGCCCCGATCGCCTTCATGCAGGATTTGTCGTCGGGCGCGGTGCTGTTCGCGCGCGACGCCGACCGCCGCATCCCGCCCGCCTCGATGGCGAAGATGATGACGGTCTACGTCGCCTTCGACATGATCAAGAAGGGCGAGTTGAAGCTCGACCAGACCTTCACCGTCCGCCCGGAAACCTGGCGCCAGTGGCACGGTCCCCAGGCGGGATCGACCATGTTCCTGTCGGCCAACGAGCAGGTCAGCGTCGCCAACCTGCTCTACGGCATCGTCGTCCTGTCGGGCAACGACGCCTGCGTCGTGCTGGCGGAGGGCATCTCGGGCACCGAGCAGACCTTTGTCGAGCGCATGAACCGCGTGGCGCAGCAGATTGGGTTGGCCAACAGCCGCTTCGGCACGTCGAATGGCTGGCCCGACAACGGCGTGACCTACGTCACCGCCCGCGACCTCGCCAATCTCGCGACCAGGACGATCCAGGAGCATCCCCGGCTCTACAAGCAGTTCTACTCGCGCCGCGACTTCACCTGGGGCCAGACGATGGGCGGCGCGGCGATCACCCAAGGCAACCGCGACCCGCTGCTCGGCCGCGTCGCCGGCGCCGACGGGCTCAAGACCGGACACACCGAGGAGGCCGGCTACGGCTTCACCGGCTCCGCCGAACAGAATGGCCGACGCCTGGTCATGGTCCTCGCCGGCCTGACCGGCTTCAACCAGCGCGCCGACGAATCGGTCAAGTTCATGGACTGGGGTTTCCGCGCCTGGCAGGCCAAGCCGCTGGTCGCCAAGGGCAGGCGCGTCGAGACCGCCGAGGTCCAGCTGGGCGACGCCGCCGAGGTCGGGCTGGTCGCGCCGAGCAATCTGACGATCACGCTGCCCGCCGGCGTCGCCCCCGAGATGCAGGCCAAGGTCGTCTACCAGGGGCCGATCAAGGCCCCGATCAAGGCCGGCCAGCACATCGCCGACCTCGTCGTCAGCTCGCCCGACGTACCCGCGCAGCGCTTGCCGCTGGTGGCCGAGAGCGACGTCGGCGAGGCCGGCTTTTTCGGGCGCGCCTGGGTCGGCCTCACTTCCCTGTTCGGATAAGGGGCCTGTTCGGGTGAGGGGCCGCTTCATCTCGCTGGAGGGCGGGGAGGGGACGGGCAAATCGACCCAGGCGCGCGCGCTCGCCATCGCGCTGGCCGGGCGAGGCATCGACGCGGTGGTCACCCGTGAACCCGGCGGCAGCGAGGGCGCCGAGGCGATCCGGGCGCTGTTGATGCAGGGCGAGGTCGGCCGCTGGAGCGCGCCCGCCGAGGCCTTGCTGTTCGCCGCCGCCCGCGCCGACCATGTCGAAAAGCTCATCCGCCCCGCGCTGGGCGCCGGGCGCTGGGTCATCTGCGACCGCTTCGTCGACTCGACCCGCGCCTATCAGGGCGCCGCCGGCGGGGTCGACGACGCGGCCGTGCTGATGCTGCACGCGTTCGGCTCGGGCGGGTTGCTGCCCGATCGCACCCTCGTCCTCGCGCTGCCACCCGGCGAGGGGGAGGCCAGGACGAAGCGGCGCGACGGGGCGATGGCCGACCGCTTCGCCCGGCGTGGAACAGCCTTCCACGACGCGGTCGACACGGCGTTCCGCGACTTGGCGGCGGACGAGCCAGACCGCGTCAGGCTGGTCCAGGCGGGCGGTGACGAGGCCGAGGTGACCCGCGCGCTCCTGGCCGAATTGCGCGATCTGCTGCCATGACGCCAATCGTCGGCAACGAGGCCGCGCAGGCCGCTTTCACCACGGCGGCGGCGAGCGGCGCGCTCCATCACGCCTGGCTGATCGTCGGGCCGCAGGGCGTCGGCAAGGCGACCTTCGCCAGGAACGCGGCGACGCGGCTGCTGGCCGAGGCGGCATCGGTCTTCGGCGACTCCGGCGATCGCATCCGGTCGTTGATCGAGGCGGGCGCGCATCCCGACTACCGCGAGATGGTGCGATTGCCCCGCGACGCCGCCAAGCCCGAACAGGGCGTCGCGCGCAGCATCACCATCACCCAGGTCCGCGCGCTGCAGCCGATGTTCGCGACCACGCCGTCGATGTCGCCGCGCCGCGTCGTCGTGATCGACGCGGTCGACGACCTGGAGCGCGCCGGGGCGAACGCGCTGCTCAAGAATTTGGAGGAGCCGCCCGCCGGCACGATCTTCCTCCTGGTCAGCCACGTGCCGGGCCGGCTGCTGCCGACGATCCGCTCGCGCTGTCGGCTGCTACGTTTCGCCGCGCTCGACGACGCGCGGGTCGCGGCGGTCGTCCGAGCCGCGCTTCCCGAGGCAAAGGACGCGGAGGTGGCCGCGTTGGTTTCGGCGGCGGACGGCGCGCCCGGGCGGGCGCTGGGCTATGCCGGGCTCGGCATCGACGCGATTGACGGGGCCATGGCGGCGATCGCGCGGAGCGGCGACCGGGATAACGCCGGGCGCGTGGCGCTCGCCCGGATGCTTGGCGGCAAGGCGGCTCAGCCCCGCTACGAGGCGTTCCTCGACCGCGCGCCGAGCGTCGCCGCCGCCATCGCCCGCACCCGATCGGGCGTCGGGCTGAAGCTGGCGCTCGACATCCAGGCGCGGGCGGGCGAGCTAGCCGGGGCGGCGCGCGGGCTGTCGCTCGACCCGCAAGCGACGGTGTTCGAAATGGCCGGCCTGCTCGCCCGCTTGGCCGAACCGACCGCGTAAGGCTTCCCGCCCGCCACGCCATGCTCTAGGGACCGGCGCCATGGGCGAGCCCTTCTACCTGACCACCGCGATCCATTATCCCAACGGGCGGCCGCATATCGGCCATGCCTATGAGATGATCGCCGCCGACGCGATCGCGCGCTTCCAGCGTCAGGCGGGGCGCGACGTCCTGTTTCAGACGGGTACCGACGAACATGGGCTCAAGATGGTCCAGGCGGCGCGAGACCGGGGCGTCCCCGTGCGCGCCTTCGCCGACGAAATGTCGTCTCATTTCGTCGACATGGCCGATCGTCTTCACATCTCCTATGATCGTTTCATCCGCACCGTCGACCAGGACCATTATGCCGCCAGCCAGGCGATCTGGCGGGCGATGGCCGATGCCGGCGACCTATATCTCGACCGCTACGAGGGCTGGTACTCGGTCCGCGACGAAGCCTTTTACGACGAGAAGGAACTGACCGGGGAGGGCGACGATCGCCGCTCGCCGCAGGGCACCCCGGTCGAATGGACCGCCGAGGAAACCTGGTTCTTTCGCCTATCGAAGTATCAGCAACCCTTGCTCGACCTGTACGCCGCCAACCCCGACTTCATCCGCCCGGATAGCCGCCGCAACGAGGTGATGCGCTTCGTCGAGGGCGGGTTGTCGGACTTATCCGTGTCACGGACCAGCTTCGACTGGGGCGTACCGGTACCGGACAGCCCAGGCCACGTCATGTACGTCTGGGTCGACGCGCTGACCAATTACCTGACCGGCACCGGCTATCCCGACCGGGCGGGGGAGGGCGCGCGCTTCTGGCCGGCCGACTTGCACCTGATCGGCAAGGATATCGTCCGGTTCCACGCGGTGTATTGGCCGGCGTTCCTCCTGTCGGCGGGGCTGCCCTTGCCCAGGAGCGTCTTCGGCCACGGCTTCCTGCTTAGCCGGGGCGAGAAAATGTCGAAATCGGTCGGCAACGTCGTCGACCCGATGGCGCTGGCCGACGCGTTCGGCGTCGACGCGCTACGCTATTTTTTCCTGCGCGAGGTCAGCTTCGGCCAGGATGGCAGCTATTCGCCCGAAGCCATTGTAACGCGGGTCAATGCCGAGCTCGCCAACAGCTTCGGCAACTTGGCGCAACGGACGTTGTCGTTCATCGCCAAGAACTTGGATGGCGCTTTTCCCGACGTGGGCCGGACCGATCCGGCCGACGCGGTGCTGATCGAGGAGGTCGTCGTGGCGGCGGCGGGCTTCCGCTCGGCGTTCAGCGACTTGATGTTGTCGCAGGGGATCGAGGCGTGGCTCCGCGGCGTCTACGCCTGCAATCAATATATCGACGCGCAGGCGCCTTGGGCGCTGCGCAAGACCGACGCCGAACGGATGCACGCCGTGCTCGGCACGTTGGTCCGGGCGATCCGGATGCTGGCGATCG
The DNA here is from genome assembly GCA_964246585.1 of uncultured Sphingomonas sp. Lineage (GTDB taxonomy): Bacteria > Pseudomonadota > Alphaproteobacteria > Sphingomonadales > Sphingomonadaceae > Sphingomonas. Next base: position 1,298 of record CAXTRJ010000137.1, on the reverse strand, counting down.
TCATCCTGCCGGTGGTGCCCGAGGCGGCGGCCAAGGTGCTCGATCAGATCGGCGCGGCCGAGCGCGACCACGAAGCCGTTGATGATGACGGCTGGTACGCCCGCCAGGCCGCGAGCGGCTTCCGCGTCGCCGCGCCCACGCCGGTGTTTCCCCGGCTCGAGATGCCGGCCGCCGCGTGATGCTCGCCGACAGTCATTGCCATCTGAACTATGCGGGGATGGCCGAACAGCAGGATGCGATCCTGGCGCGCGCGCGCGCGCGTGGCGTTACGGCGATGCTCAATATCGCGACGCGCGAGAGCGAATGGGACGCGGTGGTCGCGACCGCCGAACGCGAAAGCGACGTCTGGGCGACGGTCGGGGTCCACCCGCACGATGCCGATGCCCATTCCCATGTCGATGCCGCCAAGCTGGTCGAGCGGGCGCGCCATCCCCGAATCGTCGGTATCGGCGAGAGCGGGCTGGACTATCATTACGACCACTCCGATCGCGGTCGCCAGCAGGCCAGTTTCCGTAGCCACATCGCGGCGGCGCGCGAAACGGGACTGCCGCTCGTCGTGCATACTCGCGACGCCGAAGCCGACACGCTCGCCATCCTGGCCGACGAGATGAGCAGGGGGGCGTACACCGGCGTCATCCATTGCTTCACCGCCAGCGCGGCTTTCGCCGACAGCGCCTTGAAACTCGGCCTTTACATCTCGATCTCCGGCATCGTGACGTTCAAGAACGCAAGGGAGTTGCAGGCGATCGCGGCGGACTTGCCGGCGGACCGGCTGCTCATCGAAACCGATGCGCCGTTCCTCGCGCCGGTACCGCACCGGGGTCGACCCGGGGAGCCGGCCTTTGTCGCGGACACCGCTCGCTTCCTGGCCCAATTGCGCGGCGTCGAGGTGGAAGCGCTGGCGAATCGAACTGCGGAGAACTTCCACACATTGTTTTTAAAGACAGTCGCTTGAGGGCTCGCATCCTCGGCGCCGGCACGTCATCGGGCGTGCCGCGGATCGGCAACGACTGGGGCGCCTGCGATCCGACCGAACCCCGCAACCGGCGCACGAGGGCGTCGTTGCTCGTCGAACACGACGGCACCCGCATCCTGGTGGATACCAGTCCCGACCTGCGCGAACAGTTGCTGGCCGCCGACATCGGACGGGTCGATGCCGTCATCTGGACCCACGATCATGCCGACCATTGCCATGGCATCGACGACCTGCGGCAGGTTTTTCACGCGCTTGGACATCCCATTCGCGGATTCGCGCGCGGCCCGACCCTGGCGACGTTACGTCGACGATTCGGTTACGT
>CAXTRJ010000136.1:0-7595 GCA_964246585.1 uncultured Sphingomonas sp. | reverse complement strand
GATCTTCCTCTGGTCGGACGAGGTCAGCCGCGGGTTCGTCGAAAAGACTTCCGCCGCGATCATCGTGCTATTGGTGTTCCTGCTCGCGATGAACGGCATCGCGATCTACCTGCGCAACAAGTTCGAGCAACGCTGGTGACCCCTCTACCGAAGAAAAGCACATGACCGATCAAGGCCTCAACGCCGGCGAAGCGATCAAGATGACCGCGCACGACGTCTCCGTTTCCTACGGCGAAAAAATCGCGGTCGACAATGTCAGCATCGATATCGGCACCGACAACGTCACCGCGTTCATCGGCCCGTCGGGCTGCGGCAAGTCGACCTTCCTGCGCACGCTCAACCGGATGAACGACACCGTCGCCAGCGCGCGGGTCAGCGGCGAGATCATGCTCGACGGCGAGGACATCTATGGCAGCGACATGGACGTGGTGCAGCTGCGCGCCCGCGTCGGCATGGTGTTCCAGAAGCCGAACCCCTTCCCCAAGTCGATCTATGAGAACGTCGCCTATGGCCCGCGCATCCATGGCCTCGCCGGCGCCAAGGCCGACCTCGACCGCGTCGTCGAGAAGTCGTTGAAGCGCGCCGGGCTGTGGGACGAGGTCAAGGACCGCCTATCCGACAGCGGCACCGCGCTGTCGGGCGGGCAGCAGCAGCGGCTGTGCATCGCCCGCGCGATCGCGGTGGACCCGGAGGTGATCCTGATGGACGAGCCCTGCTCGGCGCTCGACCCGATCGCCACCGCCCGGATCGAGGAGCTGATCCACGAGCTGCGCGGCCGCTACGCCATCGTCATCGTCACCCACAACATGCAGCAGGCGGCGCGGGTCAGCCAGAAGACCGCCTTCTTCCATCTCGGCCACCTCGTCGAATATGGCGACACGTCGGAGATCTTCACCAATCCGCGCGAGGAGCGGACCCGCGACTACATCACCGGCCGGTACGGCTGAGGAGCAACATCATGGCAACCGGCCTCGAACATACCGTCAAGGCATTCGACCAGGACATCGGCCAGCTCCGCGGGCTGATCTCGCAAATGGGCGGGCTGGCCGAGGAGGCGATCGCCGACGCGATCAAGGCGCTCCAGCGCAGCGACCTCGAACTGGCGGAGCAGGTGCGGACGCACGACAAGCGGATCGACGCGATCGAGGCGGAGGTCGAGCGGCTGGCCGTGCGCGTCATCGCGCTACGCGCGCCGATGGCGGTCGACCTGCGCGAGGTCGTCGCCGCGCTCAAGATCGCCGCCGTCGTCGAACGGATCGGCGACTACGCCAAGAACATCGCCAAGCGCGTGCCGTTGATCGAGGGCCAGCACCGCATCGAGCCGATCTCGATCCTGCCCGCGATGGCCAAGATGGCGTCGGGAATGGTCCACGACGTGCTCGACGCCTTCGCCGCGCGCGACCCGGACAAGGCGCTAGAGATATGCGAGCGCGATTCGCAACTCGACGACTTCTACGACAGCATCTTCCGCACGCTGGTGACCTACATGGTCGAGAACCCCAAGACGATCAGCCAGGTCGCCCATCTGTTGTTCGTCGCCAAGAACCTGGAACGCATCGGCGACCACGCGACCAACGTCGCCGAAATGGTCTATTTCGCCGCCACCGGCACCCAGATGGTCGACCGCGAGCGCGGCGGCGGACGCGGCTGAGGATCGACGCCATGGCACGAGCGAGGATGCTGCTGGTCGAGGACGACGCCGCGCTGGCCGAACTTCTCACCTATCATTTCAAGCGCGAGGACTTCGACGTCGCGCACACCCCCGATGGCGAGGAAGCGTTGCTGCTCGCCAAGGAGACGCCGCCCGACATCGTCCTGCTCGACTGGATGGTCGAGGGCATTTCGGGGCTGGAGGTCTGCCGACGCCTGCGCCGGACGCCCGAGGTCGCCAACGTCCCGATCATCATGCTGACCGCGCGCGGCGAGGAGGAGGACCGGGTGCGCGGGTTGGAGACGGGCGCGGACGATTATGTCACCAAGCCATTTTCCCCGCGCGAGCTGGTCGCCCGCGTCGGCGCGGTGCTCCGACGGGTTCGCCCCGGGCTCGCCGGCGAGCAGCTGACCTATGCCGACATCGAGATGGACACCGTCGGCCACAAGGTGCGCCGCGGCGGCCAGGTCGTGCCGCTGGGGCCGACCGAGTTCCGCCTGCTCAAACACTTCCTGGAGCATCCCGGCTGGGTGTTCTCGCGCGAGCGGTTGCTCGACGCGGTCTGGGGGCACGATTCCGACATCGAATCGCGCACCGTCGACGTCCACATCCGCCGCCTGCGCAAGGCGATCAACGAGGGCGACCGCCCCGACATCATCCGCACCGTCCGGTCCGCCGGCTACGCGCTCGACTCGGGCGCCTGACCGCCGTCAGTCGAATCGGCCGCGCAACGATGGAGCCATCCGGCAGGTAGTGCGTTGGATGGGAGCGCGAACGCCATTCCAGCGCTCAAGACCAGGAGATTCGCATGAAAGCCATCCTCTTGGCGGCCGCGGCCGTCATTGCCATGCCTGCCATCGCGCAGGACACAGCGACGCCGATGACCGGCTCGCCGACGATGCAACAGACGCCGCCGACCAGCACCGACCCGTCGATGTCGCAGCCCGGCATGGGCGCTCAGCCGGCCGACTCGGCGATGCCGATGCAGTCCGATCCGTCGATGCAGTCGACTCAGCCCGACCCGTCGATGCAATCGACCCAGCCGATGCAGTCCGACCCGTCGATGACGACCCAGTCGGATCCGGCGATGATGGCGCCGCAGGCGCAGGGCGCCGACACCATGTCGACCATGAGCCCGAACGCGTCGATGAACTCGGGCGGGGCGATGGGCACCGCGACCGCCGGTGGCTATCAGCCGTCGCAGCCCGCGACCTCGGGCCCGGCGCAGCCCGGCGCGACCGTCCGCTTCCAGGCGGCGCCCTCGCCCGACCAGGCGTATCCCGCCCCCGCGCCGCTCGCCAGCTATCCGGTGTGCCGCCGCGGCCAGTATGACAAGTGCCGCAACGCCGGCGGTCGCTGACCGCCGCATGAGCGTGGGCGGTTGCGCCCACGCCAGCCGGACGTAAGGAAGGGCACTCCAGCATTCGCGAGGAGCGCCCTTTTTTATGTCCATCCGCTTCGACGACCAGGTCGCCATCGTCACCGGCGCCGGCGGCGGGCTCGGCCGCGCCTATGCCCTCGAACTCGCCCGGCGTGGCGCCCGCGTGGTGGTCAACGACCTCGGCGGCGGCCGGGACGGCACCGGCCAGTCGGACGCCGCGCTCCAGGTCGTGGCCGAGATCGAGGCGGCGGGCGGCGAGGCGATGGCGAACGGCGGCAGCGTCGACGACTACGACCAGATGGCCGAGATGGTCGCGCGCGCCACCGAGCGCTGGGGCGGGGTCCACATCCTCATCAACAACGCCGGGGTGTTGCGCGACAAGAGCTTCGCCAAGATGGAGCCCGCCGACTTCGAGTTCGTCGTCCGCATCCACCTGCTCGGCAGCGCCTATGCGGCCAAGGCGTGTTGGGAGACGATGCGGGCGCAGAACTATGGCCGCGTGCTGATGACCGCGTCGTCGAGCGGATTGTTCGGCAATTTCGGCCAGGCGAACTACGGCGCCGCCAAGCTCGGCCTCGCCGGGCTGGCCAAGACGCTGTACCTGGAAGGCGCCAAGAACGACATCCGGGTCAACACGCTGGCCCCCGTCGCCGGCACCCGCATGACCGCCGACCTGTTCCCCGAACAGGCGTTCGCGGCGTTCTCGCCCGACAAGGTCGTCCCGGCCGCCTTGTTCCTGGTGTCGCGCGACGCGCCGTCCAACGTCATCCTGGGCGCGGGCGCGGGCGTGTTCCAGACGTCGGTGGTGACGCTCAGCCAAGGCAAGCTGCTCGCCGGCGACGACCTGTCACCCGAGGGAGTCGCGGCGCACTGGGCCGCGATCACCGACCGCTCGGGCGAGATCGTGCCCCAGTCGGGGCTGGAGCAGTCGATGCTGATCGCGGGTAAGCTGCAGGACGGGTAAGCGCGCCGTTTGCCGACCGCGACTTCCATCATTCGCCACCCCGGTGAAGGCCGGGGTCCAGCCACGGTACGCTTGAGACCCGAAGCGCTCCCGCTCGCCAAGTCGGCGTGACTGAACCCCGGCCTTCGCCGGGGTGGAGAGTTGATCCGATATGGCAGGTGTATTGTATAGGTAGGACACCCATGCTACGACTGCTCGTGTAACGGGGAGAATGGCCATGTACAGCGAAAGCGACATCGATGGGGCGGTGACGGCGGGGGCGCTGTCGCCATCGGCCGCCGCGGCGTTCCGCGACCATGTCGCCGCGGGGCGGTCGACGCCGGCGGTCGACGAGGAGCATTTCCGGCTGCTGACCGGGTTCAACGACATCTTCGTCGCGATCGCGCTCGTGCTGCTGCTGGCGGCGCTGGGGCAGATCGGCGGGTCGATCGCGACCGGGCTCGGCGGCGCGCTGATCGCGGGCGCGTCGTGGCCGCTGGCCGAATATTTCACCGCGCGCCGGCGCATGGCGCTGCCCAGCATCGTCCTGCTGCTCGCCTTTGTCGGAGGCGTAGCCGGAGCGGTGGGCGGTTTCGTCGCCGAACCGCTGCAGGACTCGTCGGATCAGACCAAGGCGATTATCGGCGCCGGCGCCGCTCTGGTCGCGACCGGCGCGGCGTGGTTGCACTGGCGTCGCTTCAAGGTGCCGATCACCGTCGCCGCCGGCGCGCTCGCCGCGGTCGGCGTCGCCGCCGGGCTGTTACTCGCGGCGGTGCCGGGTATCGGCGACGCGATCTATCCGGTGCTGCTGATCGGCGGGCTTGGCGTGTTCGCGCTCGCCATGCGCTGGGACATGAGCGATCCGCTGCGCCAGACCAGGCGGTCGGACGTCGCGTTCTGGCTGCACCTCGCCGCCGCGCCGCTCATCGCCCACTCGACGTTCCAGATGCTTGGCGTGTTCGACGGCGACATCGGCGGCGGGCGGGCGGCGGTGGTGCTGGCGCTGTACGTGCTGTTCGCCGGCATCGCGCTGGCGGTCGACCGGCGCGCGCTGCTGGTGTCCAGCCTCGTCTATGTGCTCTACGCGATGTACTCGCTGATCCGCGACGCCGGCGCGGTCGAGTTGGGCGCGGCGATCACGGGGCTGGTGATCGGATCGGCGCTGCTGACGCTGTCGGCCTTTTGGCATCCGATGCGGCGGCGCGTGGTCGGCGCGCTGGGCGGCGTGGCGCGGCGGTTGCCGCCGGTGGAGAGGGCAGTGGCGGCATAGGCCCGTCCGTTCGTCCCTAGTCCACCAGCTTCACCAGCCGCCGCTCGACCGGGGCGAGCACCGGCCCCAGTTCGTGACCGCGCTTCAGCACCGCGCCGCCCTCGCCGACCAGCGCCCACATGCCTTGCCGCTGACGCAGCGCCGGGCGCTTCTCGATGCGATACTCCGGCCGTTCGGCGGCGCGGCGGAAGGCGGCGAAGATCGCGGCGTCGCGGTCGAACTCGATCGCGTAGTCGCGCCAGTGGCCGGCGGCGACCATGCGGCCGTACAGGTCGAGGATGCGGGTCAGCTCCGCCCGCTCGAACCCTGTCCTGAGCGGCGTCGAATGGCCGACCTGCGCGCCGCGGACCACGGCCGGGAACGGCGTGACGGTCCCCATCAGGCGCGGTCGCGCGCGCCGCCCTGCTCGTCGAGCAGCGCGTCCAGTCGCTTGCGCATCGTCTCCAGCTCGCACCGGAGCAGCTCGACGCGCTGGGTCGCGGGGTCGAACTGCTCGGCGCAGGGCGTGCCATAGGGGACGAAGCGCGGCTCGGGCGCCCTGCCCCCCTCGACCACGGTCGCGCGCGCGGGGATGCCGACCATCACCGCGCCCTCCGCCACGTCGCGCGTCACCACCGCGTTGGCGCCGACGCGCGCGCGCTTGCCGACGGTGATCGGCCCCAGCACCTGCGCGCCCGAGCCGATGATGACGCCGTCCTCCAGCGTCGGGTGCCGCTTGCCGGCGACGCCATTGTCCGGGCTGGTCCCGCCCAGCGTGACGCATTGGTAGATGGTGACGTTGTCGCCGATCTCCGCCGTCTCGCCGATCACGACGAAGCCGTGGTCGATGAAGAAGTTGCGGCCGATCCTGGCGCCGGGGTGGATGTCGATCGCGGTGGTCGCGCGCGACCAGTGGTTGACGACGCGCGCCAGCAGGAACAGCCGCCGCCGATACAGCCGGTGCGCGAGGCGGTGCCAGCCCATCGCCCACACCCCGGGATAGGTCAGCACCTCCGCGCGCGAATGCGGCGCCGGGTCGCGCGCGCGGATCGAATCGAGATAGTCGAACAACCGTCCCATCGGCGCGGGTTCCTTTTCGTTGGCGACGATCTAGGTAGCTGAACGCGGGATTGCCAGATGCGCCCCAAGACCACACCTTCATGCGGCTGCGTTCGGTAAAGTCTATCTTGCTTGTAGGAGTTGCGCGCGTCAGGCAATTCCCACGCGCGGCCGATCCATGCGCCGGCCGATTCAGGGAGCCTCGATGCCCGACCTCGCCAGCTTCGATTTCGCCAACCTGCTGCCCTTCATCGCGGTCGGCTTCGCGGCGCAGATGGTCGACGGCGCGCTGGGCATGGCGTTCGGCGTGATCTCCAACACGCTGCTGCTGTCGCTCGGCGTACCCCCCGCGGCGGCGTCGGCCGGGGTGCATACCGTCGAGACGTTCACCACGGCGGTGTCGGGGATCAGTCACGCGTTCCACCGCAACGTCAATTGGAAGCTGTTCTTCCGCCTGATGATCCCGGGGGTCATCGGCGGGGTATTGGGGGCGTATGTGCTGTCCAATATCAGCGCGGACACCGCGCGGCCGTTCATCCTCGCCTATCTCAGCGCGATCGGCGCGTATCTGCTGTGGCGATCGTTCCACTACCCGCCGGTCGAGCGCGATCCCAAGATCGTCGAGCCGCTGGGGCTGATCGGCGGCTTCCTCGACGCGGCGGGCGGCGGCGGGTGGGGGCCGGTGGTGACGTCCAACCTGCTGGTCCAGGGGTCGAGTCCGCGCACCACCGTGGGCACGGTCAATACCGCCGAGTTCTTCCTCACGACGACGATCTCGATCACCTTCATTACGCAATTGGGCCTCGCCGCGTTCACCGTCGCGACGGTTGGGCTGCTGATCGGCGGCGTCGTCGCCGCGCCGTTCGGGGCGTTGCTGGCCAAGCGGGTGCCGGCCAAGACGCTGATGCTGATGGTCGGCGTGATCCTGACGATCACCAGCCTGTACGGGCTGTGGCGGGCGATCGCCTGACGCTTCTCCCCTGCCCCGCGAGTGGGAGGGGCATTCCGCTTGCCGGCCGTGTCCGGACCGGGGCGAAGTGAGTGGGCGGGTGAAACCAAATCGTTGCTTGTCCGTATCTTCCTGGAACCCGCCGTCGAAGGCCGGGACGATTGGAGATCGCACATGACGAGCAAGCTTTCCCTGCTGGCGCTGGCCACCGCGCTGAGCGCCGCCGCCGCCGGCGCGCAAACCACGCCCCCGAGCAGCATGCCGCAGGGCACGATGCAGCCCGGCCCCATGCAGTCTGGCACCATGCAGTCCGGCACCATGCAATCCGGCACGATGCCGTCGAGCAACACGCCGGCCCCGATG
>CAXTRJ010000135.1:0-7721 GCA_964246585.1 uncultured Sphingomonas sp. | reverse complement strand
ATTGCGGTGTGCCCACCTCGCTCGTACAAGTGCGCGGAGTCTGGAGGAGAGATGGCTATGCCGATTATCATCAATGGGCTGCCGAAGTCGATCCCAGAGGATCCGCGCGTGTCCCTGCTGGACCTCCTCCGCGAAGGCCTTCACCTGTCTGGCACCAAGAAGGGCTGCAATCAGGGCGCATGCGGCGCGTGCACGGTGCTGGTGGACGGCGAGCGCATCCTGTCCTGTCTGGCATTGGCGGTGCAATACGAGGGACGGCGGGTCACCACGATCGAAGGGCTTGTCGAGGGCGACGCGCTGCACCCGTTGCAACAGGCGTTCATCGACCATGACGGCTTCCAGTGCGGCTACTGCACACCTGGCCAGATATGCTCGGCGATCGGAATGGCCGCAGAGGCCAGGCGCGGGGTGCCGAGCCATGCCAGCGCCGACTTCGCCGCCGAGCGGGTGACGCTGACGCGCGAGGAGATTCAGGAGCGGATGAGCGGGAACCTGTGCCGTTGCGGAGCCTATAACGGCATCGTCGACGCGATCGCCGAGACGGTGGCTGCAGAGATGGCCGCGTGACCCCGTTCGGCTACGCGCGCGCTACCAGCACGGAGGACGCGCTGAGGAGGGGTGCCCCGGGAGTGGCCGCCTATCTCGGCGGCGGCACCAACCTGGTCGACCTGATGCGGGAAGGGATCGCACGGCCGGAGGCGGTGGTCGACGTGACCGGGCTGTCCGACACAATCTACGAGCGCGACGACGGCGGCCTGCTGATCGGAGCGGCGGTGCGCAACACCGCGCTGGCCGAGCACCGCGCGGTACGAACCCGGTATCCAGCGCTGGCGCGCGCAATACTGGCGGGAGCGTCGGCCCAGATCAGGAACATGGCAACGGTCGGTGGCAACCTGCTTCAGCGAACACGCTGCACGTATTTCTATGACACCGACGGGTCGCGCTGCAACAAGCGGGCTCCGGGCACCGGATGCGATGCGGTCGAGGGGTTCCATCGCATCCACGCGATCTTCGGCGCGTCACCCGCCTGCGTCGCGACCCACCCGTCCGATATGTGCGTCGCCCTCGCGGCACTTGATGCGACGGTCCAACTGCAGAGCGCGAGCGGCGCGCGGACGCTGCCGTTCGTCGAGCTGCATCGTCTGCCGGGCGACCGACCGGAAGTCGACACCGTGCTGGAGCCGGGCGAGCTGATCACCGCGATCGAGCTGCCTGCGTCGGCGTTGGCAGCCAACTCCACGTACCGCAAAGTCCGCGACCGCACGAGCTACGCCTTCGCGCTCGTCTCGGTGGCGGCCGCGGTCGAGGTGGAGGATGAGACGGTGCGCGACGTGCGGATCGCGCTGGGCGGGGTCGCGCACAAACCGTGGCGGGCGCTGGAGGCGGAGGCGGCACTGCGCGGCGGCCCCGCGAGTGTGGCTGCTTTCCGCGCGGCGGCGGAAGCGGAGCTGGCCGATGCGGCCCCGCTTCGCGATAACGGGTTCAAGGTCGAACTGGCTAAACGGACGATTGTCGCCGTGCTGGGCGAGCTGACGGGAGCGGGCGTATGAACATCGTCGATGACGCCAAGATCGCCGCCCAGACCGCCGTGCAGGCGGTCATGGGCAAGCTGGTGCCGCTTGCGCCCGACAGCTGGATCCCGGGCGGCAAGCCCGACCCGCTGATCGGCCACAAGCACGGGCTGATCGGCAAGCCCGTGTCGCGCTTGGACGGGCGGCTCAAGGTGGAGGGAGCGGCGCCCTTCGCAGCCGAGATCCCTATGGACGACATGGTCTATGCGGCGCTCGCCTACAGCACGATCGCGCGCGGGCGCATCGCGTCGATCAACGCGGCGGCGGCCGAGACCGCGCCGGGTGTGATACTGGTGATGACGCACCTTAACGCGCCGAAGATGGCGAGGCCGGCGGTGTTCGGCACCTCGCCGACCGCCGTCGGCCCGAGCGATTTGCCGATCATGCAGGACGACCGCATCCACTGGAACGGCCAGCCGGTCGCGGTGGTGCTGGCCGGGACGCAGGAGCAGGCTGACCACGCCAAGTCGTTGATCCGCGTCACCTACGCGCCCGAGCCCGCCACCACGTCGTTCGCGGCGGCCAAGGCCGAAGGACTGCAGCCGGGCGTGTTCCAAGGCCAGGTGATGAGCTCGGAGAAGGGCGATCCGGACGCGGCGCTGGCGGCGGCCCCGTTCACGGTCGATCATGTATACCGCACGCCCAGGCACAACCACAATGCGATCGAGCCGCACGCGGCGACGATCGCGTGGATAGGCGACACCCTCCGCATCCACGATGCCAGCCAGATGGTGACGGCGACGGCCGCGACGATCGCCGACGTGTTTGGGATCAAAGCGGACCATGTCCATATTACTTCGCCTTACGTCGGCGGTGGTTTCGGCAGCAAAGGCCTGTGGGATCACCAGATGCTGGGCGCGGCGGCGGCCAAACTGGCGGGCCGGCCGGTCCGCATCGCCCTGTCGCGGGAGGGCGTGCACCGGATCGTGGGTGGCCGCACGCTGACCGAACAGCGCGTGGCGCTGGGTGCGGAGGCCGACGGGAAGCTCACCGCCTTGATCCATGAGGGTGCGACGGTGACGACCGAGCACAACAACTTTCCAGAGCCATTCATCCTGGCTACCAAGTCTGCCTATGCGTCCGACAACACCCGACTGGGGGTGAAGGTCGCGACCATGAACATGCTCGCCAACACCTTCATGCGCGCGCCGGGCGAGGCGGTGGGCAGCTTCGCGATCGAGTCCGCGATCGACGAACTGGCTCACAAGCTGGGCCTGGACCCGATCGAGCTCAGGATGAGAAACGAACCGGACACCGACCCGAGCTCGGGCCTGCCCTTCTCCCTGCGTGAGGTAGAGAAGGCTTACCGGGACGGCGCCGAGCGGTTTGGCTGGTCGGAGCGCTCCAGCACGCCGGGCGGTTGCCGAGATGGCGAATGGCTGGTGGGCATAGGCGTCGCGACCGCGTCATACCCCTATTACCGCATGCCCGGCGGTGCAGCGCGTCTAACGCTGACCCGCGACGGCTCGGGAAATGTCGCGGCCAAGGTGGAAGTCGCCGCGCACGAGATGGGCATGGGCACAGCAACCACGACAGCAATCGTCACGGCCGAGCGGCTCGCCCTGCCGCTCGAGCGGGTCGAGGTCGGCTACGGAGACACCGACATCCCCGGCGCGATCATGGCCGGCGGATCGCAGCAGACCGCAGCCATCGGCGCGGCGGTGATCGCGGCCTGGAACGACATGGCGGCCGAGTTGCTGAAGCTGGCGGGTAACGACTCTCCGCTCGCGGGGCTTAAGCCGGAGGAGGTCGGCGGGCATGAGGGCGGGCTAGTCAAGCTGGACGACCCGTCGCGCCGCGAGAGCTATGCGTCCATCCTGTCACGTGCGCAACGCGAGACGGTCCGGGTGGAGGCAAAGGCGTCGCAGCCGCTCGAGCTGATGCACTGGTCGATGCACTCGCACGGCGCAATGTTCTGCGAAGTGCGCGTGAACGCGGTAACTGGCGAGACGCGGGTATCGCGATTTCTCGGTTCTTTCGATTGCGGCCGCATTCTCAACGAGAAGACTGCGCGCAGCCAGTTCCGGGGCGGTATCATCATGGGGCTGGGCCTCGCGCTGATGGAGGAAACGCAGTTTGACGAGCGGAGCGGCCGCGTGATGAACCCGAGCCTCGCCGAGTACCACGTGCCCGTGCACATGGACGTGCCGGAGATCGACGTGATCTGGACCGACATAGCCGACCCGCACACCCCGATGGGCGCGCACGGCATCGGCGAGATCGGCATTACGGGAGTGGGCGCGGCAGTCGCGAACGCGGTATTCAACGCTACTGGGAAGCGCGTGCGCGATTTGCCGATCACATTGGACAAGCTGCTCTGACGGCAAACGGGGCTAGCGGGACACCCGGCTCAATTTATCAGCATCTGCTGCATTTCTGCGGTCCCATAAACGACTAAGGCGGTACGCGCTCGTGATCGATATGAGCGAGCGTCAGAATACGAGCAGCGGTCAAAAGTACTTAAGGTTCACATCTTGGTCGTTGCTGCTGAGCTGCGCTTGAAGCGGCTGGTCGATCCCAATCAGGTCCAAGGGCCACTCCAGTGTCCCAGACTGACGATCAGCCGTTCGACACCGACGTTTGCCGCCCAGACTAGACCAGCTGCCTTCGCCTTCATCGGCACCCTGCGGCTGCTGCTCCGTCATGGCCGAACAGCCAGCTTTCGGCGTCCGGCAACTCGTCAAACATCACGACATCTTCACGGACCTGCAGTCGTTTGGTCTGCATTCGAGCAAGTGGCGCAGCTGCAATCAATGCAATCCGTCGCGCGGTGGCGGATTCTACCAAGCTCAGCATTCGATCGTAAACATCCTTGCTCTGAAGAACTGCGTGCCGCAGATCAACCAGATGCTGCTTTGAATCGCACGCGAGCGACTCCACCGCGCCGACGCAATCTCGAATGAAGTTTTTGGAGATACCCTCGTCCCAGAACACGGGATCAAAGGACATGGTGACGAGCTTGCGAGCTGGGTCGGTGGCGATCTGGTAAGGCTTGGCGTCCATGATGAGCTGATACGAATGCGAAGTTAAGCGCCGATGAAAGCCGTTTGAATAGGCTGGGAAGATCCCTGCGGCCGATTGTGGCTCAGTAATTTGCGCCCGCCTCGTCGGCGAACAGCCACTGCTCCGCTTCCGCGGGATCGGTAAACACGCGCGCGTCGCGGTCGCCGATCACGCGCTGCAGCTGCATCCGGGCGAGCGCCGAGCCAACCACGAACGCGAGACGGCGCGAGCGGTGTGCGGGGTCAGCGAGGAACGTACCCCAGCGGGCGACCACATCCTGGCCCTGGATTGCCATGCCGCTGACGTCGTTGATCGTCAGAGGCCCGCCCTTGCGAGCGCAGCCGAGTCGCCGGTGCGCGAGCAGGAGTTCGGCCTGGAAACGTGCGATGTCCTCTACACTGAAGAAGCCGAACAGGCGGATCCGGACAAGGTCGCGTGGGGTGTCGAGGTCGATCGAAAAGCTCGCGGGGGACATGGTGCTCAGCGTAAGCCAGGAACGACTGCCACCGCGTTAACGCCACCGGCGAGTAGTAAGGAGAGCTCAGAACCTGAACGAGCGTCTGTTAATTGGAAGCGGGTATGGCGGCGTAAACGTCCGCACATGGGTCTTTGCGGAATGATCTGCCTGCACGCTGGAGCGATATGGGACTGCGCAGGCTGAAGTCAGGGCGTGGTAGCGGCGCCGCTCAAGCCAGTGCCAGAGGGAGCATAAGGCGAACTCTTTTCGCTCCACAGCACGATCCGTGTCATCCCCTCGAGCATGCGCGAGAGCACGCCTTGGAGATCGCATGAGCGAGACTGATTCACTTTCAGATGCTCGCGGGTTTTGCCGTCGGCCTGATCGGCGGCCTTGTCGTCAACCTGACGGCGGGCGACGCGGCATGGGTGAAGGCGATCACCACCTATGTCACGGGCCCGGCGGGGCAGGTGTTTCTGCGCCTGCTGTTCATGCTGGTGATCCCTTTGCTCTTCTCTGCCCTGGTGACCGGCGTTGCGGAGATGGGTGATCTCGCCTCGCTCAAGCGGGTTGGTCTGCGGACGCTCGTGTTCACGCTCGTGCTGTCGACGATCTCGGTGGTGGTGGCGCTGGTTCTGGTGAACGTGATCCGGCCGGGCGGCGGAGTTGATCCGGCGCTTGCCCGGGCGATGCTGGCGCAGGCCGGCAGCGGTGCCGGCGCGATCGTCGGGTCGGGCCGAGACCAGCCGAGCGGGGTCGAGGCGGTGCTCGGCGTCATCCCGTCGAATGCGATCAAGGCAGCGGCAGACGACGACATCTCGCGCTCATGGTGTTCGCGCTGGCGATCGGCATCGGGCTGGTGCTGGTTCGCACCGACAAGACGCAGGCCTTCCAGAACGCGGTCGAAGGCTTGCTGGAGGTCGCGATGGCGTTGATCGGCCTCGTCATCCGGCTCGCCCCGATCGCGGTCGCCTGCTTCATGTTCAATCTCGCCGCGCTGTTCGGCTTCGACATCCTCATCCGGCTTAGCTGTTATGTCGCGACGGTGCTGGCCGCGATCCTGTTTCAGCTGGTGATCATCTACGGGGCCGGGGTGTGGTTCGCGGCGGGCATGGGGCCGCGCACCTTTTTCGGCGGCGCGCGCGAGGCGATGGTGATGGCGTTTTCCACCGCGAGTTCGAACGCGACCTTGCCCACGTCGCTGCGCATTGCCGAGACCGAGCTCAAGCTGCCGCGCAAGGTCGCGCGCTTCGTGCTGACGATCGGCGCAACCGCTAATCAGAACGGCACCGCGATCTTCGAGGGCGTCACGGTGCTCTTCCTCGCGCAGTTCTTCGGGGTGGAGCTCTCGCTCGGCCAGCAGGGGACGGTGATGCTGGTGTGCATCCTGGGCGGGATCGGCACCGCCGGCGTCCCCGCCGGGTCGCTGCCGGTGATCGCGTTGATCCTCGGCATGGTCGGCGTGCCGCCGGCCGCGATCGGGATCGTGCTCGGGGTCGATCGGCTGCTGGATATGTGTCGCACCATGCTCAACGTCACGGGCGATCTCGCGATCGCGACCATGGTCAATGGGCGCGCTGTCCCTGCGACGACCGAGAAATCGGCGTGATCTGTCGTCGCCTGAACGAATGTCCGTTTACGACAAGCGACAAGCAGGCTGTGAGCGACCGGTTATGGGTCATCAAAGCTCAAAACGCCGATGGACCAGATCGAATCAGCGTTCCCATCAACTCAACGCTGCTTAGTAGCATGTTACAAACTCAGCTCGGTGTAGTGGTGGACACCATGTGGACACCATGATCGAGCAAAAGGGTGGGAGTCTTGCGGCAGACCAAGCTAAATCACTGCCATTGCAACGAAAACTGGAGCGGGCGAAGGGATTCGAACCCTCGACCCCAACCTTGGCAAGGTTGTGCTCTACCCCTGAGCTACGCCCGCTCTGGCGCTACGGGCCCGGACAGGTCCGGGCGGGTAAGGCGGGGCCACTAGCACCGTGCCCGGACCCCCGCAAGTCCTTCGTCTAGGGGTTGGCTTGCGCGCGCCCGCGACCACATAGGGGGCACGACCAACAGGGGATACGACACTTGGCCACCTTGGGAATGAGCGCCGCCGAACGCCAGGCGGTCGAGAACTTCCGTCGCGACGTCGTCGAGCCGTCGATGACCAAGCTCGTCATTATCGATTTCTGGGCGGAATGGTGCGGGCCGTGCAAGGCGCTGACGCCGCTTCTGGAAAAGGTCGCCGCCGCCTATGCCGACAAGGGCGTCGTGCTGGCCAAGGTCGATACCGACAAAAACCAGTTCATCGCCACCCAATTCCAGATCAAGTCGATCCCGACCGTCTACGCGATGTACCAGGGGCAGCTCGTCGCCGACCTGACCCCGGCGCGCACCGAATCGCAGCTGAAGGCGACGCTCGACCAGATCCTGAAGCAGTTCCCCGTCCAGGCCGAGGCCGCGGACCAGGAAGCCGATCTCGAGCCGCTGATCGCGATGGGCGAGGCGGTTCTGGCCGACGGCGATGCGGAACGCGCGCTGTCCGTCTTCGACCAGTTGGCCGAGATGGCCCCCGATCATCCCGCCGTACTGTCGGGCCGCATCCGCGCGATGGTCGCGGGCGGACTGCACGACGAGGCGGAGGCGGCGATCGCCGCGCTGCCGCCCGAGGTCGCCAGGCTGCCCGAGGTGACC
>CAXTRJ010000134.1:0-7754 GCA_964246585.1 uncultured Sphingomonas sp. | reverse complement strand
GCCACAGCCGCCGGGTCAGCAGCAGCCCGGCGGCGAGCAGGACGACAATCGTCAACACGACGCCGCCGCCCAGCGCGGTCACGTCGGTCGCGGCCTTGCGCAGCCAGCCCGGTCCGCTCCAGTCGCGCAAGGCGGCGATGACGGCTTGGTCGAACGCGAACGGCCAGCGGCCGACGATCGCGGCGAGCAGCAGCACCGCGCCGATTGCAGCCGCCGCCACGGCCGCGCCGGCGAGTATGGGAGGAACGCGGCGGAGCCGCTGGGTCTTGGGATCGGCCGCCATGTTCGAGGAACTAGCGCGCGATCAAAAGGTCGGCCAGCCCTGGACATGCCAGACCGTCCATCATGGCACCGTTCGTCGGTGTTCGTCGCGGCCGAACCGGATTGCCACCCCGGCGAAGGCCGGGGTCCAGTCGTACCACGGTTGATGGTGGGCGCGGTGCGCCGTAACGACAGCCACCGTTACTGGACCCCGTCCTTCGCCGGGGTGGTCAGGATGCGGTTCGATCGGTTTCGCGGCCATGTCGCGTTGGGAGACAATAGGATGCGATCGGGTTGGATCGTTGCCGGAGCGCTGCTCGCCTCGGGGTGCGCCACTAGCGGGACGAAGGTGACGCAGGCGCAGGTCGCCGAGTTCCGCCGCGGCGTGACCAGCTACGACGAGGTGATCGCCGCGCTCGGTCGCCCGACGACGGCGACCGCGACGCCCGATGGACGCCGGATCGCGATCTATGATTACGAGCGGATCCGGGTGCGCGCGACCAGCTTCATCCCGCTGTTCGGCGCGGTGGTCGGCGGCACCGACGAGGAAAGCGGGTGGGCGGTGTTCCACTTCGACGCGGCCGACCGGCTGGAGCAGTGGGACGTGACCGCCGGACCGACGCGGTAATGTTCAGGCGGTCTCGAGCAGCGCCCGCGCGTCGAGGCCGAGCAGCGTGATGTGGTCGCGGATGCGCGGCCACTGCGCCGTCACGAACGCCTCGCGCTCGGCGACGCGCAGCCGCTCGGCGGCGCCGGGCAGGACGAACATGCCGACGCCGCGGCGGACCTCGACATAGCCGTCGTCCTGGAAGCTCTGATAGGCCTTGGCGACGGTCAGCGGGTTGGCGCCGTGCTCGGCGGCGAGCGCGCGGACCGAGGGAAGCTGGTCGCCGGCGCGGAACTGCCCCCGCAGGATCGCCGCGGCGACGGTGCCGCGCAGGCGGATGTAGACCGGGCTGTCCTCGCTGTTCAGGGCTGTCATGCTGCCTTAATACAGCAAATGCCCGTGGCGTCGAGTCCTACCCCGCCCAGCGCGTCGCCACCGCGTCCGGATCGGGACGGGGGCGCTCGTCGAGGTCGCGCGACGGCGTGCCGATGAAGACGAAGCCGGCGATCCGTTCCGGGCTTTGGCCGAACGCGTCGCGCACCGCGTCGGAATAGGCCGGCCAGCCGGTGAGCCAGCCGGCGGCGAACCCCGACGCGTGCGCCGCGTGGAGCAGGTTCATGCACGCGGCGCCCGCCGACAGGTCCTGCTCCCACAGCGGGATGTGGCTGTCGGGGCGGGGCGCGGCGAGGACGACGACCAGCGCGGGGGCCTGAAGCGCGAACTGCTCCATCGCCTCCAGCTCGAGCCGCTTCGCCGCCGGCTTCTCGGCCAGATAGGCGTCGACGATGACCCTGGCGAGCGCGGGACGCTGTCCGCTCTCGACGGTGACAAAGCGCCACGGGGCGAGCTTGCCGTGGTCGGGGGTGCGCGCGGCGATGCGGAGGATCGTCGCCATCTGTCCGGCGTCGGGGCCGGGCGCGATGAGGTCGCGGGGCTTGCCCGAGCGGCGCGTGGCGAGGAGCGACAAGGGCGTGGCGCGATCGTTGAACTGCATCGCCGCCACGTAGGATCGTCGCTCGGCCGTCACAATGGCGCTTGGCATCGCCGTTTTGGCCGCTAGGTTCGCCGGCAACGACGCCGCCGGCCAAGTACCGGACGGCCACCGATCGGGGGTATGCGTTTCGTGGCGATCATTCCGGCCATTGCCTTGAGCTTCCTGCTGCTCCTGCTCGTCGGTGGCGCGTTTGCCCTGACGCGCAAGGGCGGCGAGTTCGCCGGCCACCCCAAGGGGCTTTACGTCCTGTTCTTCGCCGAGATGTGGGAGCGCTTCTCCTATTACGGCATGCGCGCGCTGCTGATCTTCTACCTGACCAAGCATTGGCTGTTCGACGACGGCAAGGCCAACCTGATCTACGGCGCGTATACGTCGCTGGTCTACATCACCCCGGTGCTGGGCGGCTATCTCGCCGACCGCTATCTGGGGCAGCGCAAAGCGGTGCTGTTCGGCGGCGTCATCCTGGCGATCGGCCACCTTCTGATGGCCTTCGAGGGCGATGGAGGGCAGGCCGATGCGAAGATCAACATATTCTGGGCGGCGCTCGCCTTCATCATCGTCGGCTCCGGGTTTCTGAAAGCGAACATCTCGGTGATCGTCGGCCAGCTCTACCCGCTGACCGATATCAGGCGCGATAGCGCGTACACGATCTTTTACGTCGGCATCAACGTGGGCGCGGCGATCGGCACCATCCTCGTCGGCTATCTCGGCGAGACCTATGGCTGGGGGTACGGCTTCGGCCTGGCGGGTATCGGCATGCTCGCCGGGCTGATCGTGTTCGTGCTAGGCAAGCCGCTGCTGCTGGGGCAAGGCGAGGCGCCACGGCCGCTCACCGTCCGGACGGAATGGTCGATCTACGCCATCGGCGTCGCGTCGATCGCGGTGATCTGGGCGCTGGTCCAGTACCAGGACGTGATCCAGACGCTGCTGATCGTGTCGGGCGTCGCGCTGCTCGGCTATGTCCTTTTCGCCGCCTTGAAGCTCGAACCGCACGCCCGCGACCGGATGTTCGCCATCCTGTTCCTGATCGCGCTCAATCCCCTCTTCTGGGGGCTGTTCGAGCAGGCGGGCGGATCGCTCAACCTGTACACCGACCGCTTCGTCGACCGGCAGGGGGTGCAGGCGTCGCTGTTCCAGTCGATCAACCCGATCTACATCGTGCTGCTGGGGCCGATTTTCGCCTGGCTATGGGTGGTGCTGGGCCGACGCGGCTGGGAGCCGTCGGCGCCCGCCAAGTTCGCCCTGGCGCTGCTCCAGGTCGGCTTCGCCTTCCTGGTGTTCGTCTGGGGGGCCAATTCGGTGGGGCCGGGCGTGGCGACGCCGGTGCTGTTCGTGTTCCTGCTCTACTTCTTCCAGACCACCGGCGAGCTGTGCCTGTCGCCGGTCGGCCTGTCGGCGATGAACCGGTTGGCGCCGCGCCACCTCGCCAGCCTCATCATGGGGGCGTGGTTCTACATGACCGCGGTGGGCAATTTCGTCGCGGGCAAGATCGGCGAGGCGACCGGCGGCGAGGGCGGCGTGATGACCAAGGAGGGTACGCTGGCGATCTACAACACGATCGGCTGGTGGACCGTCGGGATCGCGGGGGCGGTGCTGCTGGTGTCGCCGCTGGTGAAGAGGCTGATGCACCTCGACACGCTGCGGGACGACGCCGATCACGCGATGGCGGGGGAGGCGCAGCTGGCCGAGCCGGCGGCGGCGGGGACGCGGACGCGTCGCGAGACGATCTGACGGGAGCTTCGACGCCGTTCCCGCGTTCGGCGGCCAATCTCTTGGAGAACCCCGTGTGACCTACGAACACCTCATGCGCGAGCACGACCGGATCGACGTGCTCGCCGCCAGGCTGGACGTCATGCTGGACGTCGACCGGCCCGACGCCGAGGCGGCGATGGCGACGCTTGGAATGCTGGTGTCCGAACTCGACGGCCACCTCGCGACCGAGGACAGCGCGATCTACCCGCGTCTGATCGTCAGCGACGATGCCGCCGCCGCGGCCACCGCCGAGCGGTTCGTCGGCGAGGTGGCGCCGCTGAAGCGCGACTGGCGCCAGTTCCTCGACCACTGGAGCGCGCCGGCGGCGGCGCGCGACTGGCCGCGCTTCTGTGGGGAGGCGCGCGCGATGATGGCCCGCCTGCGCGCTCGCGTCCGGGCCGAGACCGAGGTGCTGTATCCATTGGCGCTGCAGAAGAGCATCATCCGCCTGCGCGCCTGACGGGCCGACCGCCATTTGCCGTTTCCCCGGCGATGCCGGTTGCGTATGGCCCCGGTTTCGACGGGGTGGATGGTGGACGTGGTGCAAGACGGTGATCGAAGCGCTTTTCTTCGGCAGGGCGGCGAACTGGGCGCGCTCATGCGTCGGCACGACTGGGCGTCGTCGCCGCTCGGTCCGGTCGAGGGCTGGCCGCAGAGCCTGAAGACCGCGACCGCGATCGTGCTGCGATCGCCGGTGCCGATGGTGATGCTGTGGGGCGCGGACGGCATCATGCTCTACAATGACGGTTATTCGGTGTTCGCCGGCGGCCGTCATCCCGCGCTGCTCGGATCAAAGGTGCGCGAAGGCTGGCCGGAGGTCGCCGACTTCAACGATCAAGTGATGACGGTCGGCCTGGCCGGCGGCACGCTGGCCTACAAGGACCAGGAACTGACGCTCCGCCGGCACGGGGCGCCCGAGCAGGTGTTCATGGACCTCGACTACTCGCCGGTGCTGGGCGAGGACGGGCAGCCGGCGGGGGTGCTGGCGATCGTGATCGAAACCACCGAGCGCGTCGTCGCCGAGCGTCGGCGCGTCGAGGCCGAAAGCGCGACGCGCGCCGAGCGTGACCGGGCCACCGGCGTGCTCGACAACATGGCGAGGCGTTCGTCCTGCTCGACCGCGAGTTCCGCATCGTCGACCTGAACGCGGAGGCGATGCGGCTGGAAACGCGGCCGCGCGAGGCGATCGTCGGGCGGACGCATTGGGACGCGCATCCCGACGCCGACCCGGCGCTCGGCCGGCTGTACCGCCAGGCGATGGCCGAGCGGAAGGCGGTGTCGCTCGATCATCATTATACCTGGCCCGACGGGCGCCACAGCTGGATCGAGATGCGGGCCTATCCGGTCGCCGACGGCCTGGCGGTGTTCTACCGCGACGTCACCGACCGGCGCCGCGAACTGGCGGCCAAGGCGCTGGAAGAGGCCGAGCGCGGCGCCATCCTGGCCCAACTCGCCGAGGGCGTTATCGTCACTGATCCGGACGGTCAGATCACCTTCGTCAACAAAGCGGCGGAGCGGCTGCACGGCGTCAAGCTGCTCGGCGTCGCGCCGGACGATTATTCGCAAAGCTATCGCCTGCTGACCGAGACGGGCGAGCCTTACCCGGCGCGCCTGCTGCCGCTCGCCCGCGCGGTGCTGGACGGCGAGGTCGTGCTCGATGCGCGTTGGCGGATCGCTCGCCCCGACGGGACGGACGTGCTCGCCATCGGTTCGGCGCGACCGATCGTCGGGCCTGACGGTCGCCGGGCGGGCGCCGTGCTGACGGTGCGCGACGATACCGAGCGGCGGCAGGCGGAGGAACAATTGCGCGAGGAGTCGCGCACGCTGGAGACGCTGAACCGGACGGGCGCGGCGCTTTCGGGCGTGCTGGACCTGGAACGGCTGGTGCAGATGGTCAGCGACGCCGGCGTCGCGCTAACCGGCGCGCGGTTCGGCGCCTATTTCCAAAACGTCATGGACGAGACGGGGGAGCGGCTGCACCTGTTCACGCTGTCGGGCGCCGATCGGGAGGCGTTCGAGGCAATGGGCCGGCCGCGCGGCACCGCGATCTTCGGCCCGACGTTCCGGAACGAGGGGCTGATCCGCTCCGACGACATCCTGGTCGACCCGCGCTACGGCCAGAACGCACCGCATCGCGGGATGCCGGAAGGACATCTGCCGGTCAGGAGCTACCTGGCGGTCTCGGTCGTCTCGCGGTCGGGCGCGGTGCTGGGCGGCCTCCTGTTCGGCCATCCCGAGCCGGGGCGTTTCACCGAGCGTCACGAGCGACTGGTCGAGGGCCTAGCCGGCCAAGCGGCGGTGGCGATCGACAATGCCCGGCTGTTCCAGGCGGTGGCGGAGGCGAACGACCTGCTGGAGCAGCGCGTCGCCGAGCGGACGGACGAGCTGACCCAGGCGCACGAGGCGCTGCGCCAGGCGCAGAAAATGGAGGCGGTCGGCCAGCTGACCGGCGGCATCGCGCATGATTTCAACAATCTGCTTACCGGCGTCATCGGCAGCCTCGACCTGTTGCAGCGCAAGATGGCGGCGGGGCGGATGGACGACCTCGACCGCCACGTGTCGATGGCGACGACCTCGGCCAATCGCGCCGCCGCGCTGACCCACCGGCTGCTCGCCTTTTCCAGGCGCCAGCCGCTCGACCCGAAACCGGTCAACGCCAACCGGCTGGTCACCTCGATGGAGGAGCTGCTCCGCCGGACGATCGGCGAGAACGTCCAGCTGGAGATGGTGACCGCGGGCGGGCTGTGGCAGACGCGGTGCGACCCGCACCAGCTGGAAAGCGCGCTGCTCAACCTGGCGATCAACGCCCGCGACGCGATGCCGGGCGGCGGCAAGCTGACGGTGGAGACGTGCAACGCGCATCTCGACAGCGCCTACGCGGCGCAGAGCCGCGACGTGCGACCGGGGCAATATGTCTGCATCTGCGTGTCCGACACGGGGACGGGGATGGACCGCGAGACGATCGCCAAGGCGTTCGAGCCGTTCTTCACCACCAAGCCGATCGGGCAAGGGACCGGGCTGGGGCTGTCGATGATCTACGGCTTCGCGCGGCAGTCGGACGGCTACGCCAAGATCTATTCGGAGGTCGGGCGGGGGACGACGATCAAACTGTACCTGCTGCGGCACTATGGCGAGGGCGAGGCGGCGGTCGAGCCCGTGGCGGTGCGCGACCTCGACCATGCCGCGGGCGCTGGCGAGGTGGTGCTGGTGGTCGAGGACGAGACGGCGGTGCGCGACCTCGTCACCGAGGTGCTGAACGACCTCGGCTATCGCACGATCGAGGCGATCGACGGGCCGTCGGGCCTCGCGATCCTGCAGTCGAGCGAGCGGATCGACCTGCTCGTCACCGATGTCGGCCTGCCCGGGCTTAACGGCCGGCAGATGGCGGACGCATCGCGGACCGGGCGACCCGACCTCAAGATCCTGTTCATGACCGGCTATGCCGAGAACGCGGCGATCAACGGCGGCTTCCTGGAGCCGGGAATGGAGCTGATCACCAAGCCGTTCGCGATCGAGGCGCTGATTCAGAAGCTGCGGGGGATGATGGACGGGACGCGCTGACTGGGCATCACCAGTAGCGGCTGCCCGGCACGCCCTTGAACGGACCGGCGAGCCGGCTCGTTATCCAGCCGCCATAGAAGTCGCCCGGCTGCGGCACGACGATCTCGCCGTCGACCTGGGAGCGGTCGAACGGCGCGGCGTAGAAGGCGACGTGGTCGCGTAGCGCGGCGAACGCGCGGGTCGGGTCGGGATAGCTCCAGCCGACACGGGGCAGGACGAGGTCGCCGAGCACGACGTCCCAATAGACCGCGTGGCCCTTCCACTCGCAGAACGATCCGCCGCCGGCCGGTCGCAGCGCGCCGGCGCGGATGTCGGCGGGCGGGATGTAGTAGCTTGGCGGGTGGCTCGTCTCGAGCGTGCGGACGCTCGCGCGGGTGTCGGCGAGGGTGAGGCCGGCATGCTCGATCAAGACGTGCGCCCCGGTGCGCTCGGCGATGGCGGGGCGCGGATAGGCCCAGACGCTTTCCTGGCCGGGCGCGACCGGATCGGGCGAGGGCCTCACGCCCTGGCCCGGTGCCGCGCCGCGCGTTGCAGCGCCGGGCGGACGCGCAGGAACAGCCGGTGGCCGCGCTCCAGGGC
>CAXTRJ010000133.1:0-7828 GCA_964246585.1 uncultured Sphingomonas sp. | reverse complement strand
CCCGAACCCCCGCCACCGCCAAAGCCGCCGCCTAAACCGCTGCCGCCCGAGCCGCGGCTCATCTCGTTGGCGATCGACCACAGCACGATCGGCCAGGCGCCGCCGCCGCCACCGCGAAAGCGGCGACCGCTGCGTCCCCACGGCCCGCGCCGCCCACGCCCGCGCGAAAACAGGGGCAGCACGACGAACAACAGCACCGCGCCCCAGAAGATCAGCGCGATCGGAAATCCGCCGCCACTACTCCGGTTGCCGGCGCGCCGGTTGGTGCGATCGAACGCCGCTACCGCCGCGTCGGTCCGCGCCTTGGCCTCGTCGGGCGCGAGGCGGAGCTGCTCGATGATCCGGTCGGTCCCCGCCGTCATTGCGCCGGGGACGTTCCCCGCCCGCAACAGCGGCATCATCGCCTGATTAATGATGACGCTAGACAGTGCCGCGGTCAGAACCGGGTCGAGGCCATAGCCGACCTCGATCCGTGGTCCCCTGCGCCCCGCCGGCTCATTGGGCGCAATGAACAGGATCGCGCCGTTGTTGACGTCGGCGAGCCCAACGCCCCAGCTGCGCCCCAGCCGGTACCCGTAATCCTCAAGCGGGTAGCCCTGCAGGTCGGCGATCGTCGCCACCACCAGCTGCCGCTTGGTGTCGCGCTGCAACGCTTCGAGCTTGGCCGTGAGCTCCGCTTCCGTCGCCGGCGGCAGCACGTTCGCGTTATCGACGACAAACCCGGTGAACTTGGGAAAGGTCTGGGCGCTCGCCGTGCCCGCCATCATGGCGAGCAAGACCATCAGCAGCGCACGGAACAGCGACACCGTTCGACGCTCCGCCGAGCGCGTCAGCTCGCGCCGCCGAAATCGACCGTCGGCGCGCGTTCCGAACCCGGCGTCGTCGCCTCGAACGGCACCATCGGCTTGGCCCCGTAGAACACGCGGGCACCGACCGCGTCGGGGAAGGTGCGGATGCGCGTGTTATACTCCTGCACCGCGCCGTTATAGTCGCGGCGAGCGATGGTGATCCGGTTCTCGGTCCCCTCCAGCTGGCTCTGCAGCGCGATGAAGTTCGTGTTCGATTTCAGGTCGGGATACGCCTCCTGCAGCGGCCGCAACTGGCCGAGGGCGACCGACACGCCGTTCTGCGCCTGCTGGAATCGCTGCACCTTCGCCGGATCGGTCAGGTCGTCGCCCGACAGCCGCACGGTGCCGGCCTGCGCCCGCGCCTCCGTTACCCGCACCAGCACGTCCGATTCCTGCCGGGCATAGCCGCGCACCGTCGCGACCAGGTTGGGGATCAGGTCGGAGCGACGTTGATACTCGTTCTGGACATCGGCCCAGCGCGCCTTGGCGTTCTCCTCGGCGGTGGGCACGCTGTTGATCCCGCACCCGGCAAGCGCGACCGCGAGCGAGAGAATGGCGACGGAACGGAACGACATTGGCGTGGAACTCCTCGAACCTGTGCTATCCATATAGGACAGCGAAGCGGCTTGGCGAAGCGTGAAAACAAGGGCAAGATCGAAGGGCAGGAGAATACGCCATGCTCAAGGAGTTCAGGTCGTTCATCGCGCGGGGCAACGTGCTCGACCTCGCGGTGGCGGTGATCATCGGCGCGGCGTTTGGGCGCATCGTCAGCTCGCTCACCGACGACCTGCTGATGCCGTTGATCGGCCGCGTCCTCGGCGGGCTCGACTTTTCGAGCTACTATATCGCGCTCGGCCCCGTCCCGGCCAACCTCGCCGGATCGGCCGATTACGTGGCGTTGAAGAAGGCCGGCGTGCCGCTGTTCGGCTATGGCGCGTTCCTGACGCAAGCGGTCAATTTCGTGATCGTAGCTTTCATCATCTTCCTGCTGGTCCGGACGGTAAACCGCGCCACCGCGCTGTTCGAGGCGGAAAAGGCGCGCGGCGCCGACGTGCCGTCGCCCGAGCCCGCCGACGTGGCGCTGCTCCGCGAGATCAGGGACGAACTGCGCGCCAGGCGGGGTTAGGCGGCGACCAGCTCGCGCGCGGTGGCATCGGCCAGACTGGTGCCGTCGAGGATGCGCGCGGTCTCGTCGCGCACCCGCATCATCGCCTCGCGGATCGCGCAATCGGCTTCCGATTTGCAGTCCAGGCAACGCTTGTAGGCGGTACGGCTGACGCACGGCACCAACGCCAGCGGCCCCTCAATGACCCGGATGATCTCGCCGAGCGAAATGAGGTGGGTCGGCCGCGACAGGCAGTAACCGCCCATCTTGCCGCGGTGGCTGTGGAGGAACCCGGCCTCGCGCAGGTCGGCCAGGATCAGCTCCAGGAATTTGCGCGGAACATTGGCGTGGAGCGCGATCCGGGTCATCGGGATCGGCGGGCCGCCCGCGGGCGCCTCGGCGAGGTACAGCATCGCGCGAAGCGCGTAGCGGGAACGCTGGGTCAACATGATGTGGATCATATGGTCGCGATTTGTGGCGAGCGAAAGGCGGTCTTCCCATGCCGCGCCCGCGCGCCTATATCGGTAAGGCAGGAGGGGGTTCGCCCCCTTGGCTATGGCGATAAAGTGCGGCGTACAATAGGCGCAGCGGACCCGGGGGCAGTACCCGGCGACTCCACCATCACCGACCTTTCGGGGCCGGTGTTGACGGGGTCGAACCAGGATCGACGTGTGTTGAAAAGCGCTGTTTTTGCCCGGGCTGAGTAACCCGTAAAAGGCTCAAAACCACAAGTGCTAACGATAACGAAGCACTCGCGATTGCGGCGTAAACCGGTCCTAACGGACTAGTTTACTACTGACGAAAGCGCGGTTCGGGCCGCACCGGGCAACAGAAGCGGACACCGGCGGTACGGGGGGCACCGAGCAACAGAAGCTCCCCACCTTGCCCGGCGGCGTCCTTTCAAGTCGGCGCGCGCGGAGTGCCGAGCGTGACCTCGCGCGCGGCCTTCGAGCGTTAGGGACGGCGGTGGCCGCGGCGCTCAGTTTGTCAGGCGAACCGCACGGCGGACGGCGTCCCAGGCGACTAGTTTGAAGTTCTGCGCGAGCGGCGGATTGTCGCCGTCCTGCGCGACCATCAGTCCGCCAGGATAACCGGGGCCGAAGTCGCCAGTCGCGACCGCGATCCCGTCGGTTTCGCTGGTCGCGCCAAGGCTACCCGCCGCGATCCGGAAGCGGCCGAGGTAGCGGTCGTCCACCAGGTCGAACAGCGCATAGGCGTTGTCGCCCTGGCTGGACACGACCAGCTGTCCGCCGCGATCCCCGATCGTCGCCAGCGCCAGGCCTTCGACATCGGCGACCAATGTCCGCCCATCCACCTTGGCGACCGGGATCGGGGTGGGGTCGCCGTCGGGGCGGGCGTCGAAGCGCCAGATGCCGACATCTTCCTCGGCGACATAGAGCCGCTCGCTACGCGAATCGACGACGCAGCCTTCCGATTGCGTCGCCAGCTTCATCGTCCGCACGATCCGCCCCGCTGGCGCCGCGCCGGCGAGATCAAGCGCGACCTGGTTGATCGTGCCTTCCTTGAGCACGACGAACGCCTCGACCGTGTCGCCGCGCGGGGCCAGGCACAACCCGTACGCCTCGCCGGCACCGGCCGCGACCGTGCCGATCGCGCGCAGTCTGGCGGTGGCCGGGTCGAGGGTGAACAGCGCTATTTTCGCCGCGAGGAGGTCGTTGCGGTCGGACGCGGCGACCAGCACCTGACGCCGGCCGGCGATTGTCGCCTCTAACAGGTCGACATTGTTGACCCGGCCGGCATCGACGAAATCGCGCTGGCGGCCGTCGAGGCCATAGACGTTCAGCCCGGCCTTCTTGTCGGTGCCGACGATCAGGCTCTTCGCCGGGTCGCCCGGGTCGCGCCAGATCGCCGGGTCGTCGGCGGCGTCGGCGTTGGCGGTCGCGACCGCCGCGGTTTCGCCGGTGGCGGTGACGACCGGGGCGGGGTTGCGCGCGGCGACCGTCGCCCAGTCTGGCGCCTCTACCGTCGCGCAGCCGGCGAGGAGAATGGTGCCGACAAGCGGTGTCACACGAGTGAAAGCGTTCCGTAGGCGCACTGTCATGTCCCTCCCCCAACGATGATCGGGGACTCGCAGTCGATTGCGACACGGGCATGACAGGGGCAAGGTTATGGCATTTATCGATCGGCTACGGCTGGGCGCGGCGGCGCTGCCCTTCGTGCTCGCGACCCCTGCGCTGGCGCAGGTGGCGCAGCCCACCCCCGCCGAGCAGGTTCCCGCCGGCGACCTCGAGACGCCGGACCCTGTCGAGTCCACCGACGCCCGCGACATCATCGTCACCGGCCAGATCGCGTTCCGCAACCGCACCGACGACCCTAACCCGGTGCTGTCCTACGACCTCGAATATTTCCAGCGGTTCGAGCCTGTCTCGGTCGGCGAGATGCTCAAACGCGTGCCGGGCGTCACCTTCACCTCCGACGTGCTCGAATATGACGGCGTTCAGATGCGCGGCCTGCCACCCGGCTTTACCCAGGTGCTGATCAACGGTCGCCGCGCGCCCGGCGGCGAGAGCGACCGCAGCTTCTTCGTCGACCGCATCCCCGCCGAGCTGGTCGAGCGGATCGAGATCGTCCGCGCGCCGCGCGCCGATCAGCCGAGCGAAGGCGTCGCCGGCACGCTGAACGTCGTCACCAAGGAGTCGAGCGCGTTCGACGGCGGCTTCGTCAAGCTCGGCTCGCTGATCAACGAGGACGGTCGGGTCCGCCCCTCGGCGGCGGCGGCCTATGCCGACACCTTCGGCGACACGAGCTTCTGGGTCGCCGCCAATTATCAGGAGCGCCGCAACCCCAAGAAGAAGGTGAGCCTGCGCTTCGACAACGAGCCCGCCGACGAGTCGACCGACGATCCCGCGTTCAGCAACACCGAACTCCAGAACGACACGCGCGACGGAAGCGATTTGTCCGCCAACGCCGAGGTCACGCAACGATTCGGCGACAACGGCTATTTCCGGCTCGGCGGCTTCGTCGTCGACACCGACCGCACCGAGTCCGAAACGTCGACCGTGTTCGACGGCGGCGACCTGGAATTCGACGGCGTCGAGATCCAGCGCGAGGACATTAACCAGCAGACCTATGCGATCACCGCCGACTCGGTGATCCCGCTGAACGGCTTAAAGCTAGGCCTCGCTGGTGGCTGGTCGGGTTACCGCGAGGATACCGATATCGGCATCTCCGAGGGGGACGACGTCGACAACCCGGCCGACGTCGCCGACGTTGAGCGCGAGACGCTCGACATCAAGGACGACGAGTTCAGCGGCACCGCCTACCTCGCCGGCGAGTTCGTCTTGCTTCAAGTCAAGGCCGGCGTCGACCTGCTCGACAAAACGCGCGACGGCGCCAACATCGTCACGGACATCAAGGACGAGGAAAGCGAACTGCTGCCCGCCGCCAATTTTCGCATCCGCGAGCGGCGCTACGACCCGTACCTTCGCCTGACCGCCAACCCGACCGCCGCGATCACCGTCGACGCCGGCCTTCGGTACGAGATCACCCGCCGCCGCACTTCGACCATCGACGCCTCGGCGCAGTACGAGACCGAGTCGCTCAACCCTTCACTCCACATCAAGTACGCGCCGAGCGCGACCGACCAGGTCCGCGCTTCGATCGCCCGCACCGTCCGCCGACCCAACTACGATCTGATCTCGCCCTACCTTCAGGAAGAGTCGCCTGGCGACGACGACGAGACGATCGGCAATCCCGCCTTGCGCAACGAGCGCGCGTGGGGACTCGATGTCGGCTACGAACGCCGCCTTCCCGGCAATGGCATCGCCGGGATCAACGCCTTCTACCGCGACATCACCGACCTGACCGAACTGACCGCGATCGGCGAGGCGGAGGCCGGAGGCCAGCTGTTCACGCCGCGCAACATCGGCGACGGTCAGGTCTGGGGCATCGAGGTCGACCTCTCTACCCCGCTCGGGTTCGTCGGGCTTCCCGACACCGGGCTGTTCGCCAACTACACCTATCTCGACAGTGAAACGCGCGACCCGTTCACGCTCGAGAACCGCCGATTCAACAATCAGCCGCACCACGTCTACAATCTCGGGGT
The DNA here is from genome assembly GCA_964246585.1 of uncultured Sphingomonas sp. Lineage (GTDB taxonomy): Bacteria > Pseudomonadota > Alphaproteobacteria > Sphingomonadales > Sphingomonadaceae > Sphingomonas. The sequence goes on along the minus strand of CAXTRJ010000133.1, from coordinate 1,809 downwards.
CATCCAAACACTTCGCACGGTCGACGCCAGCTTCGGCGCGACGATCTCAGGCCGGTCGAAGGCGCTGGAAAGCAATTTCGACGAGACGATCGAGCTGACCTACACCCCAGATCTCGAGGCGTTCGTCGAGAAGCGGATCGGCCGCAACTTCGTGATTCGCGCCACCGCGTCTAACCTGCTCAACCGGTCGAAGCGCGAGCTTTTCCGCAAATATGGCGGCGACAGCTTCGACGAGATCCTGGCCAACCGCGCCGCCGGCGACCTCGACGAGTTCGAGCTGGAGCGCGAGCGTTCGGGCCGGTTGTTCCAGGTGACGCTGCGCGCCGCGTTCTGAGGTAACCTTGACTTTTCGCGGTAATCCGGCCACATGCCGCTTTATCGAGGCGTATGCAGCGTGATCGGGCTTACGGCCCGGGCTCCGCCTCGGTCGTTTCCACGGGCTTCCCTTTTCACGCGGGGTGTCATCCTCCCCCGCCACTCGTGCGCCTGGTCGCCCGAGCCCGGCACCACTGAAAGTCCCTTCATGTCCTTCGCCCATCTCGGCCTCGCCGAGCCGCTCGTCCGCGCGCTCGCCGCCAAGAACTACACCACCCCGACACCGATCCAGGAGCAGTCGATCCCGACGCTGCTGGAAGGCCGCGACCTGCTCGGCATCGCGCAGACCGGCACCGGCAAGACCGCCGCGTTCGTGCTCCCCTCGATCCAGCGCCTCGTCGCCGAGCCCAAGCGGGTGCTGCCCTATCATTGCCGGATGCTCGTCCTCGCGCCGACGCGCGAACTCGCCAGTCAGATCGCCGAGTCGGCGCGCGGCTATGGCCAGTTCTCGAAGATGGCGGTCGCAACCGTCTTCGGCGGCACCAGCATCAACAAGAACCGCCAGGACATGAGCCGCGGCGTCGACATTCTCGTCGCGACACCGGGCCGTCTGCTCGACCTGGTCGAGCAGCGCTTCGTCAACCTGACGATGGTCGAGATCCTGGTGCTCGACGAGGCCGATCAGATGCTCGACCTGGGCTTTATCCACGCGCTGAAGAAGATCGCGCGGATGTTGCCCAAGAAGCGCCAGACCTTGTTCTTCTCGGCGACGATGCCCGCCGCGATTCGCGAGTTGGCCGACCAATTCCTGCACGATCCCGCGACGGTGTCGATCAAGCCCGCCGCGACGACGGCCGAGCGCGTCGACCAGTCGGTCACCTTCGTCAACCAGGCGGAAAAGCAGGCGCTGTTGACGATCACGCTGTCCGATCCCACGATCGAGCGTGCGCTGGTGTTCACCCGCACCAAGCACGGCGCCGACCGCGTCGTGAAGTTGCTGGCGGGCAACGGCATCGCGTCCAACGCCATCCACGGCAATAAGAGCCAGCCGCAGCGCGAGCGCGCGTTGGCCGAGTTCAAGTCGGGCCAGGTCAAGATCCTTGTCGCGACCGACATCGCCGCGCGGGGGATCGACGTGACGGGCGTCAGCCTCGTCGTGAACTTCGAGTTGCCCAACGTCGCCGAGCAGTACGTCCACCGCATCGGGCGAACGGCGCGCGCCGGTGCCAGCGGCGAGGCGATCGCGTTCTGCGCCGACGACGAGAAGCCGTACCTGCGCGACATCGAAAAGGTGACGCGGCAGAAAATCCCGGTTCGCGCGCTGCCGGAGGACTTCAACCAGCAGTCGAACGCGATCAAGGCGGCGCGCACCAAGGCGATCGGCGCCGATCCCGAGCCGCGTATCGAGCGCCAGCAGCGCGGGCCCGCTCGGCCCCGCGCCACGCATCAGCCGACCGCGACCGGCGCGCCGCGCAACTACGCCAACGCCAGCAG
>CAXTRJ010000132.1:0-7851 GCA_964246585.1 uncultured Sphingomonas sp. | reverse complement strand
CTGCAACTCGCCGCCCGACAAGTCGCGCGCGTAGCCGTCGCCCCGCTCGCCCAGCCCGACCGCGCCGAGCATCGCGTCCGCCCGCGCGCTCGCCGACTTGGCGTCGGGCGACACCAGCGCCAGCGGCAGCGCGACGTTTTGCCGGAGCGTCAAATAGGGCAGGATGTGGAATGCCTGAAAGACGAAGCCGATCCGCTCGCGCCGCAGCCGTGTCCGCGCCGCCTCGTCCAGCGGCCCCAGCGCCCTGCCCTCGATCAGCACCTCGCCCGAGTCGGCGTCGTCGAGCCCGGCGAGGATGTTGAGCAACGTCGACTTGCCGACCCCCGATTCGCCGGTAATCGCGACCAGCTCGCCGGCACCGACGGTCAGGTCGAGCCCGGCGAACAGCCGCCGGTCTCCCGGCACCGACTTCGCGAGCGAACGCACCTCCAGCAAATTTGGTCTGGTCATCCGCGCTCCGTGGTCGACGCCGGTAAACGCCCGCTTCGCCGGTTCGATGCCACGTCACGCCGTCACCCTGAACTTGTTTCAGCATCCACCGGTGAACACGCGACCACCTCGGTGTCCCAGGTTCACCGCTGGCCCCTGAAACAAGTTCAGGGTGACGGCAGGGGGTTCGCCTGATTGCCCCCCAACCCGCAACCGCCTAACGACCATTCGCGAGAGGAGCCCGAAAGAGGCCATGAATGATTTCGACTTCGCGCTCGGCGACACCGCCGACATGATCCGCGACACCACCCGCCGCTTCGCCACCGACCGCATCGCGCCACGCGCGGCGGCAATCGACGCCGACAACCGCTTCGATCGCTCGCTATGGCCCGAGATGGGCGAGCTCGGCCTCCACGGCATCACCGTCGAGGAGGAATGGGGCGGCCTCGGCCTCGGCTATCTCGACCATGTCGTCGCCATGGAGGAAGTGTCGCGGGCGTCGGCCTCGGTCGGCCTAAGCTACGGTGCCCACTCCAACCTGTGCGTCAATCAGATTCGCCGCTGGGGTAATGACGATCAGAAGCGCCGCTACTTGCCCAAGCTCATTTCCGGCGAGCATGTCGGCAGCTTGGCGATGTCGGAGGCCGGCAGCGGCTCCGACGTCGTGTCGATGCAGCTCAAGGCCGAGTTGAAGGGCAACGACCGCTACGTCCTCAACGGCACCAAGTTCTGGATCACCAACGCGCCCGAGGCCGATACGCTGGTGGTGTACGCCAAGACCGACGCGGCGGCGGGCCCGCGCGGCATTTCCGCCTTCCTGATCGAGCGCGGCATGGCCGGCTTCTCCGTCTCGAAGAAGCTCGACAAGATGGGGATGCGCGGCTCCGACACCGCCGAGCTGGTGTTCGACGACTGCGAGGTGCCCGCCGAGAACGTGATGGGCGCGGTGGGCGGCGGCGTCGGCGTGCTGATGTCGGGGCTCGATTACGAGCGCGCGGTGCTGGCGGCGGGGCCGATCGGCATCATGCAGGCGTGCCTCGACGTCGTCCTGCCCTATGTCCGCGAGCGCAAGCAATTTGGCCAGCCGATCGGCAGCTTCCAGCTGATCCAGGCCAAGGTCGCCGACATGTACGTCGCGCTCAACTCGGCGCGGGCCTATGTCTACGCGGTGGCGCGGTCGTGCGACGCGGGCAAGACGACGCGGTTCGACGCGGCCGGCGCGATCCTTCTCGCCAGCGAGAACGCGGTGAAGGTGTCGCTTGAGGCGATCCAGGCGCTGGGCGGGTCGGGCTATACCAAGGAGTGGCCGGTCGAGCGGTTCCTGCGCGACGCCAAGCTCTACGACATCGGCGCGGGCACCAACGAGATCCGCCGTTTCCTGATCGGCCGCGAACTGATCGGGCACGACGCGCCAAAGGCGCAATGACCGTGGGTCGTCAAGGCGGCCACGCCACGCCAAAATCTTGCGATGGCGCACTTTTCCTCTTCGAAATGGACTCGACCGGTCGCGTCGACGGCTCTATTCAGCGCTGGAGGCTCCCGGGGTGGGGAGCGATCCGGGGGGAAAGCCATGAAAAATTTGACGTTGATCTTCGCTTGCGCTACGATGTCGGCGACCGGAGCCTCGGCGCAGCAGGTCGTGATGCAGCAGCCGACGAGCACGGTGCTGCGTTCGGGCACGCCGATCGTCCTGCGCATGGCGGAAACCATCACAACCAAGGACAAGGTGGCCAAGATCAACGACCGCGTCCGCATGGAGGTCGCCGAAGCGGTGATGATCAACGGCGTGACCGTGATCCCGTCGGGCAGCCCCGCGGTCGGCGAGCTGACCGAGGTCAAGTACAAGGGTATGTGGGGCAAGTCCGGTCGGCTGGTCGGTCGCGCCTTGTCGGTCAACGCCAATGGCCGGACGATCCGGCTGTCGGGCACGTTCGACACCAAGGGCGGCAGCGGCACGGTTGGCGCCGTCGCGGTCTCGGCCATCGTGTTCGCGCCGGCGGGCTTCTTCATGACCGGCAAGAGCGCCGAGTTCCCCGCAGGCTCGACCGTGCGCGGCTTCATCGACGAGGACATTCCGCTGACGATCGTGTCCAATCCGGCCGCGACGTCGGGACCGGCGCCGATGGTCATCAAGCAGTAAGGGCTCGGGCCGATCATCCGGTCGGCCGTCATCCTCGGGTAGCGTCTTGAGCGCTCCGGCCCTCGCCTCGCTGGTCGATACGACCAGCGAAGCCTTTCGCGCCAATACCGCGCATAACCGCGCGTTGAACGACGATTTGCGCGGCAAGGTCGCTCAGGCCGCGCTCGGCGGTAACGCGAAGTCGCGCGAGCGTCACGCCGCGCGCGGCAAGCTCCTGCCCCGCGACCGGGTCGAGCGCCTGCTCGATCCCGGTTCGCCGTTCCTCGAAATCGGCCAGCTCGCCGCCAACGGCCTGTACGATAATGAGGTGCCCGGCGCCGGGGTGATCGCCGGCATCGGCCGGATCTCCGGCCGCCAGTGCATGATCGTCTGCAACGACGCGACGGTGAAGGGCGGCACCTACTACCCGCTGACCGTCAAGAAGCATTTGCGCGCGCAGGAGATCGCGCAGGAGAACCGCCTGCCCTGCATCTACCTGGTCGACTCGGGCGGGGCCAACCTGCCACACCAGGCCGAGGTGTTCCCCGACCGCGACCATTTCGGCCGCATCTTCTTTAACCAGGCCAATATGAGCGCGCTCGGCATCCCGCAGATCGCCTGCGTGATGGGCAGCTGCACCGCCGGCGGCGCCTACGTCCCCGCCATGTCGGACGAGACGATCATCGTCCGCGGCCAGGGCACGATCTTCCTCGCCGGCCCGCCGCTGGTGAAGGCCGCGACCGGCGAGGTGATCTCCGCCGAGGAACTGGGCGGGGCCGACACCCATGGCCGCCGCTCGGGCGTGGTCGACCATGTCGCCGAGAATGACGAGCACGCGCTCACCATCGTCCGCGACATCGTCTCGACGCTCGCCCCCGCCGTCTTGGCCCCGGTCAACCTGCGCGAGCCGCGCCCGCCCAAGTTCGACGCCGAGGAGCTTTACGGCATCGTCCCCGGCGACGTCCGCGCGCCCTACGACGTCCACGAGGTCATCGCCCGCCTGGTCGACGGGTCCGAGTTCCACGAATTCAAATCGCTCTACGGCCCCTCGCTGGTCTGCGGCTTCGCCCACATCTGGGGCATCCCCGTCGCCATCCTCGCCAACAACGGCGTGCTGTTCTCCGAGTCGGCGCAGAAGGGCGCGCACTTCATCGAACTCGCCTGCCAGCGCCGCATCCCCCTGCTGTTCCTGCAGAACATCTCGGGCTTCATGGTCGGTGGGCGGTACGAGGCGGAGGGGATCGCCAAGCACGGCGCGAAACTCGTCACCGCCGTCGCCACCGCGAGCGTCCCCAAGATCACCGTCCTCATCGGCGGCAGCTTCGGCGCGGGCAACTACGGCATGTGCGGCCGCGCCTACTCGCCCCGGTTCCTGTTCACCTGGCCCAACAGCCGCATCAGCGTCATGGGCGGCGAGCAGGCGGCGAGCGTCCTCGCCACCGTTCACCGCGACGCCGACACCTGGACCGACGAACAGGCCGAGTCCTTCAAGGCCCCCGTCCGCCGGAAATACGAGGACGAGGGCAACCCCTACTACGCCACCGCGAGGCTGTGGGACGACGGCATCGTAGACCCGGCCCAAACCCGCGACGTGCTGGGGTTAGCCTTCGCCGCGACACTCAACGCGCCCATCCCCGAACGCCCCGCGTTCGGCGTGTTCCGGATGTGAGGAAGGATGACCTACTCCTCGTCCTCCCCAAGCCCCGCTTGGGGAGGAGGACCGCCCGGCGCAGCCGGGTGGTGGAGGGGCATACGCGCACAGGCCGCCGCAACAATCCCGTCCACCACCGCCCCCAAGTCCGCGTAAAGCTCACGCGCCGGCACCCGCAACGTCGCGATCCCGAACATCGCCAGCCACGCGTCGCGCTCGGCATCGCGCTCCGGCGCGGTCCCGCGATCATGGAATGCGCCGTCAACCTCCACGACGAGCCGCGCCGCCGCGCAGTAGAAGTCGAGCGCGTACGGACCCGCCGGATGCTGTTTGCGGAACTTGAGCCCGCTAGGACGCTCGCGCAGTTCGCACCACAGCTTGACCTCGGCGGGCGACATTTCCCGCCGGAGCTGGCGCGCGCGTCGCACGGTTCGAGCCGGCTTGATCGGTCTGCGCATCGCCCCTCCACCACCCGGCTTTGCCGGTCGGTCCCCTTCCCCAAGCATAGCTTGGGGAGGATAAGAAGACAGCCATGATCGTCTCCCTCCTCATCGCCAACCGGGGCGAGATCGCCTGCCGCATCATCCGCACCGCCCGCCGGCTCGGCATTCGCACCGTCGCGGTCTATTCCGACGCCGACGCGAAGGCGCTTCACGTCCGTCAGGCCGACGAGGCGGTGCACATCGGCGCGTCGCCGGCGCGCGAGAGCTACCTCGTCGGCGATCGCATCATCGCCGCCGCCAAGAGCACCAGCGCGGAGGCGATCCACCCCGGCTACGGCTTCCTGTCCGAGAACGCCGACTTCGCCCAGAGCGTGATCGACGCCGGCCTGATCTGGGTCGGCCCGCGGCCCGACAGCATCCGCGCGATGGGCCTCAAGGACGCCGCCAAGGCCCGCATGATCGCGGCGCAAGTCCCCGTCACCCCCGGCTATCTCGGCGAGGACCAGTCGCCCGAACGGCTTCAACACGAGGCCGACGCGATCGGCTACCCCGTGCTGATCAAGGCGGTCGCGGGCGGCGGCGGCAAGGGCATGCGCCGGGTCGACGCCGCCACCGACTTCGCCGACGCGCTCGCCTCCTGCCGCCGCGAGGCCGCATCGTCGTTCGGCGACGACCGCGTCCTCCTAGAGAAATACATCCTCTCGCCCCGCCACATTGAAGTGCAGGTGTTCGGCGACACCCACGGCAATGTCGTCCACCTGTTCGAACGCGATTGCAGCCTCCAGCGCCGCCATCAAAAGGTCATCGAGGAAGCCCCCGCCCCCGGCATGGACGAGGCCACCCGCGAAGCGGTCTGCGCCGCCGCGGTCAAGGCGGCGAAGGCGGTCGACTATGTCGGCGCCGGCACGATCGAGTTCATCGCCGACGCCAGCGATGGGCTGAGAGCGGACCGCATCTGGTTCATGGAAATGAACACGCGGTTGCAGGTCGAGCATCCGGTCACCGAGGAGATCACGGGGCAAGACCTAGTCGAATGGCAGCTGCTCGTGGCGTCGGGCGAGCCCCTGCCGAAGCGACAGGACGAGCTGAGCATCGACGGCTGGGCGATCGAGGCGCGGCTGTATGCGGAGGATCCGGCCAAAGGGTTTCTTCCGAGTGCAGGCCGCGTAGATCACTGGATAATCCCGCACCCGACAGGCATCGAGGTGCGCGTGGAAAGCGGGCTGAACCGGACAGACATCGTACAGACATTCTACGATCCAATGATCGCGAAGGTCATTGTTCACGCCGCAGATCGTCGATCTGCGATCGACGATCTGGTTCAAGTATGTTCAAGCACAGAAATTGCGCCGATCACGACTAATGTCGGTTTCCTCGCTCGACTGCTCGATCGCCCCGAATTTAAAGCTGGCGAGGTTACGACGAGCTTTATCGCCAGCCACGAACACGAATTGATTGATACGACGGTCGTTACAGCCAAGCTGAAGCGCGAGGCTGCCATTGCACTCTTGATCCAAAACATCGCCCCGCTGGAGGGGCGGACATATGGCACTGTCGCGTCCGAACTCGAAATGGCGCGCGAAGGTCAGGTTTGGCGAGAGTGCGTAGGATTTCGGCTAAATCGGAAGCCGGAGCATTCAGCATCATTCTTTCTGGGTGGCCGCCGCGAACAGATTGCGATGGATGGTGATTGGACCGAAGAATGGGTTTCCGCCGAACACGCGACTGGTGGTCTGCACGTCTTTCTCGACGGCGAGCGGCTCACCATAGCTACCCGCTATGACGCAAATGCCGCCGGCACCGCCGCCGACGGCGCGATCCTCTCGCCCATGCCGGGCCGCATCATCGCGGTCGAGGTCGCGTCGGGCGAGGTGGTGGTGAAGGGCCAGAAGCTGGTCACGCTGGAGGCAATGAAGATGGAGCATTCGCTCGTCGCGCCGTTCGACGGGACGGTGGGCGAGGTCAACGCGACCGCCGGCGGGCAGGTCGGCGAGGGCGCGGTGCTGGCGCGGGTATCACAAACCCCCGTTCGTCCTGAGTAGCGACTAAGCTTGTCGAAGGCCGGTATCGAAGGATAGTACGCGTACTCCCCATCCTTCGATAAGCCACTTCGGCTTCGGCCTTTCAGGCCGAAGTTCATCCTGAGCGCCTGCCTTGGCAGGCAACCGAAGGGCTCAGTGGCTACTCAGGACGAACGGATTGGGGGTGCGAGGGGAGTGGGCTGATGGCCGGCAAATACTACCAGGACTGGACCGTCGGCGACCGCATCGCTCACGACATCCGCCGGACCGTGACCGAAACCGACAATCTCCTGTTCACCGTGATGACCCACAACCCGCAACCCCTCCACCTCGACGCGGAGGCGGCCCGCGCGTCGGAGTTCGGCCGCGTCCTGGTCAACGGCACCTTCACCTTCGCGCTCATGGTCGGCCTGTCGGTCGGCGACACGACGCTTGGCACGCTTGTCGCCAATCTCGGCTACGACAAGCTGGTCATGCCCGCCCCCGTCTTCATCGGCGACACGATGCGCGCCGAGACCGAGGTGGCCGAACTGAAGGACAGCCGCTCACGCCCAACCGCCGGCATCGTCACCTTCATTCACCGCCTGCACAATCAGCGCGACGAGCTCGTCTGCCAGTGCCTCCGCACCGCCCTCATCCAGCGCCGCCCATGACCCCCGTCGAGCACGCCGCCGTCGAGCACGCCCGCGCCGCGCCGATGCTCGCCCACGTCGAGCGATGGGCGGCGATCAACAGCGGTACCCGCAACCTCGCCGGCCTCGCGACAATGGCGACGCTGCTAGCCGACGCCTTCTCCGCCCTCCCCGGCGCGATCGCGCTGATCGCCCCCGACCCGGTCGAGACGATCGCCCCGGATGGCGAGCCCGTAACCCTCGACCACGGCCAGCATCTTCACTTCAGCGTCCGCCCCGACGCCCCCGTCCAGCTGCTCCTCACCGGCCATATGGACACCGTCTACCCCGCCGACCACCCCTTCCAGGCGCTCGTCCACCACCCCGATGGCACCCTGAACGGCCCCGGCACAGCGGACATGAAGGGCGGCCTCGCCGTCATGCTCGCCGCCCTCAATGCGGTGGAGGCGAGCCCGCTCGCGTCCCGCATCGGCTACGACGTCATGATCAATTCGGACGAGGAGACCGGCTCGCTGTCCTCCGCCGCCCTCATCGCCCGCTTAGCTCAGGGCAAGCA
>CAXTRJ010000131.1:4144-7981 GCA_964246585.1 uncultured Sphingomonas sp. | reverse complement strand
CGCCTGGGCCGCCGCGCTCGAGGAACTCGCCGCCGCCACCGGCGACGACCTGGCCCATGCCCGCGAGCGCATCGGGCGTCACGCCGCCGACATCGGTGCCGGCCGCCCCAGTGGCGAGACGGGCGAGCGGCCCTGGCCCATATCCCCCGTCCCACTGCTGATCGCGGCGAGCGAGTGGGCGACGATCGCGCATGGCGTCGCCCAGCGCGCCCGGCTGATCGAGGCGGTCACCGCCGACCTCTACGGCCCCGGCGACCTCGTCGCCGATGGCTCTCTTCCCGCCGCGCTGGTCGCGGGCAGTCCCTTCTTCCTCCGACCGATGGTCGGGCTCCAACCGCCGGGCGGTCACCACCTGCGCTTCGTCGCCTTCGATCTCGGCCGCGACCCGTCCGGCGTGTGGCGCGTCCTTGCCGATCACCTTCGCGCGCCGGCCGGGGCCGGCGACGCGCTGGAGAACCGCTTGGCGACCAGCCGGATGCTGGGCGGGCTCCACGCGCGGCTCAACGTCCAGCGCCACGCCCCGTTCTTCGCCGCCTTCCGCGCCGGCCTCGCCGCCGCCTGCCGCCGGACCGAACCGCGCATCGGGCTGCTCACGCCTGGTCGCGACAGCCCGAGCCATGCCGAGCAGGCGCATCTGGCGCGCTATCTCGGCTTCCTCCTCGTGGAAGGGGCAGATCTCGCCGCGCTCGACGGCAAGCTCTACGTCCGCACCATCGCCGGGCTGAAGCGCGTCGACGCGCTGTGGCGCCAAGTCGATTCGCGGCTACTCGACCCGCTGGCGTTCGACACCCGGTCGCGGATCGGCGTCCCCGGGCTGGTCGACGCCTATGCCGCCGGCGAGGTCGCGATCGCCAACGCGCCGGGTGTCGGCGTGCTCGAAGAGCCCGCCTTCGCCGCCTTGCTGCCCGGGCTCGCCCAGCAATTGCTCGGCGAGCAACTGGCGCTGCCCGGCATCGCGACCTGGTGGTGCGGCCAGCCGCGCGAACAGGCGCACGTCGCGGCCGAACTCGACCGGCTGCTGGTCGGCCCGGCGTTCGGCGTCCCGACGCTCGGGCTGAATGGTACCACACCGATCCGCGGCGCCGACCTCGACGGCGAAGCTCGCGCGCGGCTCCTCGACGACATGACCCGCCGACCGCAGGATTATGTCGGGCGGGAGATCGTCCGGCTGTCGACCGCCCCCGTCGTCGTCGGCGACCGGCTGGTCCCCCGCCCCTTCACCCTGCGCGTCTTCGCCGCGCGCGGCGCCGATGGCGCGTGGAGCGTCCTGCCCGGTGGCTTCGCCCGCATCGCCGAATGTCCCGACGAGGCGAGAATCGGCGAGGGTGGCTGGTCGGCCGACGTCTGCGTCCACGGCCCCGACGCGGTCGCGCCCGTCTCGCTGCTGCGGCCGAGCGACTCGCTCCAGGTCCGGCGCAATCCCGGAACCCTGCCCAGCCGCGTCGCCGACGACTTCTTCTGGCTCGGCCGCTACCTTGAACGCGGCGAGGCGCTGCTGGCGGCGATCCGCGTGCTGCTCGGCCATTCGATCGACGCCGACGGCGGGGCGAGCCTCGCCCGCGCGACGCTCGCGCGCCTGGTCGGGCTGATCGTCATCGGCGGCGCCGCGCCCCAGCCCGCGTCGCTACGCCGCGCCGATCTCGTCGAGTTCGCGCGCACCGCGCTGGAGTCGCCCGACCACCACTCGGTCGCCACGATCAATCGCCGCGCCCGCGTCATCGGCGAGGGCGCGCGCGACCGGTTGTCGGCCGACATGGTCCGCCTGCTCGACGCGCCGTTCCCGACCGCGCGCGGCATGCTCGATCAGGCGGGCTCGCTCCAGCGGCGCTATGCCGCGGTCGCCGGGCTGTCGGCGGAGCATATGGGGCGCACCGCCGATTGGCGTTTCCACGACCTCGGCCGCCGGATCGAGCGCGCGCTGGCGATCGGACGCGCCACCGCTGCCTTCGGGCTGGGGAACCCGCCGGACGATACCAGCGCCGATGACCTGTCCACCCTGCTCGACCTTGCCGATAGCCAGATAAGCTATCGCCAGCGCTACCTGACCGGTCTCGCCCGCGTCCCCGTCGTCGACCTGGTCGCGCTGGACCCCGGCAATCCGCGCGCGCTCGCTTATCAGACGAGCGCGATCGCCGAGCACCTGGCCGCCCTGCCGGTGCTGGTCGACGACGGCATGGCCGAGCCGCAACAGGCCGCCGCCACCGCGATCGGGGCGCTGGTCGCGACCGCCAACGCCGCGACGCTCGACGCCAAACGCCTAAGCGAGATCGAACGCGGCCTGTTCGCGCTGTCCGACGCGGTGGCGCGACGCTATTTCCTGCAAGGCGCCGAGCCCTTGCGCGCGGGTGGGCTGACGCTGGCATGATCTACGACATCCGCCACGTCACCCGCTTCGACTATGGCGCCTCCGTCAAGTTCGCCCGGTGCAATCTCAGGCTGAAGCCGATCCACTGGTCGGGCCAGCGGCTCGAATCATATGCCCTCGATGTCACCCCCGCCGGGCGCACCTCGCCGGCGCTCGCCGAGGCGGGGCTGGCCAACGTCACCCGGCTGGTGGTCGACGAACCCGTCCGGACGCTCGCCATCGAGAGCGTCGCGCGCGTCGCGGTCGACCGGCTGGTGCCGATGCCACGCCCTGACGATCCGACCCTGGCGGAGGTCGCCGCGCTGGCGCGGGCCAGCCGCGACGGGTCGCCGGCGGGGCCGGCCGCCTATCTCTACCCGTCGCCGCTGATCCCGCTCGACCGCGACATCGCCGACTGGTGCGCCGCCGACCTCGCCCCCGACGCGCGGGCGCTCGTCGCGGGCATCGCGCTCGCCCGCCGCATACAGCGCGAGTTCGCCTTCGACGCCACCGCCACCCTGGTCGACACGGTGCCCGGCGAGGCCTTCGCCAAGCGGGGCGGAGTGTGCCAGGATTTCGCCCAGATCATGATCACCGGCCTACGCGCCGCCGGGCTGCCCGCGGCCTATGCCTCGGGCTACATCCGCACCATCCCGCCACCGGGCGAGGAGCGGCTGGTCGGCGCCGACGCCACGCACGCCTGGGTGCTGCTGTGGTGCGGGCCGGACCAGGGCTGGGTCGGGTTCGACCCGACCAACGGCATCTGGATGGCGACCGACCACATCGTCGTCGCGATCGGCCGCGACTATGGGGAGATCGCGCCGATCGACGGCGTCGTGCTCGGCTCGGGGGCGCAGCGAATGGAGGTGTCGGTCGACGTCGCCCCGGTGGCGATCTAGGCGACGCTACTCCTTCTCCGTCACCGCGTTCCCGTCGCCGCCGCTCGCCGTCTCGTCGCCGCCACCGTGATAGTCGATGTCGGTCTGCCCGCCATGTCCCATCGCGCCGTTCTGCGGCGTCTTGCCGGTCTGCGGGTTGGGATAGGCGCCGCCATTGCTCTGCCCCTCGGGTGACCGGCCACCGGTGTCCTCCACCCCGACCCCGTCGTCCTTGCCGGCGTTATTGCCGTCGCCCATCGCCTGCATCGGTTCCTTGGCCATTTTCATACTCCTTCGACGCGTCAACGCATGCGCGCGCGTTTGCGCTCCGTCGCCGACTGCCCCACATGGGCCGGTGACATACCGCGTGGGGACATGATGGCCGATCCGTACCAGACCTTGGGCGTCCAACGGAGCGCGACCGAGGCCGACATCAAGAAGGCGTATCGCAAGCTCGCCAAGGAACTTCATCCCGACCGCAACCAGGACAATCCCAAGGCGACCGAGCGGTTCGGCAAGGTGACCGCCGCCTATGACCTGCTGTCCGACAAGGACAAGCGCGCGCGCTTCGACCGGGGCGAGATCGACGGCGACGGCAACCCCGCCTCGCCGTTC
>CAXTRJ010000131.1:0-4134 GCA_964246585.1 uncultured Sphingomonas sp. | reverse complement strand
CGGGCACCCGGCCCGGCGGCGGTTTCCGTCAGCCGGGGCCGGGCGAGTTCGGCGGCGATGGCGGCGACGCCAGCGACATCTTCGAAGGGCTGTTCGGCGGGCGCGCTGGCGGTGGCTTCACCGGCGGCTTCGGCCGGCGTCCCGCGGCCAAGGGCGCCAACATCCCCTATCGCCTGCCCGTCAGCTTCGCCGACGCGGCGACGCTCGCGCCGCAACGCGTGTCGATGCCCGGCGGCCCGATCGACCTGAAGCTTCCCGCCGGAGTCGAGACGGGGACGCAGATGCGCCTCGGCGGCAAGGGCGAGGATGGCCCCGGCGGCGCCGGCGACGCGATCGTGACGGTCGAGGTTCAGCCCCACCGCTTCTTCACCCGCGACGGCGACGACGTCCGGCTCGACCTGCCGGTGACGCTGGTCGAGGCGGTCGTTGGCGGCGCGGTCAAGGTGCCGACGGTGGAGAAGCCGGTGATGCTGACCGTCCCGCCCGGCTCGACCTCGGGCAAGGTGCTGCGGATCAAGGGCCGCGGCTTTCACCGCAAGGCCGGCGGGCGCGGCGACCAGCTTGTCTCGCTCCTGATCGACGTTCCCGCCGACGACGCCGCGCTGCGCGCCTTTGTCGAGGGCTGGACCTCGCCGGGGAACCCTCGGGCGTCGCTGGGCGTCTGACGCCGTAGTGATCGACGCTTCCCCCAAGATCGCCCCCGATCCCGACCTGGGCGTCGGCGACGTTTCGCCCCACTCGCCAGAGGCGCGGGCGCGGCACGGCGGCGCGCGCCGGCGGCTCGATCGCGGCCTGGCCAAGGTCAAACCGGGCAGCGCCGCGTTCGAGGTCGGCAAGCGCGTTGGCGTCGGCGTGTGGAACGACGGGTTCATTCACGCCGGCAACCTCGCCTATCTTGCGATCATGACGCTGTTCCCGTTCTTCATCACCGCCGCCGCGATCGCGTCGCTGTTCGGGCAGAGCACGGAGACGGTCCGCACCGTCGCCTCGTTCCTTCGCGTCCTGCCGCCCGACGTCGCCGACCTGCTGCGCCAACCGATCATCGACGTCCTGGCCGCGCGCACCGGCTCGCTCCTGTGGCTCGGCGGGCTGGTCGGCCTGTGGACCGTCGGCAGTTTCATCGAGACAATCCGCGACATCTTCCGACGAGCCTACGGCACCGTCTTCGGCTTGCCGTTCTGGCGCTACCGGCTGGGATCGGTGCTGGTGATCTTCGCGTCGGTGATCCTGGCGCTGCTGTCGTTTCTGGTCGGGGGCATCCTGACCGCGGCCGAGCAGTTCATCTACCGGCTGCTGCCCTTCGCGCAGGATCTGGCGGGCTGGATCGGGCTGTCGCGGCTGATCCCCGGCGTGGTCATGTTCGGTGCGCTGTACATGCTGTTCCTCTCGGTGACGCCGTCCAAGTACCGCAACTCGCCCGCGCCGAAATGGCCGGGCGCGCTGTTCACGACGGTGTGGTGGGTCAGCATGACCGCGCTGCTGCCGGTCGCGCTGGCACAACTGGGCGGCTACGACCTGACCTATGGTGGTTTGGCCGGGGTAATCGTCGCGCTATTGTTCTTCTACCTGATCGGCCTTGGCATCGTCGTCGGCGCGCATCTGAACGCGGCGCTGGCGGAACCGCCCGAACCGGCGCTAGAGACGGCGGCGACGGATGCGGCGGCGATGGGGGCGAAAACGGCGTGAAGGCACTGATGGAGGGCAAGCGCGGGCTCATCATGGGGCTGGCCAACGACCGCAGCCTGGCGTGGGGCATCGCCAAGAAGCTGTCGGAGGCGGGCGCCGAACTCGCGTTCAGCTACCAGGGCGAGGCGCTCGAGCGCCGCGTCCGCCCGCTCGCCGAAAGCCTGGGGACGCCCAAGCTGATCGAGTGCGACGTGTCCGACATGGCGCAACTCGACGACGCCTTTGACACATTAGCGCGGGATTGGCCGACGATCGACTTCGTCGTCCACGCGATCGGCTTCTCCGACAAGAACGAGTTGCGCGGCAAGTTCGTCGACACCAGCCTGGATAACTTCCTCCTGACGATGAACGTCAGCGCCTACAGTTTCGTCGCGGTCGCCAAGCGCGCGCGGGCGATGATGCCCGACGGCGGCGCGCTGCTGACGCTGACCTATTACGGCGCGGAAAAGGTCGTGCCGCACTACAACGTCATGGGCGTCGCCAAGGCGGCGCTGGAGGCGAGCGTCAAATATCTAGCGATGGATCTGGGGCCGGAGAACATCCGGGTCAACGCGGTTTCCGCCGGCCCGATCAAGACGCTCGCCGCGTCGGGCATCGGCGACTTCCGCTACATCCTGAAATGGAACGAGCTCAATTCGCCAATGCGCCGCAACGTCACGATCGAGGACGTCGGCGGCGCCGGGCTGTACCTGCTCAGTGACCTCGCCAGCGGCGTGACCGGCGAGATCCACCATGTCGACGCCGGCTACAACGTCATCGGCATGAAGGCGGAGGACGCCCCGGACATCGCGCTGGCGTGACCAAGCCGACGCTGCTCAAGCTCGGCTGGTTACCGGACACCCGACTTTATGTTCTGAGCTGGCCCGCCGGCCTTTGGGTCATTCCCGACGTTCAGGCGAACGACCCCGAGCTAATCCTCGCCTTTGTCCGTTCCGTCACCGAGGTCGGGCCGCGCTTGGCCGAAGCGCTCCCGCTCTATCGTCGCGGCGCGCGGCTGTGGTTCGCCTACCCGAAGAAAAGCGGGCGCCTCGCCGCCGACATTTCTCGCGATCACGGCTGGAAACCTGTCGTCGAGGCGGGGCTGCTGGCCGTCACGCAGGTCGCGATCGACCCGGACTGGTCCGCACTTCGCTTCCGCCACCGCGACGAGATCGCCCGCCTGACCCGCCAAAGCGAGGTCGTGCCATGAGCCGCAACAGCTTCGGCCACGTTTTTCGTTTCACCACCTGGGGTGAGAGTCACGGGCCGGCGATCGGGGCTGTGGTCGATGGTTGTCCGCCTGGGATCGCGCTAGCCGAGGACGACATTCAACCCTGGCTCGACCGCCGCCGCCCCGGCACGTCGCGCTTCACCACGCAGCGGCGGGAGCCCGACCAAGTCCGCATCCTGTCGGGGGTGTTCGAGGGGCGGACGACGGGCACCCCGATCAGCCTGATGATCGACAATGTCGACCAGCGCTCCAAGGACTATTCGGAGGTCGCGCGAGCCTATCGCCCCGGTCACGCCGATTACGCCTACGACGCCAAATACGGCCTGCGCGACCATCGTGGCGGCGGGCGGTCGTCGGCGCGCGAGACCGCGTCGCGGGTCGCGGCGGGCGCCGTCGCGCGCAAGGTCATCGCGGGCGTGACGATCCGTGCTTGGGTCGAGGCGATCGGCGGCGACGCGGTCGACCCCGCTCGCTTCGACGACGCGGAGATCGACGTCAATCCGTTCTTCTGTCCCGATGCTGCGGTCGCCGCGCGCTGGGAAGGCCTGATCGACGCCGCCCGCAAGGCCGGATCGTCGCTCGGCGCCGTCGTCGCGTGCCAGGCGACCGGGGTGCCCGCCGGCTGGGGCGCGCCGCTCTACGCCAAGCTCGACGCCGAACTGGCGGCGGCGTGCATGGGGATCAACGCGGTCAAGGGCGTCGAGATTGGTGACGGCTTCGCCGCGGCGGCGGCGTCCGGCGAGGCCAACGCCGACGCGATGCGGCCGGGCGCCGGAGGGGGCGATGCCGGCCCCGAATTCCTCGCCAACCATGCCGGGGGCATCGCCGGCGGCATCTCCACCGGCCAGCCGATCCGCCTGCGGGTCGCGTTCAAGCCGACCAGCTCGATCCTGACCCCCGTCCCGACGATCACGCGCGCCGGCGAGGCGACCGAGATCGCGACGCGCGGGCGCCACGACCCATGCGTCGGCATTCGCGGCGTACCGGTCGTCGAGGCGATGGTGGCGCTGGTTTTAGCCGACCAGATGATGCTTCAACGCGCCCAGTGCGGGTGACCGGCGGAACGACCGAGGCGGGCGACCGTTACCTCTCCAGACGATCCGTCAGGAGAAAAATCATGCGTAGTTTCAAGATCATCGCCGCTTGCGCCCTGCTAGTCCCCGCGCTGGCCGCGGCACAGGTGGCGGGCGGCGGTGCGGGCGCTGGCGGTGCCACGGGCAGCTCGGCCGGCACTGCGG
>CAXTRJ010000130.1:0-8040 GCA_964246585.1 uncultured Sphingomonas sp. | reverse complement strand
CAACTACCGCAACCCGATCGTCGCCGGCGTCGCCGCGCTGTTCCTGCTGATCCTCGCCGCCGCGACCTTCGCGATCGTGCCGGAAACGCAGCAGGCGGTGGTGCTCCGCTTTGAGAACCCGGTCCGCACCGTCAACGGCTACCAGGATAACGAGCAGTTCGGCCGCACCGGTGCCGGGCTCATCGCCCGCATTCCGTTCGTCGACAAGATCGTCTGGGTCGACAAGCGCGTGCTCGACCTCGACCTCGACAACACGCTGGTGCTGTCGACCGACCAGCTGCGTCTCAACGTCGACGCCTTTGCTCGCTTCCGCATCATCGACCCGCTCAAGGCGGTGGTGTCGTCGGGCAGCACGTCCCAGACCGAGGAGCGCGTCGCCGAGCAGCTCCGTCCGATCCTCGGCTCGGCGCTGCGCAACGAACTCGGCAAGCGGCCCTTTTCGGCGCTGCTCAGCCCCGAGCGCGGCCAGGTCATGGACAATATCCAGATCGGGCTTCAGCGGATCGCCTCGCAATACGGCGTCCAGATCGTCGATGTGCGGATCAAGCACGCCGACCTGCCGCAGGGCGTCCCGCTCGATTCGGCGCTGAAGCGAATGCAGACCGCGCGTCAGCAGGAGGCGGTGACGATCCGCGCCCAGGGGCAGAAGACCGCGCAGATCATCCGCGCCGAGGCCGACGCCAACGCCGCGCGCATCTACGCCAATTCGTTTGGCAAGGATGTCGACTTCTACGAATTCTACCGGGCGATGCAGTCCTATCGCCACACCTTTGGTGCCGATGGTCAGCCGTCGCGCGGCGGGTCGACCTCGATCATCCTGTCGCCCGACAACGCCTATCTCAGGGAGTTCCGCGGACGGTCGCGATAACGCGACGCCAGTAACCAGAGGGCATATTCAAACAGCGTTCAGCATGCATCGGCGATGGGCGACCCAACCGTCGCGTGTTGACGAAGACGAGAGGAACCCAATACCAGTGCGTTACGCCTTCGCCCTTACCAGCGCCCTCCTGCTCGGCGGCACCGCCGCCAGCCTCGCGCTCCAGTCCGCCGACGCGCAGACCGCGCAGAACGAGCCCGGCATGATCGCCGCCACCGCGCCACGCGCCGGCGCGCCGATGAGCTTCGCCGACATGGTCGCCAAGCTGCAGCCGGCGGTGGTCAACATCTCGACCAAGCAGACCATCCAGGTTCAGCAGCAGGGGGGCAACCCGTTCCAGGGTACGCCGTTTGGCGACCTGTTCGGCCAGTTCGGCCAGCAGGGCGGGCCGCCGGTGCGCCGCGAGGGCGCCTCGCTCGGCTCGGGCTTCATCATCTCGGCCGACGGCTACGTCGTGACCAACAACCACGTCATCTCGGCCGGCGCGCGCGGCGCCAAGGTCGACTCGATCACGGTGACGTTGCCCGACCGCAAGGAATATACCGCCCGCGTCGTCGGCTTCGACGCGACATCCGACCTGGCGGTGCTCAAGATCGACGCGACGAACCTGCCCTTCGTCCGCTTCGGCGACTCGACGCGCGCGCGGGTCGGCGACTGGGTGGTCGCGATCGGCAACCCGTTCGGGCTGGGCGGCACCGTCACCGCCGGCATCGTCTCGGCGGTTCACCGCGTGACGGGGGGTGGTCCGACCGACCGCTTCATCCAGACCGACGCCTCGATCAACCAGGGCAACTCGGGGGGGCCGATGTTCAACCTCAACGGCGATGTGATCGGCGTGAATTCGCAGATCCTGTCGCAGTCGGGCGGTAACATCGGCATCGGCTTCGCCATTCCGGCGGAGGACGCCAAGCCCATCGTCGACACGCTGATGCGCGGGGCGGCCGTCCAGCGCGGCTATCTCGGCGTCGGCATCCAGCCGCTCGACGACGACATCGCCGCGGCGCTGGGCCTCCAGTCCGACCAGGGCGAGTTGATCGGCCGCGTCGAGCCGGGCCAGCCGGCGGCGCGCGCCGGGCTGCGTCAGGGCGATGTCGTGACCAAGGTCAATGGCCGCGAGGTCACGCCCGACGAGACGCTGAGCTACCTCGTCGCCAATATTCGGCCGGGTGGCCAGGCGCGGCTCGACGTCATTCGCGACGGCCGTCCGGCGGTGGTGACCGCCACCGTCGGCACCCGTCCGACCGAGGAGCAGTTGGCGGCGCTGAGCGGCGGCGACGACCAGGGCTTCGGCAGTGACGATCAGGGTCCGCAGGCGGCCCAGCCGGTGGCCAATCCGCTCGGCTTCTCGGTCGTGCCGCTGACGCCGGCGATCACCCGCTCGCTGCGGCTGGAGCCGACGGTGACCGGCGTGGTGGTCAACACGGTCGACCAGTCGAGCGACGCGGCGGGCAAGCTCGTCCGCGGCGACGTCATCGCCTCGATCAACCGGTCGCCCGTCCGCACCGCGGCGGATATGGCCGCGGCCGTCGCGCAGGCGCGGACGGCGGGTCGCGAGACGGTGCTGCTCTACGTCCACCAGCAACGCGGCGCGGCGCGCGGCGCGCGTTTCATTCCGGTGCGCATCAAGTCGTAGACCTGTTCTCCGGCGGAGGCCGGGGTCCAGTCACGATGGTTGCGCGAGCGTGAGAGCGCCCCGATCGACCTATTGCGTGACTGGGCCCCGGCCTTCGCCGGGGAACGGACTTTCGCCGATCAACCGATTTACGCCTTCACCAGCCCGATTTCGATTAGCCGCTGATGCAGGTAGTCATGCGCCGTGATCGGCTCCGGGTACCGGTCCGGATTATCCGCCGTGACGCACCCCGGCAGCGTCTCGATCAGGAAGTCGGGCGCGGGGTGGAGGAAGAACGGCATTGAATAACGCGAATGGCCGCGGCGCTCGGGTGGCGGATTGATCACCCGGTGCGTCGTCGACGGCAGGACGTGGTTGGTCAGCCGCTGGAGCATGTCGCCGACATTGACCACCAACGCGCCCTCGGGCGGCTTTACCGCGAGCCAGCGACCATCGCGGTCGAGTAGTTCCAGCCCGGCCTCCTCCGCGCCGAGCAGCAGCGTGATGAGGTTGATGTCCTCGTGCGCCCCCGCGCGCACTCCTTCGGCGTCGGCCGGGATCGGCGGGTAATGGAGCAGCCGCAGCACGCTGTTGCCGTCCTTCACCGCCGGATCGAACCAGTCGGGCGCCAGGCCCAGGTGACGCGCGATCGCCGACAGCAGCCGGTCGCCGGCGCGGTCGAACGCGGCGAACAGTTCCAGGAACACCGGCCGGAACCCCTCCGGGCGCGTCGGCCAGCTGTTCGGCGCCATCTGTCCGGCATACCGATGCCCCTCCGGCAGGTCGCGCCCGACATGCCAGAACTCCTTCAGGTCGACCGCGCTCGCGTCCTTGGCGATCTCGGTCTTGAACGGGGTATAACCGCGCGCGCCGCCGCCGCCAGGCGTGTGGTAGCGCCGCTTCTCCTCCTCGGGCAGCGCGAACAGCGCCCGCGTCTCCGCCCAGGCTCGCTCGATCAGGTCGGCCGGGATGCCGTGGTCGGCGACGGTGGCGAAGCCGAACCGCTCGAACGAATGGCCCAGCGCGGCGGCGAAGCCGTCGGGGTCGGCGCGCTGGTCGTCGAGCGACAGGGTGGGGACTTGGGCGGCGGGGGTGTCGAGCATGGCGCTTTGTCCGATTGAGGCGGGATAATCGCAACCTAATCGCGTCGGGACCGAACGACCACCCCGCGCGCGGGGTGACGCGGGCGCGGCGCTGGTCCATGGGCGCACCCCGTGACCCAATCTTCCCCCACCATCGCCGCCCCCGAGCCGGTCGGCGCCCCCATCGGCTTTCGCGAGTTCGTCGTCCTCGTCGCGGCGTTGATGTCGCTGACCGCGCTTGGCATCGATTCGATGCTGCCGGCGCTGCCCGCGATCGGCGAGGCGTTGGATGTCGCGACGGAGAACGGCCGGCAATACGTCATCACCGCCTTCGTCCTCGGCTTCGGCGTGGCGCAACTGGTCCACGGCCCGCTGGTCGACCGATACGGCCGGCGGACGGTGATGCTGGGGGCGCTTGGCGGTTACATCGTCGCCAACGTCCTGGCGGCGGCGGCGGGCAGCTTCACGCTGCTGCTCGTCGCGCGATTTCTCGGCGGTACCGCCGCTGCGGGCTTGCGCGTGGCGGTCACCGCGATGGTGCGCGACTGCTACCAGGGCCGGGCGATGGCGCGCGTCATGTCGATCGCCTTTATCATGTTCATGATCGTCCCCGTCATCGCGCCGGCCTTTGGCGAGGCGGTGCTGCTGTTCGGTTCGTGGCGGCTGATCTTTGGCGTGATCGCGGGCGTCACCGCCGTCCTGCTGACCTGGTACGCGCTCCGGATGCCCGAGACGCTGGCGCCGGAAAACCGGCTGCCGATCGCCGCGGGGCGCATCTTCGCCGGCTGGCGCACGACGCTCGGCGACCGTTCGTCGCTCGGCTACACGCTGGCGGCCGGCGCGCTGCTCGGCTCGCTCTATGGCTACCTCAACTCGATCCAGCAGATCATGGCCGACGTGTTCCGCCGCCCGGACCAGCTGGTGACGATCTTCGCCGTCACCGCCGCGACGATGGCGGCGGCCAACCTGTTCAACGCCCGGTTGGTGATGCGGCTCGGCACCAGGCTGATCTCGCACGGCGCGGTGGTGGCGCTGATCGCGGCCAGCGCGGTCAACCTCGCGCTCGCCTGGACCGGCGCCGAATCGCTGGGGAGCTTCGCCGCCGTGCAATCGGTGACGATGGCCTGTTTCGGTCTCGCCACCGCCAATTTCTCGGCCATGGCGATGGAGAATATGGGCGCGATCGCCGGCACCGCGTCGAGCGTCCAGGGCTTCGTCAGCGCGACCGGCGGCGCCGCGATCGGCGTGGTCATCGGCCAGGCGTTCGACGGCACCACCGTGCCGCTGACGCTGGGGTTCCTCGTCACGGGCGTCGTCGCGCTCGGCATCGTCGTCGCGACCGAACGCGGCCGGCTGTTCGCGCGGGGCTGAGACGGGGGAACCGCCGCGCCGTCCGCGCCGTTCGATACGGCAGGCATTCACAGGAGGCTTCGATGGGCGGACACCAGGTCACCGGCACCGGCACGGGCGACGACGGCTATGACGAGGAAGGCTATGACGAGAGCCAGCGCGCCGAAATCCTCGAGGTGACGCGCGACGGCCCGAGTGACGGGACCATCATCACCGATCTCGATCCCGATCTCGGCGACGAGGACAATGACGAGGCGATGGACGACCTCGACATGGAGGATGGGGAGGTCGCGGAGGAGGACGCCAGCGTCACCGTCGCGAAGGAGGATATGGACGAGGACGATGTCCAGGACGAGTTCGACGACGGGACGGAAGACGACGACGAACTGGACGATGGCGAGGACGCCGCGCTCCGGCCCTGACGCCCCGATCCGCGACCGGCGCGGTTCCCCGCGTCGGTTGGTCCCACTCTAGCCCGTCGAGGAACCCGTGATGCGTATCGTTCCTCTTTGCTGCCTTCTAGCGCTGGCCGGCTGTGCCGGCGGCGGGGAGGCGGACGGCGAGGCGGTCGACGTCAACGCGGCGGCGGCGCAGGCGCAAGCGGATATCGACAATTACGCCGCCGGGATGCCGCGGCCGGCCCCGACCCGCGCCGCGCCGGCTTCGCCCCGGCCGGCTTCGTCTTCACCGACCTCGCGCCAAGCCGTCGCTACTCCCAAAGCTTCGCCGGTCGCCGACGCGGGTATCGATTCCAAGCCGACAGGGCGCGAAGTGCCGGCCGCGACCGGCGAGGCAAGCACCGCGGCCGACTTGCAGCCGCGAAACGAAGCGATCGCCGCCGAATAGCTACCGGCCATCACCGTCCGCGTTCGCCAAATCTAAACCGCGGAGCGCTAGCGGTGCGCCGGTGCCTCACGTCTTCCTCACCATCGACACCGAGTTCGCCTGGCGTCACCACGCGGCGGGGCACGACGCGACCGCGATCCATGCGCGGTCGATCGAGCCCGCCGGGGTGGGCGTCGCCTTCCAGCTCGCCCGACTGGCGGCGCATGGCCTCAAGGCGTGCTTCTTCGTTGATCCGATGCCGGCGACGATCTTCGGCCTCGACCCATTCCGCCGCCTGGTCGCCGCGATCGTGGCGGCGGGGCAGGAGGTCCAGCTTCACCTGCACCCCAATTGGGCGGGCGGTCGCGCCGGTGACGGCGGGGCGGCGCATGCCGGCTTCGAGCTGATCGACTATACGCGAACCGAGCAACAGGATCTAATCGCCGGTGCGATTGACTTGCTCGTCGCCGCCGGCGCGCCGCCGCCGATCGCGTTCCGCGCCGGCAGCTACGCCGCTAATGACGACACGCTGGCCGCCTTAGCCGCGCTTGGTTTCGCCTATGATTCGAGCCACAACGGCGCCGAGCACCCTTGGCCAAGCGCGATCGCGCTCCCCCCGCGCCAGATCGCGCCGATCTCGCGCGAGGGCGTCGTCGAGGTGCCGGTGACGGTGATCGAGGACCGCCCGGGGTCGCTCCGCACTTTCCAAATCTGCGCCCTGTCGTCGCGCGAGATGCGCGCCGCGCTCGACCACGCCGTGGCGCGCCATCATCAGGCGGTGACAATCGTCGGGCATAGCTTTGAGCTGGCGAATCGCGCCGGCACGCGCGCCAACGCGGTCCATGTCCGCCGTTTCGAGGTGCTGTGCCGGATGCTCGCCGACCGACGCGATGTCGCCCCGACGGCGCACTTCGCCGACCGGCCGGTGCTGGCGCTGGACCGCGACGATCGGCCGCTCGGCCCCGACCCGCTCCGGCGGGGGTGGCGCCAAGCCGAGCAGCTCTGGTCCAACTGGGTCGAGGAGCGCGCCGCGTGACCGCGATCACCCTGCCGCTGCGTTTCCAGGTCGGCGCGCGGACGCTCGCGACGATCCCGCGCCGGCTGGTCCGGGTCGGCTTGTCGCTCGACGACGTGCTGTCGGGGCAGCCGCCGTCGTTGCCACCGCTACCCGCCGACGCGCACGGCTACCTCGTCACCTCGCTACCCGAGTCGCTGCTGCGCGCCGACGACGTGCTGACCACGACCGTGCGTCAGCATTACAGCCGCTACCACGCCGATCTTACAATCGGCTTCGACGCGTGGTTCGCCACGCTGTCGGCGAACACGCGCTCGGGGCTGAAACGCAAGGCCAAGCGCCTCGCCCAGGCGTCGGGCGGCGCCCTCGACATCCGCCGCTACCGCACCCCCGACGAACTCTCCGCCTTCCACCCGCTCGCCCGCATCGTGTCGGCGACGACCTATCAGGAACGCCTGCTCGACGCCGGGCTGCCGGCCGACCCGGCCGGGCTGAAGACGCTCGCCACCGCTGACCGGGTCCGGGCTTGGCTGATGTTCGTCGACGACAAGCCCCTCGCCTACCTCTGCGGCACCGCCGAAGGGAGTGCGCTGCGCTATGACCATGTCGGCCATGACCCGGCGATCGGCGACCTGTCGCCCGGCGCGGTGCTCCAGCTGGAGGCGATGCGCGACCTGTTCGCCGAACGCCGCTTCGCCCGGTTCGATTTCACCGAGGGCGAGGGGCAGCACAAGCGTCAGTTCGCCACCGCCGGCACACCGTGCGTCGACCTGCTGCTGCTGCGCCGGACCGTGTCGAACCAAGCGACGGTGGCCGCGCTGGCTGGATTCGATCGGGCGATCGCGCTCGCCAAGCGCGCCGCCGTTCACCCGGCGCTCCACCGCATCGCCCGTCGGGTGCGGCGCGCGGCGTAACCGTGACACCGGATGAACCAGCCGGCGATATCGGCTAGGCCCGCCCCATGCACATCCGCGCCGAGGCGATCATCCTGGCCGTCCGCCAGCACGGCGAGCATGGCGCGATCGTCCGGGCGCTAACCGCGCGCGACGGCGTCCAGCCGGGTTATGTCCGCGGCGGCCGGTCGCGGACGCTGCGCCCCGTGCTTCAGCCGGCCAACGCCGTGCTGGCCGAATGGCGCGCGCGAAGCGACGAGCAGCTTGCCGCGCTTACGGTCGAGCTGGTCCACAGCCGCGCCGCGCTCCACGCCGAGCCGCTCGCCGCCGCCGGGCTCGAATGGGCCACCGCGTTGACCGCCGCCGCGCTTCCCGAGGGGCAGCAC
>CAXTRJ010000129.1:0-8072 GCA_964246585.1 uncultured Sphingomonas sp. | reverse complement strand
GCCCCGGACTACGCGCGGGCCGCCGAACGCGCGACGCCGTGACCGAACGGCTATCGCCGCCCCAGGCCCGCCGGATCGCGCTGGCGGCGCAAGGGTTCGGCGTGGCCCATCCCGACCTCGTCGACGCGGGCCATCTGCGCCGCGCGCTCGATCGCCTTTCGCTGCACCAGATCGACAGCGTCAACGTCCTCGCCCGCGCCCATTACCTCCCCGCCTTCTCGCGGCTCGGCGGCTACCATCGCGGCCTGCTCGACGAGGCGGCATGGGGCCGGCGTGGCATGCGCCGCTTGTTCGAATATTGGGCGCACGAGGCGTCGTTGTTGTCCTTGTCGCTCCACCCGCTACTGCGCTGGCGGATGGCGCGCGGTGATCGCGGCGAGGGCGGCGCCAACACCCGCGCGTTCGCGACGACCCGCCGCGCCGAGGCCGACGCCGTTCTCGCCCGCCTCCGAGCGGAAGGGCCGCTCGCCGCCTCCGACTTCACGGAGAGCAAGGGCGCCGGCGGCTGGTGGGGCTGGAGCGACGCCAAGCGCGCGCTCGAGTGGCTGTTCCGCGCCGGCCACGTCACCACCGCGACCCGGCGTGGCGGTTTCGAGCGGGTCTACGACCTGACCGAGCGCGTCATCCCGCCCGCGATCCTGGCGCTGCCGACCCCGACCGAGGCCGACGCGCACCGCGCGCTGATCGACCGCGCCGCCCGCGCGCTGGGCGTGGCCACGGCAAGCGACCTGCGCGACTATTTCCGGATCGGCCCCGACGACGCGCGGGTCGCGATCGCGGCGCTGGTCGAGGAGGGGGTGCTTCGCCCGGTCGCGGTCGACGGCTGGGACCGGCCGGCGTGGCTCCACCACGACGCGCGCCGGCCGCGTCGGATCGAGGGCGCCGCGCTGCTCGTGCCGTTCGACCCGCTGATCTGGCGCCGCGACCGCGCCGAGCGGCTGTTCGCCTTTCGCTACCGCATCGAGATCTACGTTCCCGCCGACAAGCGGCTGCACGGCTACTACGTCCTGCCGTTCCTCCTGGACGAGCGCCTCGTCGCGCGCGTCGACCTGAAGGCCGATTGCCAAACCTCGCGCCTCCTCGCCCACGCCGTCCACCTCGAGCCCGACGCCCCCGCCGACACGGTCCCGCGGCTCGCCGTCGAACTGCGCCGCATGGCCGACTGGCTCGGGCTTGGCGAGGTGGTGATGGGACCGACGATCCCCGTCTGAGCCGTTACCGGTTGCGGGTGGCGTTCGCTTCGGGCTAGCGTCGTTCGCTCGGAAACGTGGGAGACGCCGCCGTGGTCAATCTGCAAAAAGGACAGTCGGTCAGCCTGGAAAAGCGCGGTGGCGGCGCCCTGACGCGCGTCGTCATGGGGCTCGGCTGGGACGTGAAAAAGGCCAAGGGGCTGTTCGGCGGGATGTTCGGCGGCGGGGGCGGCGGCGACATCGACCTGGACGCGTCGTGCCTGCTGTTCGACGCCGACCGCAAGCTGGTCGACCAGGTCTGGTTCCAGCAGCTGAAGAGCAAGGACGGCAGCATTTCGCATTCGGGCGACAATCTGACCGGCGCGGGCGACGGCGACGACGAGATGATCACCGTCGACTTGTCGAAGCTGCCGGCGACGGTCCAGTCGCTGGTGTTCACCGTCAACAGCTTTCGCGGCGACACGTTCGACCGGATCGAGAACGCCTATTGCCGGCTGGTCGACGCGACCACCGACGCCGAGCTCGCCCGCTACGACCTGACCGGCACCGGCCCCCACACCGGCCAGGTGATGGCGCAGGTCGTGCGGCGGGGCGCGGGCTGGGAGATGAAGGCGTTGGGCGAGCGCACCACCGGGCGCACCTTTCACGAGATGATGACGCCCATCACCGCCGCGCTCTGACCCGATGACCGACCTGCAGCAGGGAGCCAATGCCCCGGTCCCGGGCGACAAGGCCACGGTCGCGTTCGCCTGGGAAGCGGCCGGGGTCGATGCGGACGCGTCCGCCTATCTGCTGACCGCCGCCGGCCGCGTCCGCGACGACGCCGACATGGTGTTCTACAATCAGCCCGCCGGCGCTGGCGGGGTGGTGCGCTATGTGACGGGCGGCCGTGGC
This sequence comes from uncultured Sphingomonas sp., assembly GCA_964246585.1. Classification (GTDB taxonomy): domain Bacteria; phylum Pseudomonadota; class Alphaproteobacteria; order Sphingomonadales; family Sphingomonadaceae; genus Sphingomonas. Next base: position 5,988 of record CAXTRJ010000129.1, on the reverse strand, counting down.
GGTTTCGAGATCGACTTGGCGCGGGTGCCCGAGGCGATTGAGCGCATCGTGTTCTGCGTCACGATCGACGGCGCGCGCGCGAAAGGGCAAACGCTGGCGCTGCTGAGCGGCGCGACGATCGCCGTCACCGGGGCCGCGGACCTGCGCTTCGCCCCCGCGCTGGCTGGCGCGACCGAGGCGGCGATGACCTTTGGCGAGCTCTACCGCCGCCAGGGCCAGTGGAAGTTCCGCGCCGTCGGGCAGGGGTTCGACGGCGGCCTCGCCCCGCTGGCGCGCTCGTTCGGCATCGACGTCGCCGAGGAGGCCGCCGCCGCGCCCGCTCCGACCGCCGCGCCGACTCCTCGGCCCACGCCCGTCCGCCTGAGCAAGGTGTCGCTCGACAAGCCCGGGCAGAAGATCAGCCTGGAGAAGAAGGGCGCGAGCTTCGGCGAGATTGTCGTCAACCTCAACTGGTCGCGCGGTCAGGCGAAGAAGGGCTTCTTCGGCGGCGGTGGCGGCTCGGCGATCGACCTCGACCTCGGCTGCCTGCTGGAGATGCGCGGCGGTCAGAAGGGCGTCGTCCAGGCGCTGGGCAAGAGCTTCGGGTCATTCGCCGATCCGCCCTTCATCGCGCTGTCGGGCGACGACCGCACCGGCGACGTGTCGTCGGGGGAGACGATGCGGATCAACGGCGCGCACTGGGCCGAGATCAAGCGGATCGCGGTGTTCGCCAATATCTACAGTGGCGCGCCCAACTGGCAGGCGACCGACGGCGTCGTCACCGTGACGATGCCCGACCAGCCGCCGATCGAGGTTCGCATGACCGAAGGACGCGACGATCGCCGGTTGTGCGGCATCGTCCTGATCGAAAACCAGGGCGGACGCTTCGACACGACGCGGATCGTGGAGTATTTCCGCGACCAGAAGGAACTGGACGAGCGGTTCGGCTGGGGTCTCCGCTGGACCGCCGGGCGGAAAGACTGACCCGAAAAGACTAGGTCGGGAAGCCGGCCGCATGAGGAAATCACGTGCTGCAATACTACAAGGGTTCGTTCATCTTCACCGGCATCTGCCTGGCGCTGGCCGCGTGGCTGGGCGTCCAGAGCACCGGCACCGTCGCGGGCACGCTCGGCATCCTGTGGATCGTCGCGGTGCTCGGCGTGCTGGAGGTGTCGCTGTCGTTCGACAACGCGGTGGTCAACGCCACCGTGCTGCGCGACATGGACGAGAAATGGCGGCAACGATTCCTCACTTGGGGCATCCTGATCGCGGTGTTCGGGATGCGGATCATATTCCCGCTGGCGATCGTCGCGGTCGCCGCCAAGCTGGGCCCGGTCGACGCCGTCCGTCTCGCCGCGACCGACCCGGTCGCGTACGAACGCTACATCACGGCGGCGCATATCGGCATCTCCGGGTTCGGCGGCGCCTTCCTTGCGATGGTCGGGCTCGACTTCTTTCTCGACGATGAAAAGGACGATCACTGGATCGCCGGGATCGAACGGCCGCTCGCCGGCCTCGCCAACATATCGGGCATCGCCATCGGTATCGTGCTGGCGGCGATGTACGCCATCTCGACGCTGTTGTCGGCGGAGGAGGCGATGTCGTTCCTAACCGCCGGCATCTTCGGGCTGCTCACCTTCATCGCGGTCAAGGCGATCGGCACGGTGCTGGAGAGTGGCGGCGAGATCGGCCACGACACGGGCGCGGCCGGCGCCACCGCGACCGGGACGGCGGTGGCGGCCAAATCGGGGCTGGCGGCGTTCCTCTACCTCGAGGTGCTCGACGCGTCCTTCTCGTTCGACGGCGTGATCGGCGCCTTCGCGCTGTCGAACAACCTGTTCATCATCGCGCTGGGTCTCGGCATCGGCGCGATGTTCGTCCGCTCGATGACGATCATGCTGGTCGAAAAGGGCACGCTGACCCAATACCGCTTCCTTGAGCACGGCGCGTTCTACGCGATCCTGGCGCTGGCCGCGATCATGCTGCTGTCGGCCGAGTTCGAGATCCCGGAGACGATCACCGGGCTGATCGGCGCCGCGTTGATCGGGCTCGCCTTCTGGGCCTCGGTTCGCAGCAACCGCGAGAATGGCGGCGGCGACGTGCCGCTGGAGCAGGCCGACGCGGTCAAGCCGACCGGCGAGCGCTTCGAACACTAGGAGAGCAAACGATGTCGGTCAGTCTGTCCAAGGGCGCCAATGTCAGCCTGTCGAAGGAGGAGCCCGGCCTCGCCCGGGTCCTGATCGGCCTGGGCTGGGACACGCGCACCACCGACGGCGCCGATTTCGACCTCGACGCCACCGCGTTCATGCTGGCGGCGAGCGGCCGGGTGCGCGGCGACAGCGACTTCATCTTCTACAACAACCTGAAATCCGCGGACGGTTCGGTCGAGCACACCGGCGACAATCGCACCGGTGAGGGCGACGGCGACGACGAGGCGCTGACCGTCGACCTCACTAAGGTGCCCGCCGAGGTGCAAAAGATCTCGGTCGCGGTGACGATCCACGAGGGCGAGGCGCGGCGGCAGAGCTTTGGCATGGTGTCCAACGCCTTTATTCGCGTCGCCAATGACGCGACCGGGCGCGAGATCGCCCGCTACGACCTGACCGAGGACGCCTCGACCGAAACGGCGATGGTGTTCGGCGAGGTCTATCGCCACAATGGCGAATGGAAGTTCCGCGCCGTCGGCCAGGGCTACAAGGGCGGCCTCGCCCCCATGGCGCGCAACTACGGGGTCAATGTCGGCTGAGCCGGCGAGCAGGAGTAGAGAACATGGCCGTTTCACTTTCAAAGGGCGCGAACGTCAACCTGAGCAAGGAAGCGCCGGGGCTGAAGGGGGTCAGCGTCGGGCTCGGCTGGGACACGCGCGTCACCGACGGCAGCGGCTTCGATCTCGACGCCAGCGTCTTCGTGCTGAACGAGGCGGGCAAGGTCCGCTCGGACGGCGATTTCGTGTTCTACAATAACAAGACCACCGCCGGCGGCGCGGTCGAGCACAAGGGCGACAACACGACCGGCGAGGGTTCGGGCGATGACGAGGTCGTCGCGGTCGCGCTCGACAAGCTCCCGGCCGACGTGACCAAGCTGAGCTTCGCGGTGACGATCCACGAGGCCGATGGCCGCCGTCAGAACTTCGGCATGGTGTCGAACGCGTTCATCCGCGTGGTGAACGCCGACGGCGGCGTCGAGATCGCTCGCTACGACCTGTCGGAGGACGCCTCGACCGAGACCGCGATGATCTTTGGCGAGCTCTACCGCCACGGTGGCGAATGGAAGTTCAAGGCGATCGGCCAGGGTTTCGCAGGCGGCCTCGGCCCGCTCGCGCAATCCTTCGGCGTCAACGTCTGACCGCTTTCGCCGGACGCGTTCATGCGTGACCTCGTCGCGGGTGAACTGCGCGACGTCGTGCTGCCGACCGGCGTCCTGCGGGTGGGCGTGGACGAGGCGCTCTGGCCGCTGGACGCGCTGTGCGACTTCGCCGCGCGCGACAATCCCAAGCGCGGCTTCCTGGTCGTGTCGAAGGTGCTCGGCCGCCACTGGCCGGCGACCCCCGCCACCATGCGGGCCAGCGCGCGCGACCTCGCGACGCTGGTCCCCGCCGACCTGCCGGGGCCGGTGGCGGTGGTCGGGCTGGCCGAGACGGCGGTGTGCCTGGGCCAGACGGTCCACGAGGAACTGCGCCGGGCGACCGGCCGCGACGACATCGCCTTCATCCACTCAACCCGACAACGGGCCGACCGTCCATTGCTCTGCCGCTTCGAGGAGCCGCACAGCCATGCCTCCGCCCACCTGATATACCGCCCCGACTTCCCCGCCCCCCGCGCGCTGGTGCTGGTCGACGACGAGGTGTCGACCGGCACGACGCTCGCCAACCTCGCCGGCGCGCTGGTCGAGGCGTGGCCATCGGTCGAGGCGGTCGTCGTCGCCACGCTGACCGACTGGTCGGGCGGTGGCGCGTGGCTGCGCCGGATGCCGCGTCCGGCGACCTGCGTCAGCCTCCTCGCCGGGACGCTGGCGTGGCAGCCCGATCCCGAGGCGACCACCGGCGAGACGCTGGCCCGGTTCGACGCGGCGGCCGCCTCGCTCGGGCGGGTTGGCGAGGCGAACCACGGCCGGTTCGGCATCGTCGAGCCGCTTGACACACCACCGGCCAACCCGCCGACGCTCCCGCCCGCCGCGCGCGTCCGCGTCGTCGGCACCGGCGAGTTCACCTTTCTCCCTTTCCGCTTCGCCGAACGGCTGGAGCGCAACGGCCACGACGTCGTCGTCCAGGCGACGAGCCGCAGCCCGGCGCGTATCGGCGGGGCGATCCGCGGCGCGCTCGCCTTCGCCGACAATTACGCGACGGGGGTGCCGAACTACCTCTATAACGCCGACCCCGATGGGGATCAGGTTACACTGATCTGTCACGAAACCCCGCCAGGGACGGTCGATCCCGCGCTCCTCGCGGCGCTCGGGGCCCGCCCGCTACACTGGAACGACCGATGATCCGCGCCGTGGCGCTCGTCGACCTCGACGACACCTTGTTCCAGACCCTGCGCAAATGCCCGCCCGATGTCGCGGCAGCGCGGCTCACCCCGCTCGGTTACGCCAGCGACGGTTCGCCACTGAGCTACGCCACGCCGCGCCAGATGGCGTTTCTCGATTGGCTGGCCGAGACGACCCATCTCGTCCCCGTCACCGCGCGCGGCCTCGACGCGCTGCGCCGGGTGCGCATCCCCTTCGCCGCCGCCGTTTGCGCGCATGGCGGGGTGATCCTGGACGACGACGGCACGGTCGACCGCGACTGGCACGCGCGAATGGCGGGCGAGGCCGCATCGGTCGCACCCGAGCTCGACCGGCTGGTCGGCGCGATCGACCGGGTGGCGAAGGCGAGGGGAGTTCCCGTCAACGTCCGCGTCCTGGCGGAGGACGACGTCCCGCTCTACGTTCTCGCCAAGCACGCCGACGCCGACGCCGACGCGCTGTTCGCGGTGATCGACGAGGCCGTCCCGCGCTGTCCCGCCAACTGGACCGACCACCGCAACGGCAACAACGTCGCGCTGATGCCACCCTATCTCGGCAAGGCGCATGCGGTCGTCCACCTGCTGCCGGGTTTGCGCGCGCGCTTTCCCGACGCGCCCGTCATCGGCATCGGCGACAGCCGCACCGACGCGCCCTTCATGGCGCTGTGCGACTTCGCCATGCTGCCGACGAGATCGCAGCTGGCCGAGCGGCTGCTGCCGTGAACGCGCCCGCCCTGACCGATACCGCGCCCTTCTCGGGCAGCTACGCGCCCGACGATGTCACCTTTCTGCTCAAGCCCGTGGCGCTCGCCGCCACCGGCGTCGCGACCAAGGAACGGCTGATCCAGTCGGGCAGGCGACATTATTCGGAGATGATCGCGCCCGAGCTGCCGCCCGATCCGGCATACCTCGCGCTGTACGACGCCGCGCTCGCCCGCAACGGCGCGCGATTGGCGAGCGACATCGCCGCGCTCGCCGCGCATCTGGCCGAACGGGCAGTGGGCCGCGAGGTGGTGATAGCCTCGCTCGCCCGCGCGGGCACGCCGATCGGCGTCTTGCTCACCCGCACGCTGCGCGCCCACGGCCACCACGCGACGCACTATTCGCTCAGCATCATTCGCGACCGTGGCATCGACCGGGTCGCGCTCGCCCATATCGCCGCGCGCCACGATCCCGCCCGCGTCGTCTTCGTCGACGGCTGGACCGGCAAGGGCGCCATCGCCGGCGAGCTGCGGCGCGACCTCGCCGATCGCCCGTTCGGCATCGCGCCGTGTCTCGCCGTCGTCGCCGATCCCGCCGGCCAGGCCGATATTGCCGCGACCGACGACGATTACCTGATCGCCTCGGGGCTGCTGGGCGGCATCGTCTCCGGGCTGGTCAGCCGCTCGATCCTGAGCGCCGAGACGGTCGGCCTGGGCGACTTCCACGCCTGCGTCGCGTTGACGCACCTGGCCGCGCACGACCGCTCGCGCGCCTTCGTCGACGCGCTGGCGCCGCTCGCCGCCAC
>CAXTRJ010000128.1:0-8102 GCA_964246585.1 uncultured Sphingomonas sp. | reverse complement strand
TCACCGGCCAGTCGCGCCAGTCGGCGGCGAGCGGTGCCGGCAACGTGCGCGGCGGGGCCGGGGCGGGGACGACGGGCGGTGGCGGAGGCGGGGCCGGGGGCGGCGAGACGCAACTCGCGACGAGCAGCGTGGCGAGAAGGGCGGGGGGCAAGCGCATCGCCGGCGAGTATGGGCGAAGCCGGCCCCGTGCTCAAGTCGTGCGGGCAACGGATCAGGGAACCGCAGCAACGGCTGACCGGTTTGATTGCCGCTACTTGCCCGGAGTTCACTCATGCCCGATGCCGCGACCCAAACCCAACTCCTCGTCGAGGCGTCCGTCGTCGGCACGATGAAGGTGGAAAGCCGCGATGGCGACGGCGTCGGCAGCGTCGCGGCGCTGATGGTCCACAAGGCGTCGGGGCGGACGACTCACGCGGTGCTGAGCTTGGGCGGCTTCCTCGGCATGGGCAAGAGCTATTACCCGATCCCCTTCGCTCTGCTCCAGTTCGATCCCGTCCGCGACCGCTACGTCGTCACCATCGACCGCCGCCTGCTGGAGGGCGGCCCGAGCTGGGCCAACCACGCGCCCATGTTTGACCAGGCCTATGCCGACCGCGTGGCGAGCTATTATGGCGCGAGCAGCGAGAACCTGGCGGCGGGTTAGGCGGCGCGCGGGACGATCCGATCGAGCGCGCCGTTAAGCGCGCGCTTCGCCTCGATGATCTCGTAGCTATTCTGAAGCCGGAGAAAAAATCCCTCGCTCAATCCGAAATAGCGGGCCAGCCGAAGGTCGAGCTCCCCATCCATCGGACGAGTCCCTGACACGACCTCTTCGATATGCTCGACGGGCATACCTAGAATACGAGCCAGTGCTGGTAATTCGATTCCAAGCGGCTCCAGGAACTCGCTAACGAGCAACTCGCCGGCATGATCGTTGGGGAGCCAATCGGGGTTAGTGATAATCTGCGATCTCGACACGCTCAGCACCTCCGTCGTGCCAGACGAAGCATATACGCCATTGCATATTTATGGAAATTGAATGCTGTCCGACACGGTCGTCGGTCAAGGCATGTAGGCGATTACTGGGCGGTTTGCGCAAGTCGTCCAGAGTCTCTGCCACGTTCAGGAGCTTCAAGCGATTGAGCGCCCGACGTTGCATGTCGGGCGGCAGCTTACGGCTGCGCTCGCCGATCCAGATGCGCTCGGTTTCGGAGTCGGCGAAGCTACGGATCATAGCGAGGTCCCGAGAGTTAGAGGTCGCGCCTACCTCCCGGGGACGGGCGGGCCGCAGCCCTTAGCGCTCAAGCCGTCTAACGCCTCGGTCTTCGCTGGGCAACGATCTACCGGCTCCGCCGTCCTCCCATCCGCATCTTTTGCTGCTTGCCGTAGCGCGTCTTCCTTGTCCCCGGCTTGCCCTCGTTGCTGCGGCCTATCACCGGGGCCTTCTGCTCGTTCATCGGCAGGCCCAACTCCTCGTTCTCCAATTGGCGGATTTCGTCGCGGAGACGCCCCGCGGTTTCGAATTCCAGGTCGGACGCGGCTTTCCGCATCTGCTTTTCGAGATCCTCGATATAAGCGCGCAGATTGTGGCCGACCATGTGCGGGCGATCCTCGTCGATCTCGACGGTGACCTGGTCCTTCGAGGCGACATGGGCGATGATGTCGCCGATGTTGCGGCGGATCGTCGTCGGCGTGATGCCGTGTTCGAGGTTGTACGCCTCCTGTTTCTCTCGACGTCGGCGCGTTTCGTTCATCGCGCGCTCCATCGAGCCGGTGATGCGGTCGGCATATAGGATCACGCGGCCGTCGACGTTCCGCGCCGCGCGGCCGATCGTCTGGATCAGCGACGTCTCCGACCGCAGGAACCCCTCCTTGTCGGCGTCCAGGATCGCGACCAGCCCGCATTCGGGGATGTCCAATCCCTCGCGCAGCAGGTTGATGCCGATCAGCACGTCGTACACGCCCAGGCGCAGGTCGCGGATCAGCTCGATCCGCTCCAGCGTCTCGACGTCGGAGTGCATGTAGCGGACCTTGACCCCCGCCTCGTGCATATATTCGGTCAAGTCCTCCGCCATCCGCTTGGTCAGCGTCGTGACGAGGGTGCGATAGCCCAGCGCGGTGGTCGCCTTGCATTCCTGGATCAGGTCCTGGACCTGCTCCTCGACCGGCTTGATCTCGACCGGCGGGTCGATGAGCCCGGTCGGGCGGATGACCTGTTCGGCGAAGACGCCGCCGGTCTGCTCCATCTCCCACCCGCCTGGCGTCGCCGAGACATAGGTGGTCTGCGGCCGCATCGCGTCCCATTCGTTGAAGCGAAGCGGTCGGTTGTCGATCGCCGAGGGCAGGCGAAAGCCGTACTCGGCGAGCGTGATCTTGCGACGATGGTCGCCGCGCGACATGCCGTTGATCTGGCCGATGGTGACGTGGCTCTCGTCGACGAACAGCATCGCGTTCTCGGGGAGATACTCGAACAGCGTCGGCGGCGGCTCGCCGGGGAGGCGGCCGGTGAGGAAGCGGCTGTAGTTCTCGATGCCGTTGCACGATCCGGTGGCGGCGATCATCTCCAGGTCGAAATTGGTCCGCTGCTCCAGCCGCTGCGCCTCCAGCAGCTTGCCCTCCGCGACGAGCTCCTTCAACCGTTCGGTGAGTTCGTGCCTGATCGCCTCGGTCGCCTGCTTCATCGTCGGACCCGGCGTGACATAATGCGAGTTGGCAAACACGCGGACGTAATTGAGCGCCGCGATCTTCTGCCCGGTCAGCGGATCGAACTCGACGATTTCCTCGATGTCGTCGCCGAAGAACGACACCCGCCACGCCGAGTCCTCGTAATGCGACGGAAAAATCTCCAGCGTGTCGCCCTTGACGCGGAAATTACCGCGCTGGAAGGCAGCGTCGTTGCGCTTGTACTGCAGCGCGACGAGCTTTCGCACGATCTCGCGCTGATCGACGCTCTGCCCCTTCTTCAGGTCGAAGATCATCGCCGAATAGGTCTCGACCGAGCCGATGCCGTAAAGGCACGAGACCGACGCGACGATGATGACGTCGTCGCGTTCCAGCAGCGCGCGCGTCGCCGAATGGCGCATCCGGTCGATCGACTCGTTCACCGAGCTTTCCTTCTCGATGTAGGTGTCCGACCGCGGCACGTACGCCTCGGGCTGGTAATAGTCGTAGTAGCTGACGAAATACTCGACCGCGTTGTTCGGGAAGAACGACTTCATCTCGCCGTACAACTGCGCCGCGAGGATCTTGTTCGGCGCGAGGACGAGGGCGGGGCGTTGCAGTTCCTCGATCACCTTGGCGACGGTGAATGTCTTACCCGAGCCGGTGACGCCGAGCAGCACTTGGTCGCGCTCGCCCGCCCGCGCCGCCTCGACCAGCTCGGCGATGGCGCTCGGCTGGTCGCCGCTCGCGGTATATTCGGTCGACAGGACGAAGGGCTTGCCGCCCTCGACCTTGGCCGGGCGGGCGGGGCGGTGCGGCACGAAATCCGCGTCCGTTTCGGGTTCGGCGAGGTTGGTGCGAATCTGGATGGCCATGCCGCGAACATGGGACCGATCCGATCGTCCGGCAACGCAATCAACGCGCGGCGATAGACCGGTGACACAAACCGCGCGCCCGCGCGTTCGGCCGCGATGATCAAGCTGTTCCACGTCAGCGACGTCCATTTCGGCGCGGAGGACCCCGCCGCCATCGCCTGGTTCACCGAGCGGGTCGCCGACGAGAGGCCCGACGCCATCGTCATGACCGGCGACCTGACGATGCGCGCCAGGACCGCCGAGTTCGAGGCGGGCGGCGATTGGCTACGTTCGCTCGGCGTGCCGGTGACGGTGGAGGTGGGCAATCACGACATTCCTTATTATTCCGATCCCGTGCGGCGGCTGTTCGTGCCTTACACCCGCTATGCCGCGATCGAGCGGATGATCGAGCAATCCCTTGACCTTCCGGGCGTCTCGATCGTCCCGCTCAAGACGACGGCGCGGGCGCAGTTGCGGTGGAACTGGTCGAAAGGACGGGTGAGCGCCGGGTCGCTCCGCCGCGCGCTGGCGTTGGTGGCGCAGGTGCCGCCAGGCAATCTCATCTTCATCGCCGGCCACCATCCGCTGATCGAGGCGGGCACCCGCGGCACGGCCAATACCGCGCACGGCGCACAAGCGCTCGACGCGCTGGCGCGCGCGGGCGCGCACGCCGTGCTGTCGGGCCACGTCCACGACCCGTTCGACGTGGCGGTCGAGCGGGAGGGCCGCAAGGTCCGGCTGATCGGCGCGGGCACCCTGTCGAAACGGACGCGCGAGACCCCCCCGGCGTTCAACGAGATCCGGGTGACGGGGGCGACGTTCGAGACGCTGGTGCGAACGCTGTCGCCCGAGCCGAAGCGATCGATCAGCGCCGATGTCGGGGCGGGGGCGATTTCGTAGGGCGTGGTTCTGCGGTGAGGGGCGGGGGCCAGTCACGATGGCGGTAAAGAGCAGGTGCGACGCTTTCGCTGTTAAGGTCCGCGTGACGGAGTGTCGGCGTTCGCCGGGACCAGGTCGGGAATTTACGAGCGGTAATGACGGAGATAGGTGGATTTGCGACAGTCAGCTTTTTGGGCGAAAATTGCGGACAGTGGACGTGACAGGCGGTCTTGGCCGGTGTCACAACCGTTCGATTTTGATACCGTCATCGAACTCCGCTGGGCGCGCCTCCTCACCCTTGATCCGCTTGAAATCAGCAAGTCGCTTCCCGTCTTCGTCACGAAAAGTTGCCCCGGTTGGCATCATGGAGTCGATCCGATCGAGCCGGAAACACCGGAAGTCCCCCGCTAGCTCGCACCAGGCAGCCAGTAACCAGACCGGGCCGAAAAAGTTGATGGAGAGCGGGCGCACGGTGCGGGTGGTACGAGCGCCGTTCAGCGCCTCATAGTCGATCACCAACACGCGCCGACGTTGCGCGGCGCGCTTCAGTTCGAGCAGGTCGACCTTCGGCGCATGGCGTTCCACCCATTGCGGTGCCCAGAATATATCCTGATCGACCCCCGCCTGACCCGACGTGGGTAAGACGGCTCGTATCTTCGCCAGCGCCGCCGCGGCTTGCCCGGCCACGGCCCCGTCGCTCCAGGCGGCGAGCACCCGCGCACCGAGCGCCAACGCTTCCGCTTCTTCGGCCGTAAGATTCAGCGGGGGTAGATAATACCCGGCTTCCAGCATGTAGCCCACGCCTGCTTCGCCGCGCACCGGAACGCCTGTTGCGACTAGAGCATCAATGTCGCGGTATATCGTGCGAATGGACACTTCGAGCGTCGTGGCGAGGTTCGCGGCCGTGCTGACCGGACGACTCCTGAGCAGTTCGAGCAGGGCAAGGAGGCGATCGGCTCGGCGCGTCATGCTGACACCATGTTGGCAGGAGCCCCCGTGTAGGCGTAGGATTGATTGAACAACGGTGAGGCGCGGAGTGGAGCACGATCCGAAGGAGTTGCAGGCCGTCATGGAGGCGGCGAGCCCGCCCGACCTTGAACTTGGATTCCGCCCGATGTTCGGGGGAATTTTTGGCTATGCCGCTGGGCAGGCGTTCGCTTCACTCTCGAATGTGGGGCTTGCGCTCAAGATGACTGGCGCGGATCACGCGGCGTTGAGCGAGGTGCCCAACGTGAAGCCGTTACGGTATGAACCGGACCAGCCGCCGAGCAAGAGTTATCTCCTGCTGCCGGACGCGATGTTGTCCGATCCCGACAGCCTTCGATCGTGGATCGCGCGCAGTGCAGCAGGCCTGAAACCGACGACCAAGAAGCCGCGCAAGAAACCTATGGAGGGCAAATGATGTCTCGTATCTGCTTCGTTGAGTTACCCGCATCCGACCTGGCTTCATCCCGCTCGTTCTATACCGATGCGTTCGCCTTGCCTTTACCGACTTCGGCCCAAGCTACTCCTGCATGATGACGGGTGACGTGGACATCGGCTTGCAGGCGGACGCCAGCGAGGCCACTTCCGCGCCCCTGACAGTCATTGCCGTCGATGATCTGGAGGCGTCCCTTGAAGCGGTGGGCAAGGCGGGAGGAGTCATCACCAAACCGGTATTCGCCTTTCCGGGCGGTCGACGCTTCCACTTCCGCGATCCGAGCGGAAACGAGCTTGCTGCCCTTAAGGCGGACTAACGACTTGGGGTCACCTGAGTGTCAAAACCATTCGGTTGTGACACGAAGCGACGGTCTGAACGGGTGGAAAGCGGGCGTCGGCGTTAGTAAACGTGGGACTTTGCGGGGATCAAACATGCTAATAAAAGGCGAAATTGGTCGGGCGTCTCCAGGGCCGACAGCAGAGTGGATTGACCGCTTCAATGCTCAAGGCCTGAGTGACAAGGAAAGACACTCCTTACTGGTTGAGCGGTTCGCTTCGGTTGGAGAAGAAGCCCTTATACGCGCGCCGTTTTTTTGCGATTACGGCTATAATATTTCGCTGGGGGTAGGGACCTTCCTGAACGTCAATTGCATCATTTTGGACGTTGAGCCGGTCTTCATCGGTGAAGGCACAGCTATCGGTCCGGCGGTTCAGATCCTCGCCTCTGATCACCCACGGGACCCCCGGTTGCGACAACAGAAGATACGCTTCGGTCGGCCCGTAACCATCGGCGCGAATGTCTGGATAGGTGGCGGTGCGATCATCCTGCCAGGTGTCACGATCGGCGACGATGCTATTGTGGGCGCAGGCAGTATTGTCACGCGAGATGTCGCGGCCGGCGTTACCGTTGTCGGCAACCCTGCGCGGGAAAAGTGAAGGCCCGCTTTAGGGAAGGAGCCACATCGGCGATGTGTCAAAACCGGTCGGTTCTGACACCGACGCGCCACCCTGGTCTTTCGACGAGTCGTGAAGCGTCGGAAACCCGGGTCGAAATGACCGCCCATCGGCAGCGAAGAGTCGACCCTTTGGGATTCGACCCTGGGATCGCTAGCCTAGCTGGAACCGTTTGAGCGCCTTAAGGTCTTTGTCGAAAGCCTTCCAGCTAATGGACCCGGCTCTCGAGTGCCTTCGTCTGTCAAATGTTGGCCGCAATCCCGACGCGCACGCGACAACGTGCGATCTCGCGATCAAGCTCAGCGCCGCTATCGAACGTCCGCAATAAGGCAGCGTGGTCCAAGACGCCGAACGGCTCGATGTGGTCGACTCCGGCCGTCAGGATTGAGGGGGCCACGGTCTAACGCTCACCCTTCATCGCCAGTGCCCGCGCGTAGAGCGCGCGGCGGTCGAGTCCGAGGCGCTTCGCCACCTCGCCCGCCGCCTTCGACGCGGGCAGCCGGGTCAGCGCCTCCGCCAACGCCGCCTCGCCATCCTCCTCGCTCGCCGGCGGCGCTTCGCCCGGCGGGGCGACGACGACGACGATCTCGCCTTTTGGCGGCGCGTCGGCGTAGCGCGCCGCCAGCGTCGACAGCGTCCCCGTCACCGCTTCCTCAAACCGCTTGGTGATCTCGCGCGTCACCGCCGCCTCGCGGTCGCCCAGCCCTTGCGCAAGCGCCGCCAGCATCGCCGCCAGTCGCGGGCCCGATTCGTAGAACACCAGCGTCGCGCGGATGTTCGCGACCTCGACGATGGCGTCGGCCCGCGCCTTTTCCTTGGATGGCAGGAAGCCGGTGAACAGGAACCGGTCGGTCGGCAGCCCGGCGAGGGTCAGCGCGGCGACGGCGGCGCACGGGCCGGGGATCGTCACCACCGCGTGGCCGGCGGCGCGGGCGTCGCGGACCAGCTTGTAGCCGGGGTCGGAGATCAGCGGCGTTCCCGCGTCCGACACCAGCGCCACCGCCTCCGTCCCCATCCGCGCGACCAGCCCCGGCCGCACGCCCTCGGCGTTATGGTCGTGGTACGGCGTCATCGGCCGCCTGGCGCCGATATGGCGCAGCAAGCCGGCGGTGACCCGGCTGTCCTCGACCGCGACGACGTCGGCGCGCGCCAGGATGTCGGCGGCGCGGGGGCTCAGATCGCCGAGATTGCCGATCGGGGTCGCGACGATGTAGAGGCCGGGTTCGAGCGGAGCGTTCATCGGGGGCAGTTCATGGCAGAGGCCGCGAGGTTACGGCAACAGGGCAGTTGGCGGCGGGCGATCGCCGGAGTGGGCGCGGTGGCGGGCGCGCTGCTGCTCGGCGCGTGCCAGACGAT
>CAXTRJ010000127.1:0-8104 GCA_964246585.1 uncultured Sphingomonas sp. | reverse complement strand
TGCTGGCGCTGGCCGATCCCGATGGCGGCGGGCGCCTCGGCTACAGCGACGTGTCGGGCTATGCCGGCGGCGGCGACAATGCCGAGCTGAAACGGCGGATGCTGTTCGCCGGGCTCGCCGGGCTAGGTCGGCTCGCGCCCGACGACATCGAGCGCACGGCGCAGGCGCTGGGCGTACGGATCGGCGCCGAGAACGCCTGGACCCGCGCGCTCGACCGGGCCGCGCGGGCTGGCGAGCCGGGCACGGTGGTGCTGCTGGCGGCGGCGGGAATGCAGGCGGCCGATTGGCGTCGCATTCCCGCCGAGCACCTGTACCGCATCACCGGAGCGCTGCGCTCGGTCGGGCTCGCCGGCGAGGCGCGGATGATCGCCGCCGAGGCGATCGCGAGACTGTGACGGGCGTACGGCCGTGACCGGTGTGCCGGACTCGGCGCTGATCGACCGTTTCCTGGAGATGATGGCGGCCGAGGCCGGGGCGGCGGCGAACACGATCGCGGCGTATCGCAGCGATCTGTCATTGGCGTCGGCGGCGCTGGCCGGGGCACTGGCCGCCGCCGATGCCGACTCGCTGGCGCGACTCGGCGATGGCTGGGCCGATCTGTCGCGCGGCACCGTCGCGCGCAAGGCGGCGTCGCTGCGCCGGTTCTTCGCGTTCCTCGCCGACGAAGGCTTGCGCGCCGACGACCCCGGCGCGGCGCTGCCCCGACCTGGGGCGAGCCGGCCGCTGCCCCGCACCTTGGCGCACGACGATATCGACCGGCTGTTCGCCACCATTGGCGAGCGACTCGCCCGCGTGCCGGCCGACCCCAACGACCTCCGGCTCGCCGCGTTGATCGAGCTACTCTACGGGTCGGGGCTGCGCGCGACGGAACTCGTCTCGCTGCCGCGCAACGCCGTCGCGCCCGACCGGCCGTTCCTCATCGTACGGGGCAAGGGCGGGCGCGAGCGGCTGGTGCCGATCTCCGACCGGGCCCGCGCCGCGGTCGCGACGTGGCGCGAGCATGTCGCGGGCGATCGCGCCTGGCTGTTCCCGTCGGGCAAGGGTCATCTGTCGCGCATCCGGCTCTACCAGTTGGTGAAGGCGCTCGCGGCGGAGGCCGGGATCCCGCCCGACCGGATCAGCCCGCACGTCCTTCGCCACGCCTTCGCCACCCACCTGCTCGAGGGCGGCGCCGACCTGCGCGCGCTGCAGACGATGCTGGGCCACGCCGACATCGCCACGACCGAGATCTACACCCATGTCGACGCGAGTCGCCTGGTCGAGCTGGTCAACACGCGCCACCCGCTCGTTGACCTGGTGCCCACCCGCGCTTAACCGCCGCCGATGCCAAGCTTCCTCGACTTCGAGAAACCGATCGCCGAATTGCAGAGCCGCATCGACGAGTTGCGCAAGACATCGGGCGGCACGGTCGACATCGCGTCGGACGTCGCCCGGCTCCAGGTCAAGTCCGACAAGCTGCTCCGCGACACCTTCGCCCGCCTGACGCCGTGGCAGAAGACGCAGGTCGCGCGCCATCCGGAACGGCCGCACTTCAAGGATTACGTCGCCGGGCTGTTCGACGAGTTCGTGCCCTTGGCCGGCGACCGCGCCTTTGGCGACGACCAGGCGATCGTCGGCGGCTTCGCCCGGTTCAAGGGCCGGCGCGTCATGGTGCTGGGACATGAAAAGGGCGCCGACACCGCTTCGCGGCTCCGGCATAATTTCGGCATGGGTAAGCCCGAGGGGTACCGCAAGGCGATCCGGCTGGTGCAGCTGGCCGACCGATTCGGCCTGCCGGTCGTGACTCTGGTCGACACGTCCGGCGCCTTTCCCGGCATCCAGGCGGAGGAGCGGGGCCAGGCGGAGGCGATCGCCCGATCGACCGAGGCGTGCCTGGCGCTGGGCGTCCCGATGGTGTCGGCGATCGTCGGCGAGGGCGGCTCGGGCGGCGCGGTGGCGCTCGCGGCGGGCAACCGCGTCCTGATGTTCGAGCACGCGGTCTATTCGGTGATCTCGCCCGAAGGCTGCGCCTCCATCCTCTGGCGCACCGCCGACAAGGCGCCCGAGGCGGCCGAGGCGATGAAGGTGACGGCGCAGGACCTGCGCGCGTTCGGCGTCATCGATCAAGTCGTGCCGGAGCCGGTCGGCGGCGCCCACCGCGACCCGGCCGCCGCGATCGGCTCGCTCGGTACCGCGATCGAGGCGGCGCTGGCGCCGCTCGCCGGGCTTTCCGCGGACGCGTTGCGACAGGACAGGCGCGCCAAGTTCCTCGCGATGGGTCGGCTTTAGCCCAACGAAGAAGGGCGGCGAAGCCGAAGCCTCGCCGCCCGTTCTCGTTCGATGCCGACGGCCCCGCCGAGGCGAGGCCGTCGGCGCGGGCGATCAGCCGACCGACATCTCGTCGGAGACGTTGTTGAACGTCTTGCCCAGCTGGTTGCCCAGGCTGCCCATGGCGGTGATCGCGGCGACGGCGATCAGGGCGGCGATCAGGCCGTACTCGATGGCGGTGGCGCCCTTCTTGTCGGCAAAGAACTTGCGAATGGTCTTCATTCCGGTCTCCATTGTTTCCAAAGCTTCAGTCACCCGGCTGAACCGGGTTCACCGGAGCAGCACGGAGAGGATTAGGCTGGTCGGGTTGATAAAAGCTTAAGTCGACGGCCGTTCGATCACGAATGATCCTTAACGATCGGTCACCACTTTATCGCTGATGTCGTTCCACATGCCCGTGGTGACGCTCGCCACCGACGAGAATGCAGAAAGCATCGAGATGACGATGAGCGAGATGATCAGGCCATACTCGACCGCCGTCGCCGCGCGGCGGTTGACGACTAGACGGCGGATCGCGCGGACCGCCGTCAGCTTTACAGGGGGCCATGGTCGGTTCATGTCGCTTGTCACTAGCGCCGGGGATGTTAACGAATGCTCAACACCGCGACCGTCAACGGCTCGTCGATACTGTTCCCGGTGGTGGCGGTTGCTTTGGTCGACGCCGATGGCCGCGTCCTCGTCCAGCAACGGCCCGTCGGCAAGCCGATGGCCGGATTGTGGGAGTTCCCTGGCGGCAAGGTCGAGCCCCGCGAGACGCCCGAAGCGGCGCTGATCCGCGAGCTGGAGGAAGAACTGGCGATCACCGTCCCGTTGTCGTGCCTCGCCCCCGCGACCTTCGCCAGCGCGACGATGGGCGACCGCCATCTCGTTCTGCTGCTCTATGTGGCGCGCAAGTGGACAGGCGTGCCGCGCGCGCTGGCGGCGGCGGCGCTACGCTGGGCGCGGCCGGTCGAACTCCACGCGCTCTCGATGCCACCGGCGGACCGGCCGCTGATCGGATTGCTCGAAATGCTGATCTGAGGTGGAAGTTTCGAGTGGAGGCCCGACCGGGAATCGAACCCGGGTGCAAGGATTTGCAGTCCTCTGCGTCACCACTCCGCCATCGGGCCGATGTCGTGGGAGCGGGCCAATGCACGGCGAGGCCGGCCCCGTCAACCGGCGGCGAAATAAGCGCGGCGCTTCCTTGGCGCGGGCGTGGCGCCGCGATACAAGCTGTCGATCTTTTAAGTGTATTGCATGAGTAAAGCAGTCGTGCCACAAACCACCACCATGCCGCCCACCACCCCGTCCGACTTCGCCGACATGCGCCACGTCATGGTCGCGAGCCAGCTGCGCACCACCGCGGTCAACGACCCGCGCGTCGTCGCCGCGATGGCGCGGGTGCCGCGCGAGCGGTTCGTGCCGGCGGAGGCGAGGGCGCTGGCGTACCGCGACACCGCCATCCCGCTCGGAGGTGGTCGGTGGGTCAACCTGCCGATGGCGACGGGTAAATTGCTGACCGAAGCGTATCTGCGCGCCGAACACCGCGTACTGCTGATTGGAGCGGCGCGCGGGTACACCGCCGCGGTTCTCGCCGAACTGGTGCTGGAAGTGACCGCGGTCGAGCAGGATCCGGGCCTTGCGGCCTTAGCGGCGGAAGCGCTCGCCGGCGTCGCCAATGTACGGGTCGTCCATGGACCGGTGGCTGACGGGGCACCGGACGGGGCACCGTATGACGTGGTGGTGATCGACGGTGCGGTCGCGCGCGTTCCCGACACGCTGGTCGATCAGGTGCGACTGAACGGCCGGGTCGTCACCGGGCTGCTCGACCGGGGGGTGACGCGACTGGCGGCGGGGACGCGCAGCGCGGGCGGGTTCGGCTTGGCGGACTTCGCTGACGTGGAGTGCGTGTTGTTGCCGGGATTTACAACGCCCACGGGCTTCCAATTCTAATCCTTTGACCTCGAGACGGGTGATTTCGATGCGCGGCATCAGGTTCCTGGCGAGCGCGACGTTGCTTGCCGTTACGACTTCACCCGCCGGGGCGCAGACCCTGCGCGAGGCCCTGGCGCAAGCCTATACCGGCAATCCGACGCTGACCGGGCAGCGGGCGAATCAGCGCGCTAACGACGAGAACGTGCCGATCGCGCTCGCCGCTGGTCGTCCGCAGGCGGACGTTTCCGCCCAGCTGACCGAGAACGTCGTGCTGGGGGTGAACCAGATCGCCGCGCCGCAGCGCCAGCTCGCCGGACAGGCGGCCGCGTCGGTGCCGATCTACCAGGGCGGGCTGGTGCGCAACGCCGTGCGCGCCGCCGATACCCGCGTCGATGCCGGTCGGCTGGCGCTGCGCAGCACCGAGGCCAACCTCTTCACCGAGGTCGTCGGCGCGTACATGGATGTGATTCGCGACGAGGCGATCGTCGGCCTGAATACGCAGAATGTCCGCGTCCTCGACGTCAATCTCCGCGCTAGCCGCGACCGGTTTCAGGTTGGCGATCTCACCCGAACCGATGTCGCGCAGTCCGAAGCGCGCCTAGCGCTCGCCCGCGCGCAGCTTCAGTCGGCGGAAGCACGCCTGATCAGCAGCCGAGAGAATTACGTCCGCCTGGTTGGCGCTCCCGCCGGGCTTCTCGCGCAGCCGCCGACGCTACCCAATCTGCCGGCGTCGCCGGACACGGCGGTGACGATCGCGCTGGGCGACAATCCGGCGCTGCTGGCGGCCCAGCGCAGCGCCGATGCGACGGCGTTCGACATCGGCGTCGCGCGCGCGGGACGGCGTCCACGGGTGAGCGCGTTCGCGTCTGGCAATTACTTCAACTTCCTGGGCTCGGTCACCGCGCCGACCGGCTTCGATATCGAAGGGTCGGGCCGTTCCGCGGCGGTCGGATTGCAGTTCCAGCTTCCGCTCTACCAAGGTGGGCGCCCGGCGGCGCAGGTTCGCCAGGCGCAGGCGCTACGCTCGCAGGCGCTGGATCAGGTCACCGAGACCGAGCGCGCGGTGATCAGCCAGGTACGCTCCGCCTTTGCCATCTTTCGCTCGTCGCAGCAGGTGATCGCGTCGGCGGAAGTCGCGGTCAGCGCCAACAAGCTGTCGCTCGAAGGGGTTCGCGCCGAGAACAGCGTCGGCACCCGCACCATTCTCGACATCCTCAACGCCGAGCAGGAACTGCTCAACAGCCAGGTGACACTAGTGACCGCCAGGCGCGACGCCTATGTCGCGGGCTTCGCGCTGCTGGCGGCGATGGGCCGGGCGGAGGCGCGCGACCTCGGCCTCGACGGCGGCGCGCTATACGATCCCGTGGCGAACTACGACCGGGTCCGCGGGCGCTTCCTCGATTTCGGCTCGGACCCGGAGCCCGAGGGTGTCGCAACCAGCACCGCACAGACGCCGGCGCAGGGCGCGGAGGTCACGCGACCGCTCGACCCGATACTCGACAGCGGTGTTGCCGGGGGTGTTGACAGGGGCGCGGCCATCACGTCAGGTGCGGTGACGCCCAACCGCTGACCCGGGGGCGATAGGTTCTCGGGAGGATGTCGCGGATGGGGGATATGAGCGCCGAGCCGTCGATGGAAGAGATCCTGTCGTCGATCAAGCGGATCATCGCCGAGGAAGGCGACGCGCCGACACGCGGTCGCCGCCCGGTGCGCGGTGCCGCCGCGGCCGTTCGTGACGGCGACGACGAGGTGCTTGAACTGAGCGACCCGATGCCGAGCATGGCGCCCGACCCGGTCCGTGTCGCCGATTCGGCACCCGTCTCGATCAGGAAGGTTGCGGCGCCCGCGCCGGTCGCCGAACCCTCGCCATCAGAGCCCGTCGCCGCGAAACCAGCGTCGATACGGCCGACCGCGTCCGAGCCGCCTGTGCCCGATCAGGCCAAGCCCGAGCCGATCGTCTCGCCGGAGACGGCGGAGGCCAGTCGCGGCTCGCTGGAGGCACTGTCGCGACTGCTGGTCAAGCCGGAGCCGAACGGCGACGGAACGCTGGAGGGGCTGGTGCGGGAGATGCTCCGGCCGATGCTGCGCGAATGGCTCGACGCCAACCTGCCGCCGCTGGTCGAGACCATGGTGTCGCGCGAGATCGCCAAGATCGGCGTTGAGCGGTAGGCAAGACACGTGTCGTCCTGACCGGTGCTTGAGCAATCTTCGTGAGCCGCTAAGGCCAGCGACATGAGCGAACTGCCCAAGACCTTCGACCCCGCCGCCATCGAAGCGCGCTGGTACGCGCATTGGGAGGAGCGGGGGCTGTTCCGCCCCGACCGGCCCGGCGCCGAGCCGTGGACGATCGTCAACCCGCCGCCCAACGTCACCGGCAACCTCCATGTCGGCCACGCGCTCGACAACACGCTCCAGGATATCTTGACGCGCCACGCCCGGCTGAAGGGCAAGGACGCGATGTGGGTGGTCGGCACCGACCATGCCGGCATCGCGACGCAGATGGTGGTCGAGCGCAACCTGGCGAGCCAGGGCGTCAAGCGTACCGACATGACCCGCGACGACTTCGTCGCGAACGTGTGGGAGTGGAAGGCGCAGTCGGGCGGGGCGATCACGCGACAGCTGCGCCGGCTCGGCTGTTCGATGGACTGGGCCAACGAACGATTCACCATGGACCCGGGCTTCTCGGCGGCGGTGATCAAGGTGTTCGTCCAGCTCCACCGCGAGGGGCTGCTGTATCGCGACAAGCGACTGGTCAACTGGGATCCGGGGCTCGGCACCGCAATCAGCGACCTGGAGGTCGAGACGCGCGAGGTGCAGGGCAAGTTCTGGCACCTGCGCTATCCGCTGGCCGACGGCAGCGGCGCGATCTCGGTCGCGACGACGCGGCCGGAGACGATGCTGGCCGACATGGCGGTGGCCGTGCACCCCGATGACGAACGCTACACGCATCTGGTCGGGCGACATGTGCGGCTGCCGATCACCGGGCGCTTGATCCCGATCGTCGCCGACGAGCACGCCGACCCGGAACTGGGTTCGGGCGCGGTCAAGATCACGCCGGGGCACGACTTCAACGACTTCGAGGTCGGTCGGCGGATCGGCATCGAGGCGCGCGACATGCTCAACATGCTGGGTGCGAAGGCGCAAATCGTACAGACCGCCGATGGGCTGATCCCGGCCGAGCTGATCGGCTTGGCGCGCGAGGACGCGCGCGATCGGGTCGTCGCGCTGCTCGACGAGGCGGGGGCGCTAAGGCAGGTCGAGGATCGTGTGATCCAGACGCCGTACGGCGACCGCTCTGGCGTGGTGATCGAACCGTGGCTGACCGACCAATGGTACGTCGACGCTGCGACGCTGGCCAAGCCGGCGATCGAGGCGGTGCGGTCGGGCGCGATCCGGATGGTGCCCAAGACGTGGGAGAAGACGTTCTTCAACTGGATGGAGAATATCCAGCCGTGGTGCGTCTCGCGGCAATTGTGGTGGGGGCACCGAATACCGGTTTGGTATGGGCCAAGTTTTGATGATCCGGCGACTCTGCAGTCCTTTGTGGCGATCGATGCCGACGAAGCAGTTCAGAAGGCGGGGGAGTACTACTCTCAGACTTGGCAAGACGGCGAAGCAATGTCGTTGGAGATCGTCGACAATCAATCTGAAGCCGAGGCACTAAACAGCGGCGGTTCCTTTAAACGATTTGGCATTTGGCAGGATGCCGACGTTCTCGACACGTGGTTCTCCTCCGCGCTGTGGCCGTTCGCGACGTTGGGGTGGGCGGGTGATGAAGGTGAAACGATTCAAGGGCAGGGCTTTAAGGCTCAGCTCGCCGGCCGTTACGCCAACGACGTCCTGATCTCCGGGTTCGACATCCTGTTCTTCTGGGACGCGCGGA
>CAXTRJ010000126.1:0-8148 GCA_964246585.1 uncultured Sphingomonas sp. | reverse complement strand
CGACGAGCGCGGTCGCGACGCGCCCCGCCGCGACGCGCCGCTGCGCGAGGCGACGACGTGACCGCGGCGACGATGGAGAACAGGGGCGAGGGACGCGCCGACCCGCGCGACCGCAAGCCGCGCGACGATCCCAACGAGATCGGCCATGACGGCGGCGGCGACGAACAGGACGTCACCGGCCAGGGCACCGGCGGGCCGGCGTCGAAGCGGATCACCACCGGCTACGGCTTCTGGATTTTCCTGCTGTCGGACATCATCATGTTCGCCGCGTTCTTCGCCGCCTTCGCCGTGCTGGCGGGGGCGACGGCGGGCGGGCCGGGCGGGGCCGAGCTGTTCGACCTTAGGAACGTCGCGATCGAGACGGCGCTGCTGCTCGCTTCGTCCTTCGCCTGCGGCATGGCGTCGATCGCGGTGGCGCAGCGCAACCTGCTGTGGACGCAAGTCGCGCTGCTCGTCACCGGGCTGCTCGGCTTCGCCTTCCTCGTGCTCGAGGTGATCGAGTTCGCGCATCTGGTCGGCGAAGGCGCGGGGCCGCAACGCAGCGCGTTCTGGTCGGCGTTCTTCACGCTGGTCGGGACGCACGGGCTGCACGTCGGCGCGGGGCTGTTGTGGCTCGGCACGATGATGGCGCAGATCTGGGCCAAGGGGTTTCGCCCCGATATCGAGCGGCGCTTCCTGTGCTTCGCGCTGTTCTGGCACGCGCTCGACATCGTCTGGG
The DNA here is from genome assembly GCA_964246585.1 of uncultured Sphingomonas sp. Lineage (GTDB taxonomy): Bacteria > Pseudomonadota > Alphaproteobacteria > Sphingomonadales > Sphingomonadaceae > Sphingomonas. The sequence goes on along the minus strand of CAXTRJ010000126.1, from coordinate 7,430 downwards.
TGGGGGTGTTCACCGTCGTCTATCTGCTGGGATCAGGGGCATGACCGACCGTACCGACGACCACCAGGACCGCCGCGACCGCGCGCCGGGCGACGACGAGCAGCAAAGCGTCGCCGCCAGCGTGCGCGGGTACCTGATCGGCTTCGCGCTCGCCGCCGGGCTGACGATCGCGTCCTTCTGGGTGGCGAGCGGGGGCGCGCCGTTATGGACGCCGGGCATCCCGGTGATGCTGGGGGTGCTGGCGGTGGCGCAGATGGGGGTGCACCTCGCCTTCTTCCTGCACATCTCGACCGGGCCCGACTCGACCAACAACGTGCTGGCGCTGGCGTTCGGGGTGCTCATCGTCGCGCTGGTGGTCGGCGGGTCGCTATGGATCATGGCCAACCTCAACGCCAACATGATGTCGCCGGAGATGATGGCGCGGATGCGGGCGGGGTAGGGGCTTTCTCCCGCCGACGCGGGAGAAGGAGGCGCGCTGGTCGAGGTCATGCCGTTCCCCGGCGGAGGCCGGGGCCCAGTCAGGGCGACTTCGCAGTCGTGGCTGCCCCCGCTTTTCAGACCAGCGTGACTGGGCCCCGGCCTTCGCCGGGGAACAGCTACGTGAAGCGCCTCACCGCTCCAGCGACGACACGCCCTCGTCGGTGCCCGCCACCGCCTTGGCCTGTTTCGCCGCCTCGATCGCCTCGGTGATGACCTGGCGCGCGTCCTCGGCGCCGCCCCACTTACCGATCCGGACCCACTTCTTGGTCTCCAGATCCTTGTAATGGGTGAAGAAGTGCTCGATCTGCTGGAACACGATCTCCGGCAGGTCGGACCCTTCGCCGATCTTGGAATAATAGGGAAAGGTCGCGTCGACGGGGACGCAGACGATCTTTTCGTCGCCGCCGGCCTCGTCCTCCAGGTGGAGCACCGCGATCGGGCGCGCGCGGACGACGCAGCCGGGGATGAACGGCGAGCGCGCGACGACCAGCGCGTCGAGCGGATCGCCGTCGGGCGACAGCGTGTGGGGCACGAAGCCGTAGTTCGCCGGGTAGCGCATCGGCGTGTGCAGGATGCGGTCGACGAAGAGCGCGCCCGACTTCTTGTCGAATTCGTACTTCACCGGCTCGCCGCCGACGGGCACCTCGATGATGACGTTGAGGCTGTTGGGCGGGTCGTCGCCGACCGGCACCATTTCGATGCGCATGGATGTGTCCCCTGTTGGTGATGCTATTTGGCGGCGAGCAGGCGGTCGAGGCCGCCGTCGGCGGCGCCGACCTTCTCGAAGCGCGGGTAGCGGTGGCCGCCGTGATAGTCGACGGCCAAGTCGCGGTATCGGTCCCCGTTTCGGACGACCAGCCGGATCGGGTCGCGCGTCCCCTTGGCGCCGGCCACCGCCGCCTTCAGCCGGTCGCCCGAGAACGCCTCGCCGTCCACCGCCTGGACGGTGGTGCCGACGTCGATCCCGGCCTTGAACGCCGGCGAGTCCCAGATCACCGAGGTGACCTCCCCGGTCGCGTTCACCACCATGCCGACCGAATAGGTCAGGTCGGTGCCGCGCGCTTTTTCCGCGCCGGTGAAATAGGGCGTCGGCGTCTCGGTGTAGACCAGCTTGTAGCCGTTCATCGCGAAGCCGTTGATCGGGGCGGGCCGTCCCGTCTCGGTCAGGCGCTGACGCAGGAAGCCGGCCCAGTCGAACGGGGCGATGGTGTTCAGCGTCGAGGCGACATCCTCGAAGGTGTAGGTCACCTGGCCCCAGTCGCCATCGGTCAGCCCGAAGAACGCCCGGGCGAAATCGTCGATCGAGCGCGCGCCGTTCGTCTTCTGACGGAGCATCGCGTCGACCTCCATCCAGACCATCAGGCCCTCGTTGTAGTAATCCTCCGACCGCTGCCAGCTGGTCCAGCCCTTGGGCCGGCGCGCCGAGATGATCGGATCGTTGGTCGTGTCGATCAGCGGGCGCCACTGGCGCGCGGGCTGGGTGTCGTACAGCCCGGCGATGGCGGCCAGCATGTCGAGCGTGTCCTGTTTCGACACGATGCCCGAGCGCGCCTGGAGGACATAGCCCCAGAACTGCGTCTGCCCCTCGTACACCCACAGCAGCGAATCGCGCATCGGCGTGCGATAGTCGGGGGTCCACAGGTCCGCGCCGCGGCGGAACTTGCCGTCCCAGCTATGCGCGAATTCGTGGGGGAGGAGGTTGCGGCTGCCCGGCCACTCGTTCCACTTGGTGAAATAGCCGGGGCGGACGCCGTTCTCGGAGGAGCGGTGATGCTCCAGCCCGATGCCGCCGAGCTGGTCGGTGATCGACAGCAGGAATTCGTAGCGGTCGTAATGCTGCGCGCCGAAGGTCTTGACCGCCTGGTCGACAAGACGCTGGTGCGCGGCGATGTGCTCGGGCGCGGCGGCGAGCTCGGCCGGGGTGTCGGCGAAGATGTTGAGGTCGACGCGAGGGGAGAGCGCCCATTCCTTGTAGTAGCGCCCGGCGAGGACGGGCGAGTCGACCAGCACCTCGTAATTGGTCGTCTCATAGGTGTAGGTCGCGCCCGACTGCCGCGCGGGGATGGCGGACACCGCGGTCCAGCCGGCGGGATAGGTGACCTTCGCCGCGATGGGAATGCGCCGGGTGAAGTAGCCCGCCGGATAGAGGCTCATCGAATTGAACTGGAGGCTCATCATGGTGGGCGTCATGACGATGCGGCCCTGGTCGGGCTTGGTCGCCGACAGGAACTGGAACTCGATGTCGAGCCGGCGCGCGCCGTCTGGCACGTCGATGTGGAAGGCGGTGACGTCGACCGGGTCGCGCGTCCACGGCACCACGCGGCCGCCGGCGCGGATGACAAGCCCGGCGAACTTCTCGATCTCGCCGCGTGGGGAGTGCGCGCCGGGGAGCCATTTGGGGAACAGCAGCGCCATCGGACCGCTCTTCGCCACCGGGATCGTCTCCTTGCCCCGGAAGATGCCGCGCTCGATATCGGTCGCGTCGATCTCCAGCTGGATCGTGCCGGGATAGTCGATGTCTTGCGCGGCCGGAACACGGTCGACGAAGGGCACCGGCTGCGGCGCCGAATTGCGCACCTGCCCAAGAGCCGGGGCGGAAGCGGCGACGGCGGTGGTGGCGAGGAGAAGGGTGAGCAGCGGACGGATCATGGACGGCCTCTCGGCTGAAGGAATACAGCGCCTTAAGCGGCGGAAAGGCGGGGCGTCCAGCCCTCGCCGCCAAGCTCGGCCGAAGTGGACCGAAACGGGCCGACGCGGCCCTAGCGTTGGCTGGCGGGCTCGCCTAGAGAGCCGCGCTTGTATGGCGCGTATCGAGACCCCCCGACGCATCCGCGGCACCCAGGACATCTTCGGCGACGAGGAGCGCCGCTTCGCGCGCGTGCTCGAAGTGTTCGACCGGGTCAGGCGGCTCTACTGCTTTCAACGCGTCGAGGTGCCGGTGTTCGAGTCCACCGCGGTGTTCGCGCGGTCGCTGGGCGAGACGACCGACGTCGTGTCGAAGGAGATGTACACGTTCGAGGATCGCGGCGGCGATTCGCTGACGCTGCGCCCCGAGTTCACCGCCGGCATCGCGCGGGCCTACCTGACCGAGGGGTGGCGGCAATACGCGCCGATGAAGCTGGCGACGAGCGGCCCGGTATTTCGCTACGAGCGCCCGCAAAAGGGCCGCTTCCGCCAGTTCCACCAGATCGACGCCGAGGTGATCGGCGCGGCCGAGCCGGCGGCGGACGTCGAGCTGCTGGTGTTGGCCGACCAGCTGCTGGCCGAGCTTGGCATCGAGGGGGTGACGCTCCAGCTCAACACGCTGGGCGACGCGGAAACCCGTGATGCGTGGCGCGCGGCGCTGGTCGCGCATTTCGAGGCGCACCGGGGGGAGCTGTCGGAGGACAGCCTGGCACGGCTCGACAAGAATCCCTTACGCATCCTCGACTCGAAGGATCCACGCGATCGGCCGGTGGCGGACAGCGCGCCCGACATCGACGCGTATCTGACGACGGAGGCGCGCGCGTTCTTCGACGCGGTGACCGCCGGGCTCGACGCGGCGGGGGTGACATGGGAGCGCAACGCGCGGCTGGTGCGCGGGCTCGATTACTACCGCCACACCGCGTTCGAGTTCGTCACCGACCGGCTGGGCGCGCAGGGGACGGTGCTGGCGGGCGGGCGCTACGACGGGCTGATCGGGAGCCTGGGCGGGCCGGACACGCCGGGCGTCGGCTGGGCGGCGGGGGTCGAGCGGCTGGCGATGTTGATTGCGGAGCCGGCAGAGCGGAGCGTGTTCGCGGCTGTGATCCCGCTCGGCGAAGCTGCGGAGAGGCGTGCTGCCGGTCTCGTCGCCGATCTTCGCCGCGCCGGGCTGCGCGTCGACATGGCATACAAGGGCAACATGAAGCGTCGGATGGCGAAGGCCGACGCGCTCGATGCCGAGTATGCGATCATCATCGGAGACGACGAACTCGCCAACAGTCAAGCGGCCATCAAGAACTTGAAGACTGGCGAGCAGAAGACTGCCCCACTCGCCGATTTGGCGGCGGTGATGTGGGCACAGTATATGGGCGACGATAATCCGGATGTCGAAGAGCTGGTGACGCGGACCGCCGATGGTAGGGTCGTCCAAGGGCCGTTTCAGGCATGACCATCTCCCCCGACCGGATCCGCGCGATCGAGGCGCGGCGGGATGAGTTGTCCGCGCTGATGGCGACGGGCGACTTGCCGTCGGACCGCTTCGTCCAGGTGTCGAAGGAATATGCCGAGCTGGAGCCGGTCGCCGAGGCCGCGGCGCAAGTGCGGCGGTTACGCGCCGAGGGCGTCAGCCTGCAGCTGATGAGCGAGGACGGCGACGACGAGCTGCGCCAGATGGCCGCCGAGGAGCTGCACGAGAATCGCGCCGCGCTGGACGCCGCCGAGCGCGCGTTGGCGCTGGCGCTGCTGCCGCGCGACGCCGCCGACGAGCGCGCGGCGATGCTGGAAATCCGCGCCGGGACCGGCGGCGACGAGGCGGCGCTGTTCGCCGGCGACCTGTTTCGCATGTACCAGCGTTACGCCGACGCGCGCGGCTGGCGGGTCGAGCTGATCAGCGCCTCCTCGTCCGACGCGGGCGGGTTCAAGGAGGTGGTCGCCAGCGTCAACGGCGCCGGCGTGTTCGCGCGGATGAAGTTCGAGAGCGGGGTCCACCGCGTCCAGCGCGTGCCCGCGACGGAGAGCGGCGGGCGCATCCATACGTCCGCCGCGACCGTCGCGGTGCTGCCCGAGGCGGAGGAGGTCGACGTCCAGATCGACGAGGCGCGCGATCTCCGCATCGACGTCTACCGATCGTCGGGGCCGGGCGGGCAGTCGGTCAACACGACCGATTCGGCGGTCAGGATCACGCATCTGCCGAGCGGGCTGGTCGTCATCCAGCAGGACGAGAAGTCGCAGCACAAGAACAAGGCCAAGGCATTGAAGGTGTTGCGGACGCGGCTTTATGAAGCGGAGCGCGCGCGGCTGGCGGATGCGCGGGCGGGGGCGCGCAAGTCGATGGTCGGGTCGGGCGACCGGTCGGAGCGGATCAGGACGTATAATTTCCCGCAAGGGCGGGTGACCGACCACCGCATCAACCTGACGCTGCACCGCCTGCCCGAGATATTGGAGGGCGAGATGGAAGAGTTGATCGGCGCGTTGGTGGCGGAGGACGAGGCCGAGCGGCTGGCGGCGTTGGATGGATGATACCGGGCAGTCCTCCCCCGCTAGGGGGAGGGGGACCGGCGAAGCCGGTGGAGGGGGAGGACGCTCAAACGCTCGGGAATCCTCCCCCTCCACCACTCGGCTGCGCCGAGCGGTCCCTCTCCCCCTGGCGGGGGAGGATTTGGGCACTGCCCGCGCCGCCCTCGCCGCCGCCGCCGCGCGCTTCTCCTCCCCCACCCCGCGCCTCGACGCCGAGCTCCTCATGGCGCACGCGCTCGGCGTCAGCCGCGAGGCGATGCTCCTCGGCCTCCTCGACGCGCCCACTCCCCAGAGCTTCGCCGCCCTCGTCGACCGCCGCGCGCGCCACGAGCCCGTCGCCTATATCACCGGCGCCCGCGCGTTCTGGACGATCGACCTCGCTGTCGGCCCCGGCGTGCTGGTGCCGCGCGCCGATAGCGAGACGTTGATCGAGGCGGCGGTCGATCATTTCGGCGCGCGCGCGCCGGCGACGGTGCTTGATCTGGGCACCGGTTCGGGCGCGCTGCTGCTCGCCGCGCTCGACCAATGGCCGGGCGCGACCGGCATCGGCGTCGACCGGTCGGAAGCGGCGATCCGCGCGGCGCGCGCCAACGCGGACCGGCTCGGGATGACGGACCGGGCCCGCATCATGTCCGGCGGTTGGACCGGCGTCGGCGGCCCGCACGACCTGATCCTGTGCAACCCGCCCTATATCGCGAACGGCGAAGCGTTGCCGCGCGAGGTCGCCGACCATGAACCCGCCGAGGCGCTGTTCGCCGGCGACGACGGCCTCGACGACTACCGGATGATCGCACCCGTGCTGGCGCGGCAGATCGCCCCGGGCGGCGTCGCCTGCATCGAGATCGGCGCGACGCAGGCCGCGGCGGTCGCCGCGCTGTTCACCGCGCACGGGCTCTCGGTCGTCGTCCGCCGCGACCTGGCCGGGCGCGACCGTTGCCTTGTCGCCACGCCTTGCAATTGATCGCCGCCGTTGCATATTATCCTTGGCGCGCCGCTGGTCAGTCGTTAGTGGCCGCGCGGGGGACTACCGCATTCTCGACGCGGATCGTCGATGGCGCGCGGTACGATCGCATCCTTTGTCATGCCGCTGTCCGGCGGCCGTGACAGGCCGGTTCGCCCATACCCCGAGGGGTTCGGGCGGAAACGGCCGGAGGCGCGCCCGGCGGACGCACTACCAGATTTGGTCAGTATCGGTGCAGGCACGAGGATATCAGGTTTGATCAATAATCGGCAGCAGCAGGCCGGGCGTCGTCGCGGTCGCGGCGGGCAGGGTCCGGGTAACGGCCAGCGTCCGCAAGGTGGCGCGGGACGGCCCGACAACGGCAATCGCATCGACAGCCGCGCGCGCGGCAACGCCAGCCAGCTCCACGAGAAATACCAGGCGCTGGCGCGCGACGCGCAGATGTCGGGCGACCGGGTCAACATCGAATATTACCTGCAATTCGCCGACCATTATTTCCGCGTGCTGAGCGAGCAGCGCGGCCGCGTCGAGGAGCAGCGCCCGGCGCGGCGCGACGAGTTCGACGCGGGAGGCGACGACGATTACGCCGATGAGGGCGAGCCCGCGCGCGCCGGTGAGCAGAACCGGGGCAACGAGCAGAACCGGGGCTTCGATCAGGGCCGTGGTGATCAGGGTCGGGGCGATCAGGGCCGCGAGCAGCGCGGCTCGAACGATCGCGGCTCGAACGATCGTGGCGACGCCGGGCGCGGCGATGGCGACCGGGGCGGCGCCGAGCGCGCCGACAATGGCC
>CAXTRJ010000125.1:0-8168 GCA_964246585.1 uncultured Sphingomonas sp. | reverse complement strand
CAAGCGCTGATGCGCGTCATCGCCGGCACCCTGCGCGGCCGCCCCCTCGTCGCGCCGAAAGGTGAAGCCACCCGCCCCACCGCAGACCGCACCCGCGAGGCGCTGTTCTCGATGCTGACCAGCCGCCTCGGCAGCTTCGAGGGATTGGCCGTCGCCGACCTCTTCGCCGGCTCGGGCGCGCTCGGCATCGAGGCGCTGTCGCGCGGCGCGGCGTCGTGCCTGTTCGTCGAACAGGACCGCGCCGCCGTCGACGCGCTAAAGGTCAACCTCGCCAAGCTCGGCCTGCGCGGCGACGTCCGCGCGGGATCGGTCATGGCGCTAGGCCCCGCCCCCGCCCCGCTCGACCTCCTCCTGATGGACCCGCCCTACGGCACCGGCGCCGGCATCGTAGCGCTGGAGAAACTCGCCCGCCTCGGCTGGACCGGTCCCGCCACCTGGATCAGCATCGAAACCGCCAAGCCCGAAGAAGTCGCCGTCGCCGGTTTCACCGTCGACGCGACGCGGGTACACGGCAAGGCCAGGCTGACGCTGTTAAGGGCGGCCTAGACGCGGATGTCTTAGACGGGTGGCTGAGCGTCCGACTGCTTTTGGATCAACTGGTATACAGACCGGACGTCCGCAATCCGGATGAACTGAGGTGTCGGATCAAACGTCGGCTGCCAAATGCCAAAATTACTGCCGCTGAACCATCCGCCAGAGCTAGCGAAGCGGATCGTGCCGAAGCCATCCGATCGCTCGTCAAGTTCAAGCGCAGGGATACGGCTGATGTCCATGGACTTAGTTTTCATCATGCCGCCCCGCTTCTCGATCAGAATACGCTTATTTGTGACAAAGTAGGTCATCTTCTTTCGAATGTTCGTGTCGATTAAGAACCGGCCGACTGTGACATATAAGCCGACTAACAAGAATGGAAGGCCGAAAAGCTTAAACGATAGGTCCGCATCTGTAGTCCAGACGCTCGCATTCCAGAACAGCGCGAAACCACCCCATACAAGACTGAACGGAATCAAGAAAACTTCCATCGGACGAAAGATAAGACCGGGGTATGGCTGCCCCTGCCACGCAATGCGCTCGCCGGGAAATAGCTCCGGCTTGACGGTGTTGATCATCAACCCTCCAAAGCTGGGCTGTTCCACAAATCTAAGGCTTCCAGCTACGGCAGCTTATAGATCGAACAATAAACGATGGAAATAGTCTGCTCTGGGCTTTAGTGGACTTGCGACTATCCGAAGGCACGTCGAAGAGAGGTTCGCGTCATTGCGCGGAGCAATCCTCACTCCATCCCCGGATAGGTCGCGAACCGGGGCAGCGTCTCCACCTCGTCCATCCACACGACCCGCTCCTTGACCATGATCTGCGCGCCCGGCGGGTTGTCGGGAAGATCGTCCAGCGTCCCCGACTGGATGTCGACCATTCCCGGCAGCATCGCCTCGTTGCGGTAGAACAGCCCGGTCCCGCACGCGCCGCAGAAGTACCGCGTCGCGTTCTCCGACGACCGGTAGGTCACCGGCTCGCCTGTCACCGTCACCGCCGCGTCTTCGAACGCGATCCACCCGACCATCGGCGCGCCTGACCAGCGCTGGCAATCGGTGCAGTGGCACAGCGCGTGATGCGCCGGCTCGCCGTCCGCCGCGTAGTGGATTGCTCCGCAGTGACACCGCCCCGTGATCATGGCCGACTCTCCCGTTGGACCTCGTTTGTTCCACAACGCCGCACCGCGCGCAAGCCGGTCCGGAGTGCAACCAATACGGCGTGGTCACGTTAAATGCTGGCGCGATCACGCGCGAAATCAGATCGGCGCTGACGCGCCAGCGGGGTATCGCATGGCCGACGCGAACCGGAACCTGACGGGTGGGGAGATCACGCTACTGCGGTCGATCTTCCGCGACAAGATCGACTACGCCAAGGTGCGGATCCACTCCGAAAGATGGACTTGGCCCTTCCCGCAGGATCGGGCGATGGCCCCCAACGGCGACGCCTATTTCCCCGGCGACGAGTACGCCCCCGATTTCTCGCTGGCGACGGTTTCCCTGTCGAAGCGCGCGACCTTCGTCCACGAGGCGGCGCACCTCTATCAATGGTACGGCTTGCGCCGCACTGTCTGGCTGCGCGGCGCGTTCGACCGGAACTACAACTACACGCTCGTCCCGGGCAAACGCTACGAAGACTACGGTCTCGAACAGATGGGCTCGATCGCGCAGGATTATTACACGTTGCGCGAGGGGGGTCGCCATCCCCGCTACACCCTGGCGGACTATGCCGACCTGCTGCCGGTGCGGGTATGACGGTGCCCTTCCGCCTCGCGCTGCTGCTTCTCGTCGGTTGTACGCCGGCCGATCAGGAGGTGGCGACGCAAATGGACCAGCATGGCGGTTACCTGCGCACGGAGGGCGCCGTCACCGAGGCCCTGAACAAGCCCGCCGGTCCGGACTACGCCGCCGCTATCGGCATCATCGAACGGTCGGGCCGCGCGGAACTGCAACGAGACTATGACATCGGCAACCTGATGCTCGCCTCGTGTCGCGACCAGGCCGCGTTCTGCACCGGGTCGGCGACCGCCACGGCCGGCTTGGCCAAGCTGCGACGCGTCGCGACGACACCGGGAGAGGACGCCGAGGTCGCGGCGGGCGATTTGGCCTTGTGGTACGGCAGGGGCGCCGGATCGGCCCTGGCCCCCGACCCGCCGCGCGCGGAGTGCTGGACAGGCGTGCGCGACGGCAAGGCGAAGGCGTCGACCTGCACGACGCGGTGATGTCAAGGTGAGCGTGGGGCGTGCTTGGCTTGCCCCGGACGCCCGCGTTCCCTAGCTGTTCACCGTGACCCAACTCGCCACCCGCCCCGCCAATCCGATCGACGACCCGCCCTATCTGCGCGGCCTCAACCCGCCCCAGCGCGAGGCGGTGCTAACCACCGACGGTCCCGTCCTGGTCCTCGCCGGCGCCGGCACCGGCAAGACCGCCGCGCTCACCGCCCGCCTCACCCACCTCCTCTTCACCCGCAAGGCGTACCCGTCGGAGATCCTCAGCGTCACCTTCACCAACAAGGCCGCGCGCGAGATGCGCCACCGCGTCGGCAAGCTGGTCGGCGACGCGGTCGAGGGCATGCCCTGGCTCGGCACCTTTCACGCGATCGGCGCGAAGATGCTCCGCCGCCATGCCGAGCTTGTCGGGCTCCAGTCCAACTTCAGCATTCTCGACACCGACGACCAGCTTCGTCTGCTCAAGCAATTGATCCTCGCCGCCGACATCGACGAGAAGCGCTTCCCCGCCCGCAGCCTCGCCGGCTTGATCGACCAGTGGAAGAACAAGGGCCTCGTCCCCGCCGACATCGACGCGGGCGAGAGCGAACGCTACGCCAACGGTCGCGGCGGCGAGCTGTACGACCTTTACCAGCGCCGCCTCGTCGCGCTTAACGCCTGCGACTTCGGCGACCTCCTCCTCCACATGCTGACGGTCCTGAAGCGCGACCGCGAGGTGCTGGCCCACTATCAACAACGCTTCCGCTACATCATGGTCGACGAGTATCAGGACACGAACTCCGTCCAGTACCTCTGGCTCCGGCTCCTGGCGCAGGAGCGCCGCAACCTGTGCTGCGTCGGCGACGATGACCAGTCGATCTATTCCTGGCGCGGCGCGCAGGTCGAGAACATCCTGAAGTTCGAGAAGGACTTCCCCGGCGCGACCATCATCCGCCTGGAGCAGAATTACCGCAGCACGCCGCATATCCTCGGCGCGGCGTCCGCCGTCATTGCCCAGAACAGCGGCCGCCTCGGCAAGCAGCTATGGACCGAGCTCGACGCCGGCGAAAAGGTCAAGGTCTTGGGCGTCTGGGACGGCCCGGAGGAGGCGCGCCGCGTCGGCGACGAGATCGAGACGTGCCAGCGCGCCTTTGGTCGGGAGGGCGGCAAAAGCCTCGACGACATCGCCATCCTGGTCCGCGCCCAGCACCAGACCCGCGAGTTCGAGGACCGCTTCATTGCCATCGGCATGCCGTACAAGATCGTCGGGGGCTTCCGCTTCTACGAACGCGCCGAGATCCGCGACGCGCTGGCGTATCTTCGCGTGGTCAACCAGCCCGCCGACGACCTCGCCTTCGAACGCATCGTCAACGTGCCCAAGCGGGGCTTGGGCGACAAGGCGATCGCCAAGATCCACCAGCTCGCCCGCGCGACCCACTCCCCCCTGACCACCGCCGCCGCGCGCATCCTCGACACCGACGAGCTCACCGGCGCCGCGCGCAAGTCGCTCGGGCGCCTGGTCGGCGACATCGCGCGCTGGCGCGACATGGCGTCGTCGCTCCCCCACCCCGAACTGGCCCGCCAGCTCCTCGACGAAAGCGGCTACACCGCCATGCTCCAGGCGGAGAAGTCGGCCGAGGCGGCGGGGCGCTTGGAGAACCTGTCCGAACTCGTCCGCGCGATGGAGGAGTACGAGTCGCTCGGCGCCTTTCTCGAACACGTCAGCCTCGTCATGGACAACGAAGGCGCGGCGGACGACCCCAAGGTCACCATCATGACCATCCACGCCGCCAAGGGCCTCGAATACGACACCGTGTTCCTGGTCGGCTGGGAGGAAGGCCTGTTCCCCTCGCAACGCGCGCTCGACGAAGGCGGCACCGCGTCCCTCGAGGAGGAACGCCGCCTAGCCTATGTCGCGATCACCCGCGCGCGCCGCCTGGCGGTGATCATCCACGCCGCCAACCGCCGCATCTACGGCCAGTGGAACTCGTCAATCCCCAGCCGCTTCGTCGCCGAGCTCCCCGCCGACCACATCGCCACCGAGACGACGATGTCGGGCGGCGCGAGCCTGTGGCAAGCCAATTGGTCCGAACGCGCCGACCCCTTCGCCGACGTCGCGCGCGGCTCGGGCCGGGGCCCCGGCTGGGAAGGCAGCACCTTCACCCGCGAACCCTCCCGCGTCGTCGAAAGCCGCGCGTCGGCGGTGAGCCTCGGCAACAAGGGCCGCGGCGACGTGACCGTGGGCCAACGCGTCTTTCACCAGAAGTTCGGCTACGGCGCCATCGCCGAGATCGAGGGCAACAAGCTCGAGATCGACTTCGAGACGGCGGGACGGAAGCGCGTGATGGATAGCTTCGTGACGGTGGGGTAAACGGGCTGAAGACGACCCGCTATTTCGAGGAGCAGGTCCTACGCAAGCGCCCCTATTTGCGTCGCGAGTGGATTGAGGCCGCGCTCGCCGACCCGCTCGCCCGCGTGGTCCAGCCGGACGGTCGTGATCGCTTGTGGCGCCGCGTGGAGGTAGACGACGCCGGCAATTCCTGTACTCTGCGTGTCGTGATACTGGAGGATGGCGAGACGGTGCACAACGCCTTCTTCGACCGCAATTACCGCGAGGGCGAGCGATGAAGCTGCATTACTATCCCGAGACCGACAGCATCTACATCGAGCTGCGCGCCGTCCCCGGCACCGAAACCCGCGAGGTGGCGAACGGCGTCAACGTCGACCTGAACGCCAACGGCGACGTGGTCGGCATCGATATCGACAACGCCTCAACAAAGCTCGACTTGACGACGCTGGAAACCACCGGGCTGCCCTTGCGAGAAGCGCAGGCGGCTTAGATATGCGGCCTGACGCAACGGCAGCATGACCGTAGGGTGATAGCTGAGGTGCGACCGCTTTCGCCCACTTGCGGACGTTCGCCGCCGCGCTATGACTTTAACATGGCGCGGCGTTTCCGACCGAACCGCCTTGAGGCATTTTCGGTGGTGGCGGTGATCGTCACGACGATGCTTTGTTTCGATCTCGCTCTTAACGCGGCCGATGTCTACACAGGTGCCCAGACGATGTCGGCGTGGAAGCAAGTTGTGGGGGTTTTTGGTTGGTTGCTTGCAACCTTCGGCCCGGTCACAGCTTCCGTCGTATTTTGGCGAGGGTCTGAGCAGCGTCGCAGGACGTGGATAATCCACTTGATATTGCTGCCCCTTGCTTACGTAATGGTAAGCGGTGGCGCATCGTTAATGCTGTTTGCGACCGGAGATCGCACCGGTTTCGATCACACTCTGGGAGGGCCGGTAATACAAGCCGGCCTCTTATTTATCTTGACGATCATTGGTTACTACTCAGCGGTCTTTCATGCCGTGTTCAAGCATCGTTCAAAACCAACGAAGGGCAGCTAACCACCAATCGCGGACATAGGTTCTTTGGTTGGCTACACCGCTACCCGCTCCACTTCAATCGTCCCCTCCCGTGCACGCACCACCGCCAAATCAAGCGCCGCCTGTACCCGCATCAGCGTGTCGGCGCTGAGCCCAAAAGCCTTCTCGAATCGCCGTTTCCGCCGACAGCCCGGCGCGGCCGCCGAGCAGGTCGCTCATCGATTATCGGGTGACGCGCGGTTTCACCGCCGCGTCGGTTAGTGCCAAGCCGCGCGGCTCGATCATTTCGGCGCGCAGCCACGCACCCGGATGAACGGCGAAGCTTGAGTGCGGTTTGATCGACACGTCAGCGCCCCTTCTTGTCCGACGCAAGGCTGTGCCATAGATTAATCAAACCGAGGAGTCCGTCATGGAACGTATCGACCTTACCTCCCCCCAATCCACTGGAACGAGCTGGTCGATCGGACCGAGGCCGGCGAGCCGATCAACATCGTGCGAAATAGCAAGGTCGCCGCCCGGCTCGTGCCCGTGGCCAAGCCCGTCAGAAAGCCCATGGACGTCGAGGGGTTGCGCGCGCTGCGCGGCTCCATGCCGTATCAAGCGGAGTCGGCCGTCGACTTGGTGCGCAAGATGCGCGACGATGGCTATTAATGTACTCTCTCGACGCGTCGTTCATCGACGCGCTGCTGACTCCGGAGGTCAATAGCGAGCGGGCCGAAGCGTGGGCGGTCACCGCCGACGCCGCATGGCGATCAGTCCGTGAGTTGTCACTGAAGTCTCCAGCGCGCTGTCGATCAAGGTCAGGACCGGTGCCATGAGCCCGCCACAGCGGACCGAGGCGCTCACACGGTGGCGAGCGATAACATTCGAGACGCTGGTTACCCTGCCCATTGTCGAGGCGCACTTCATGCAAGCGGCGGGTTTCGCCGACCGTAACCACCTCAATGTGCGCGCCGGTTACGCGGTTCACCTCGCGATCCGCTGATACAGGTTGCACGCTCGTTACCTTCGATCGCGTTCTGGCCTTTGCGGCGTCGCAGGTCGGCGTACCGATCGCGGCTATTTGAACCCTATTTGTTGACCACTTAAACGCCGTTTCAATTAGAACGCGCCGACGTGAGAACCCTGGCAAAGTTGGATGCCGCCCGCTTTACCACCGCCAGCGCGCCTTCGAGATCGCGATCGATCGCGGGCTGGGCGGCTACAACACCCCGCGCTTCTACCGCGGCAAGCAGGTCGGACGGTTCACCGCTTCGACAATCGCCCGCTGCTCGCCGCGCTTAACCCAATCCCGATGCCGCCGGGCAACGCCCGCAAGGCCCGCGAATGAAACGCATCGCCGGCAACTTCGACACGTTCGCCAACCCCGGTTCGTTCAGGAACGATATGGCCGCGCGACCGTATGCCCCTCATGCCCGACCGATCGGGCGTTCCGGAGGATCACGCCTCATGCCCACCCGTTTCCTGCTCTCCGCCATCGCGCTCGCGACGCTCGCCACCGCCGCGCCCGCTTTCGCCCAGGACGCGGAAGGCGCCCGCTTCGCCCAGGCGCAGGATCGGTTCGACCGCGAGCTCGCGCTCTATCGCCAGGCGTTCGACCGGTTTCGCTCCGCTGGCGGCGGCGACCGCGGCTATGCCGCGCCCGCCCCCAACGGCCCCTATCGCCAGGCCCCCGACGCGCGCGTCGCCCCCGATGACGACGGCTATGACGACGAAGGCGACGAGGACGGGTACGATCCCGCGCGGGACTATCGCCAGGGCACCGATTACCGCTAGGTGAAGGAGGCGCGCATCGCGAACAGGAAGAGCCATGCGACCGATCGCGCTCCTCGCCCCGTTGCTCCTGGTCGCCGCCGCCGACACACCGGCGACGCTGCTGCGCCCGGGCCTATGGCGGCTGAGCAATATGCCGACCGCCGCGACGCTCGATGGCCGCGCGCTGGGCGACCTGCCCTACGCGCAGCCCGAGCCTGAGACGGTATGCCTGTCCCCGGCCGACGCCGCCCAGCCAGCCCGGTGGCTCACCCGCGATCTCGACGCCGGCTGCCGCGTGA
>CAXTRJ010000124.1:0-8177 GCA_964246585.1 uncultured Sphingomonas sp. | reverse complement strand
GCCTTCACCCGCTCGCGGGACAGCGTCGGCACCGCGTCCGCCAGCGCCCGGTCGAGCCGCCAGCCATGCGCCGCCTCGCCGATGCGCGCCTCGATGATGGAAACCCCCCGGTCCATGCCGTAGGAGATGACGATGACGGTCGAGATTTCAAGCGCGCTGCTGCTGCACATCATGCGCATGGTGGTGATCTCCGGCCCGGCAAACACGCCCAGCGGCTACAGTGACTATGAATGGTGCGGCATCCTGCGGGGCCATCGCGATGATATGGGGGGGGAGCGGGTAACTCGTGCCGACGACACGGCCAATGTAGCATCCGACCCGTCCTGCGCCTTCGAGATCGACCCCGCCGCGCTGATCGCCGCCTATCGCGGCGAACGACGGGCAAGGGGACTCGCCGTGCTCGGCTTTTTCCACACGCATCCCAACGGACCGGCGGTCCCGTCCCTGCGGGATGCGGAATGTGCGGCACCCGATGGCAAGCTGTGGGTGATCGGTGGCCGCGACGGGGTGCTTGTCTGGCGTGCGGTGGCGAACGGGGCCATGCACGGCCGCTTCGACCGTGTGACGTTTGACATACGCGTTGGGGCGCGAGTTGAAAAAGACCGTACCGGGATGCAATGGCGAGGCATGGAACTGGAACGAAGCGTTCGCTTCGAATTGGAAGCAAGGGGAGAGATTTGACCATCAGCCCGATCGATTTCGCGAGTCTGCTTTGCTCGCGGCTGTGCCACGACCTGCTTTCACCTGTCGGCGCGCTCAACAACGGGCTGGAACTGCTCGCCGACGAGCATGATCCGGCGATGCGCGAGCGATGCCTGGAGCTGTTGAACGACAGCGCGCGGGCGTCGGCGGCCAAGCTCAAATTCTTTCGCCTGGCGTTCGGCGCGGCCGGGGGCTTTGGCGACCTGGTCGACCCGCGCGAGGCGCGCGGCGCGATCGAGGGGCTCGTCGCCGACAACAAGCGGCTGACGCTGGCCTGGATGGTCGATGACGAGGCGCTGCCCAAGCCGGCGATCAAGGTGCTCCTGAACCTGTCGGCGATCGCGGCGGATGCGCTGGTGCGCGGCGGGACACTGGCGGTCGGGGCCGAGGTCAACGGGGCCGTCGTCGAGATCGTCATCCGCGCCGAGGGTCCGCGCCTTGTCCTGGACGCGGAACTGCGCGCGACCCTGATCGGGGGACAGCAGCCGGACGGGGTCACCTCGCGCGCGGCGGCCGCTTACCTGGTCCACGCGATCACGGCGGAGGCGGGGGAGCGCGTCCAGGTGATCGAGGAGGACGGCGTCCTGATGTTCGGCGCGACCCTCCAGGCTGGGTAAACGCGGTCTTAACTCCTGCCCGTCCAAGGCCTGCGGCGACCCTGTGCCCGAGGACCCATGGACGACCTGCTCCAGGAATTCATCGCCGAAACCCGCGAAACGCTTGAAGCCTTGTCGGGCGAGGTCGTCGCGTGGGAGGCGGACCCGAGCGACCGCGCCCGGCTCGACGCGATCTTCCGCTTCGTCCACACCGTCAAGGGGAGCTGCGGCTTTCTCGACCTTCCCCGCCTGGCGCGGCTCAGTCACGCGGCCGAGGACGTGCTGGCGGCGGTGCGCGACGGCCGGCGCGTGCCCGACACCGCGCTGGTCAACGCCGTGCTGGCGGTGGTCGACCGCATTGGGGAGATCGTCGAGGCGATCGACGCCGGCGTCGCGCTGGACGATTCGAGCGACGACTTGATGATCGCGGCGCTGGCGGAGAACGCGGCGCCCGCCTCGCTCGCCGCCATCGCTCCCGTCGCGCAGCGCACGGCGACACGCAGTGTGCGACTGTCGGTCGACCTGCTCGACCGCATGATGAGCGGCATGTCCGACATGGTGCTGGCGCGCAACGAACTAGCCCGACGCCTGTGCGAGGGCGACGCCGACCCGCGGGTCGAGGCGTCGCTCGAGCGATTGTCGCTGACCGTCGCCGAGATGCGCGACACCGTGACCCGCACCCGGATGCAAAAGATCGACGCGCTGTTTTCCGCGCTACCCCGGATGGTGCGCGACACGGCGGCGTCGCTGGGCAAGTCGGTGACGCTGACCATCGACGGGGCCGATGTCGAGCTCGACCGCGAGATGATCGAGGTGATGCGCGATCCGCTGGTCCACATCATCCGCAACGCGATCGACCACGGCATCGAGGCTCCGGCCGCGCGCCGCGCCGCGGGCAAACGCGAGGCGGGCAAGCTGCTCGTCGCCGCGCGGCAGTCGGGCAACCAAATCATCGTCGAGGTAAGCGACGACGGCCGCGGCATCGACGTCGATCGCCTGATCGAGAAAAGGATCGCGGCGGGCGGCGATCCGGCCGGACTACGGTCCATGTCCCACGCCGCCAAGCTGGATCTTATCTTCGAGCCGGGCCTGAGCAGCCGCGACGAGGTCAGCGCGGTTTCCGGGCGGGGCGTCGGGATGGACGTCGTCCGGGCCAATGTCGAACAGATCGGCGGTAAGATCGAACTCGTCAATACGCCCGGACGGGGTCTCTGCATCGTCATCCGCGTGCCGCTGACCTTGTCGATCATCTCCACCGTCGTGGTCGGGGTGGGCGAGGCGCGTTATGCCTTGCCGCGCCAGATGATCGAGGAGATCGTCAAGACGCGCGGTGAGGCGATCCGACTCGACTGGCTCGGCGATGCCCCGATCGCGACGATCCGTGGCCGGCGCTTGCCGCTGGTGTCGCTGGCCGACGTGCTTGGTCAGCCCACCGTCGACAAGGAGCCAGCGATCCTGGCGATCGTCGGCACTCGCGACGGCGCGTTCGCGCTCGGCATCGACGCGGTGCTCGACACGGAGGAACTGGTCGTGAAGCCGGCCGCGCCCGCGATCATGGCGGCGGGCATCTACGCCGGCCAGACATTGCCCGACAGCGGCATCCCCATGCTGCTGCTCGACGGCGCCGGCGTCGCGGTCGCCGCGGGGCTGCGCTTCGCGCCAGAGATCCTGCAAACGGACGACGCAGCGGTCGACGAGCAGCCGGGCGTCTCCGCGCTGCTGTTCGAGGATCTTGATGGCCAGCGCCGGGCGGTGCCGCTCAGCGCGCTCGACCGGGTGGAGCCGGTGGCCGCCGATTCGATCCGCAACACCGGCGGCCGGCTGCGGCTGTTGGTCGACGGACGCATCATCCCGCTGATCGCGCAAGGCGCGATCGGCGACCGCCGCGAGCTGCCGGTCCTGCGCCTGCGCGACGGTGGTACGGAGATCGCCTATGCCATCGCCGAGCCGATCGACGTCCTGACGCTCCCGCGCGAGATCGTGCCGGCGCCGCTCGCCGACCTCATCGCCGGCGTGGCGATGATCCTGGGCGAGCAGGTCGAGATCCTCGATCCGTACGCGCTGTTCGCGATGAGCGATGGCGTCGACGGAGGGGCGCCGCATTGCTTGCTGCAATGCGATCCGGGTGGTTGGATGGAAACCTTCCTGAAACCGACGCTGGAGGGGGCGGGGTACCGCGTCTCGAGCGAGCTTGTTCCCGGCCAGGCGCCTTGCGTTGTCCTGGCGATGGAGGATGACCGTCGCGCGCCCCGCTCGCCCGCGCCGCTGGTCCGGTTGCGCCGGGACCGCGCGGCGGGGTCGCCGGGCAGCATCTATCGGTACGACAAACCCGCGCTGATCGCGGCGTTGGCGGCTGCGGCGGGAGGATCGAAGTGACCGAGCAGCTATTCCTGGTCGCGCATATCGCCGGGCGGGGCGTCGCCGTCGACACCGCCTCGGTCGACTCGGTGGTCGACATCGGCGAGGTCGTGCCCGTGCCGCGCAGCCCGCCCGAAGTGCGCGGGATCGCCGCGCTCAGGAGCCGGGTCGTGACGGTGATCGATCCGACCGTGGCGCTCGGCCTGTCGGCCGGCGAAACGACGGCGACTCGTGCCGTCATAACGCGACTGGACGGTCACCATTACGCCATCCTGGTCGACTCGCTCGAGGATGTGGCGCCGTTCGCCGCCCAGCCGCTGTCGTCGGGGCTGGCGCTGGACGGCGGCTGGCGGGCGGCGGCGTCGGGCATCGTCGAGCGTCACGGCGAACCGTTGCTGGCGATCGACCTGTCCGCCCTGATCCCCGGCGCGATCGCGCGGACCCCGTCCGGGGTGGCTTAACGTAGCGCTCACACCTTTGCGCCATGAGTGCAGCGTGTTGCACCGTAACCGGGATGGCCGTTCCATGAAGACCTGTCTTGTCGTCGATGATTCGAAGGTGATCCGCAAGGTGGCCCGGCACATCCTCGAGACGCTCGATTTCACCGTAAGCGAAGCCGGCGACGGGCGCGAGGCGCTAGATAGCTGCCTGGCGTCGCCGCCCGACGTCATCCTGCTCGACTGGAACATGCCGGTGATGAGCGGCATGGATTTCCTGCGCGCGCTCCGCAGTTCGTCGGTGCCGACGCGGCCCAAGGTCGTGTTCTGCACGACGGAGAACGGCATGGCCTATATTCGCGCCGCGATCGAAGCCGGCGCGGACGAATATGTCATGAAACCGTTCGACCGCGATACGCTTGAATCGAAGCTTCAGATCGTCGGCGTGGCCTGAACGGAGTTTTGGCCGTTGCACCGCGCCCTGCCCGGACCGCTGACGGCGCCCGCCCGCATATTGATCGTCGACGACTCGGCGGTCGCGCGCGCGGCGATCGGACGTATCGTCGAGGAGAGTGGCCGCTGCGCGGTCGCGGGTTCGGTGTCGACCGCCAACGCGGCGCTGGCGTTTCTCCGGCGCGACCCGGTGGACGTCATCCTGCTCGACCTCGAAATGCCGGGGGTCGACGGGCTCACCGCCTTGCCGGACCTCATCGCCGCCGGGGGCGGGGCCAAGGTGCTGATCGTTTCCTCGAGCGCCGATGACGGCGCGGCGGCGACGATCCAGGCGCTGGCGCTGGGAGCCGCCGACACACTGGTGAAGCCGGGCGCGGGCGGGCTCGCCGGGCGTTTCGGCGATATGCTGGTCGACCGGATCACGCGGTTGCTCGCGCCCGCCGACCCGTCAACGCCAGTGTCGGCCGCCCCACCCACGCTGGCGACACAGCTGCCCGCCGCATCTGCGGAACCGTTCGCCATCGTCGCGATCGGCGCGTCGACCGGCGGCATCCACGCGCTCAGCGGATTGCTCCGCGCGGTCCCGGCGTCGTTCCGCCTTCCCATCCTGATCACCCAGCATCTGCCGGCGACGTTCATGCCCTATTTCGCCGCGCAGATGGCGGTGCTCGCCGGTCGGCCCTGCGATGTCGCGACCGACCTGATGCGGATCAGGCCGGGACGCGTGGTGGTCGCGCCCGGCGACGCGCACCTATGCTGCGTGGCGCTGCCCGACGGCGCGGCCGCCGTGCGATTGTCGCGCAAGCCGGCGGCCAGCGGGTGCCTGCCGTCAGTCGACCCGATGTTCGACACCCTGGCCGCGGTCTATGGCGCCCGAATCCTTGCCGTCGTGCTCAGCGGCATGGGACGCGACGGAGCCGAGGGCGCGCGTCGTGTCGCCGAAGCCGGCGGCTCGGTGGTCATCCAGGATCGCGAGAGTTCGGTCGTTTGGGGGATGCCCGGCGCCGTCGCCGCCACGGGCGTGGCGCACGCCGCCCTGCCGCCGGAGGCGATCGGCGCGTTGGTCGCATCGCGAAGGAGACCGCAATGACGCCCGCCACCAAGGGAGGCGCGATGCCGACGCAGGGCACCGTCAGCGTCCTGACCGCGCTGCTGAAGGCGCGGACCGGCCAGCAACTCGCCGCCAACCGGGCCTGGCGGATCGACACCGCGCTGAAGACGGTGTTGCGCGATCGCCAAGTCGACACGCTCGAACAACTCGTGTCGCAACTGCTCGACGGTCAAGATCCTTCCATCGCCGACCAGGTCGTCGATGCGTTGCTCAACCAGGAAAGCTCGTTCTTTCGCGACGCGGCGATCTTCGAGGCGGTCGGCGACGCCGTCTCGTCGGCCGCCGCCGACGGGCGACGTGTGCGCCTCTGGTCGGCCG
Source organism: uncultured Sphingomonas sp. (assembly GCA_964246585.1). Taxonomy (GTDB): domain Bacteria; phylum Pseudomonadota; class Alphaproteobacteria; order Sphingomonadales; family Sphingomonadaceae; genus Sphingomonas. The sequence goes on along the minus strand of CAXTRJ010000124.1, from coordinate 2,202 downwards.
GATGCGCCACCGGCCAGGAGCCGTTGTCGCTGGCGATGATGTTCGGCGAGCGCGCCGAGGCGACGGGCGCGCCGGTCCCCGAGATCATCGCCACCGACGTGTCGGAGGCGGCGCTCGTCCGCGCGCGGAGCGGGCGTTTCAGTCAGTTCGAAATCCAGCGCGGCTTGCCGGTGCGTCGCATGATGCGTTGGTTCGACAACGCCGGCGCCGACTGGGTCGCCAAGCCCGAGCTCGTCCGAATGGTCCAGTTCCGTCGATCGAACCTGGTGGCCGACGCGCCGCCGCCCGGTCGCTTCGACGTGGTCATGTGCCGCAATGTGCTGATGTACCTGTCGCCGGCGTATCGCGGCGATGTGTTCGCCAGGATCGCGACGGTGATGCGGCCGGGCGGAACATTGGTGCTCGGCGCCGGCGAGACCGTGATCGGTCAGACCCGCGCCTTCGAGCCGAGCCGGCGGCATCGCGGGCTGTACGAGCCGGTTGCGCCCGCGGGACGAAGCGCCGCCGCCTGAGCGCTCCCAAGGTTTACTTTGCCCGGTGCCGGCCCCAAGCGGCGGCGATGGACGCCCGCCCTTCCGCCGTCCCGTCCTCCGGCCTCGGTGCGCGCGACCTGCTCGTCGCGGCGGCGATGAACATCCTGTGGGGGCTCAACATGATCGCGGTGAAGTTGACGGTGGCGACGGTCGCGCCACTCACCGCCGCCTTTCTTCGTCAGGTCATCGTGCTGGTGGTATGCGCCGGCGCGTTCCGGGTCGTGCCGGGCCGGATGCGCCCGCTGCTGCTGCTCGCCCTGCTGTCGGGCGCGTTGTTCTACATCCCGATCAACCTGTCGCTGCGGATTTCGGACAATGTCGGCGCGCTGGCGATCGCGGGGCAGTTGGGCGTACCGTTCTCGCTCCTGCTCGCGATCGTCGTCTTCCGCGAGCGGATACGTTGGCGGCGGATGGTCGGGATCGCGCTGTCGTTCGGTGGCGTGTTGCTCCTGGTGTTCGACCCGGCCGTCGCGCGCGAGGGCGCCGGGCTGGCGCTGGTCGCCTTGGCGATGTTCATCTGGGCGGTGGCTTCGCTGATACAGCGCGACCTGAAAGGCGTGCCGGTGCTGACGATATACGCCTGGGTCGGGTTGGCCGGGGCGCTGGCGCTGGGCCCGATCGCCTGGATATTCGAGCCGGCGGCGATGCGTGCGATCCCGGAGGTGCCGCTGGACACGCTTGGGTGGATCACCTTTTCGGCGGTCGGGTCGACCGTCCTGGGGCAGGGCGCGATGTCCTGGCTGCTGCAGCGGCATCCGGTGTCGGTGGTAACGCCCTTGACGCTGGCCGCCCCGGTGGTGTCGGTGGCCGCCGCGGCCTATTGGTTCGGCAACCCGGTGACGGCGCCGATGCTGGCGGGTGGGGCGATGGCGTTGGCGGGGGTGGCGATCGTGTCGATCCGGACGGCGCGGACGGGAGGGGAAGCGGCATGAGGATGGTCGACACGCCGTCGCCGAATTTCGACGATCGGGAGGCGTCGGTCACGATGGTCGTGCTGCACTATACCGGCATGATCGACGCCGAGTCGGCGATCGCCCGCTTGCGCGACCCGGCGGCCAAGGTGTCGGCGCACTATCTGGTCGCGGAGGACGGCACGACGCTGCGCATGGTCGCGGAGGACAAGCGCGCCTGGCACGCCGGGAGGTCGCACTGGCGGGGGGTCACCGACATTAACAGTGTCAGCATAGGCATCGAGATCGTCAACCCGGGGCACGAGTTCGGCTATCGCCCATTTCCCGACGAACAGGTCGACGCGGTCGTGCGGCTGGTCCACGCGATCAAGGATCGTCACGAGATCACCCGCGGCAACGTCGTCGGCCATTCGGACATCGCCCCGACCCGCAAGCGCGATCCGGGCGAGCTGTTCCCGTGGAGTCGCCTCGCCCGGCTTCGGCTGGCGCTGCCGCGACCGACGAGGAACCTGGTCGACCCGCATTGGACGCAAGCCGGCTTCCTGTTGGCGCTGGAGCGGTTCGGTTACGACATGGCCGATCCGATGGCGGCGATCATGGCGTTCCAGCGGCGATTCCGGCCGGAGCTGATCGACGGCGAGGTCGATGCCGAGTGCCGCATGATCCTGCTCGCGCTGCTGCTGCCCAAGCCCCCAGGCGACGCCTAGGTGTTTGATCCCGGCCTTTGATGGTGCATCATCCACGAGTGAGTGGAAGGA
>CAXTRJ010000123.1:0-8179 GCA_964246585.1 uncultured Sphingomonas sp. | reverse complement strand
CCACCGCGCGGGCGCAACGCACCACCGGCGGCGAGGCGCGCGACGATGTCGGGCGCGGCACGACGGCGACGGCGGAGGACGGCAACCGCTCGAAGGGCGAGCGCCGCGAACAGCGCAAGAAGTTCCTCGGGATTTTCTGATTGGACTTGTCAGATTTCACCTGCTGAATAACGGTGATGGCTTGCTCCGGCTCCACGTACTCGTCCCCGCGTGACCATCGGCGGCTCGCGCGGGGGATGTTCCGAGCGGTACGTAGCGGAAAGTTAGACAACTTCCGCGTCCCGGGACGCGTCGCCGCCAAGCGACTCGACCACCTCTTCGACCCGCGCCGGATCGCCGACCGCGATCACGTCGCCGGCGCTGTCGGCGGTGAGCGGGTCGCCCGACCAGTCGCACATCCGCCCGCCCGCGCCCTCGACGACGGGCACCAGCGCGGCGAAGTCGTGGAGCTTCAGTCCCGCCTCGCAAACCAGGTCGAGATACCCCGAGGCGAGCAGGCCGTAGTTGTAGCAGTCGCCGCCATAGAGCGGCCCGTGTCGTCCGGCGTCCTTGGTCGCGGCGACCAGCGCCAGGTAGCGGGCGGCTTCCTCCTCCGAGAAGTAATGCGGGCTCGACGTGGCGAGCGCGGCGGCGGCGAGCGCGGGGCATGCGCGGGTGCGTACGGCGCGGCCGTTGAAGGTCGTCGGACGCCCGACGACGCCTACCCAGCGCTCGCGCTGGATCGGCTGATCGATGATGCCGAGCACCGGCCACCCATCCTCGATCAACGCGATGAGCGTGCCAAAGATCGCGCGGCCGGCGATGAAGCTGTGTGTCCCGTCAATCGGGTCGAGCACCCAGTGACGGCCGGTGACGCCCGCCTTGGCGCCGAACTCCTCGCCGATCACCCCGTCGCCCGATCGCTCGGCGTCGATCAATCGTCGCATCGCCGACTCGGCCGCGCGGTCGGCGAGGGTGACCGGGGACCGGTCGTCTTTCAATCGGGCACCGTGGTCGACCCGGAAGTACGGACGGATCGCCGCGCCCGCCGCCTCGGCGAGACGGTGGACGAGTTCGACATCGGCTTCGGTAACGCGCATGATCCTAGCCCTAATCCGCGCGACGACGGGCGGCCAGCACGATTGCGATGCCGCCGGTTCCGGCTAGGCTGCCCCCACTCCAGCACAAGGTCATCATCCATGCGCCTCCTGCCCCTCGCCGTCGTCCTGTTCGCCGCGCCCGCGTTCGGCGCGCTCGCTCCCGGGGCCAAGGCGCCCGACTTCGCCACGCGCGGCGCGATCGCCGGCAAGGTCGTCAACGTCCGTCTCGCCGAGCAGCTGAAGAAGGGGCCGGTCGTGCTCTATTTCTTCCCCGCCGTGTTCACCGGCGGCTGCAACGCCGAGGCGCAGGCGTTCGCCGAAGCGGTGCCGCGGTTCCGCGCGGCAGGCGCGACGGTGATCGGGATGTCGGCCGACCCGATCGATCAGCTCCAGCGCTTCTCGACGGAAAAATGCGCCGGCAAGTTCGCGGTCGCCAGCGCCGGGTCGCGTGTCATTGCCGGCTACGACGTCGCCTTGCCCAAGCCGATCACCGGCGCCGACGGGCGGCCGCGCACCGTCACGACACGGACCAGCTATGTCCTGACGCCGAATGGCCGCGTCCTGTTCGTCCACGACGACATGAACCCGGCCGAGCACGTCGCGCAAACCCTCGCCGCCGTCCGCCGCTACGCCGCCCAGCGTCGCTAAAGGTATCTTAGGGTGTCCGGCCTACCCCGTCGACGCGGCATCGTCGGCCTTTCGCGTCGTGACGAAGCCGGAGTGCGTTGGGGGAACGATGAGCGGCGTTGCCAGGGTACGAGTCGCTGCGGTCGATACGGGCGCCAGCCTGTTCGATCGAATCGGCGCGTTCCTGACCAGGAACGGGCTCAGCCCCGACCCGGCGCACTACGCCTTCGCCCATCACGTCGTCGCCGACCCCGACTCGGCGCTCGCGCTGGCGGTGGCCGACATCACCGACGGCGGCGTCCGGCTGAGCCGCCGCGATATCGAGGCGCTGGGCGGCACGGTGGTCATCGGGAAGGCCGACCAGGTCGCGCCCGCGCTCCCCGCCGTGGACGACGCGTCGAGCGATTTGGCGGCGCGGGTGAGCGACCAGGTGGAAAGCTTCGCCACCATCGTCCAGGCGATGCGCGAGGAGACCAGTGGCTTCGGCCGCGACCTGGCGAGGAGCGCCGAGGCGATCGGGCGGATGCCGGCCAACGAGGCGCTGGGCGACATCGCCCGAATCACCGGCGCGATGCTGGAACGCGTCCAGCACGCCGAACGACGCCTGGCGACGGCGATCGAGGAAGCCGGCGACCTGCGCGAGAAGCTGGCCGAAGCCCGCGAGACCGCGCGGCGCGATCCGCTGACCGCGCTGCCCAACCGGCGCGCGTTCGAGGAAGCCTTTGCCGGGAAATCGGGTGACCGGCATTGCATGGCGGTGTTCGACATCGACCGGTTCAAGCGGGTCAACGACGCCTTCGGCCATGCCGTCGGCGACCGGGTGCTGTTGGCGATCGGCGCGACGCTGGCCGACACGCTGGCGGGCCACCTCGTCGCGCGGCATGGTGGCGAGGAGTTCGCGGTGCTGATGACCGGGGTCGACCTGGCCGAGGCCGCGACACTGCTCGACCGCGCCCGCGCCGCCGTCGCGGCCAAGCGTTTCCGCGCGCGCGACACCGGGCAGCCGCTCGGCAGCATCACGATCTCGGCGGGAGTCACCGCCGTGCGGACGGGCGAGGATGTCGAGACATCCTTCTCGCGCGCCGACCGGCTGCTCTACGCCGCCAAGGCGAGCGGCCGCGACGCGGTGCTCGCCGACTGACTTGCCACGGGTTGGCGTGGTTTGCCGATCGCTGTTGGCGTATTTCACCAAGCGGCAGCTCCGCCCGACGTCACCCTATGCAAGAACAAGCACTTAGCGAACTGGCACGCTCCGTGCTGATGACCTGGTATCGGCGCCGGACGGTTCGGCCCCGACAACAGGAGATTTCCCATGACCACCTTCCGCACCGCTCGCCAGTCGCTCCTCTCGCTCGTCGGCGCGCTGTTCTTCGCCGGCGTGATGATCAGCGCCGCCGTCCCCGTCCTGCCCATCGCCTGAAGACCCGACCGCCTTGCTTAGCTCACGCGCCGGCCGGCACCGCCGCCGGCCCGGCGGCGGCGGGCTCGCCCCGGGCATAGGTGCCGATCAGCAGCCCCGCCGCCAGCACGTGACCCGCCATCGCCTCGACCAGCGCCGAGCGGCCCGGACTGTCGCCGGGATCGCCGGCGCCCGCGTCCAGCGCGAACAGCTGGAATGCGTAGCGGTGTTCGCCATGCCCGGTCGGCGGATCGGGCGGCAGCCAGCCTTCGCGGAAGTAGGAATTGCGGCCGACGTCGCGGCCGTCCGCCTCCCCCGCGCCGTCGGCGACGATCGCGCCTTCCGTCAACCGACCGGCGTCCGCCGGGAGGCCCCAGACAACCGCATGAACCAGCGGTTGAAGCGCGGGGGCGTCGGCGTCCTCGACCAGCAGCGCGAGCCGTGCCGTGCCGGCCGGGACCGCGCCCCAGACCAGCGGCGGCGACACGCCCTCGCCATCGGCGGTGAAGCGCGGCGGCATCGTGGCCTCGTGCCCGAAGGCGGGGCTGGACAGGTCGAGCGAGTCGAAGCGGCCGCCCAGTTCGGGCTGGACGATCGCCAGCTTGCTGGCGCCAGCGCGGATGCCGGCCAGCGCGTGGCCAAGCCAGTGGGGGACATGTTCGAGCATCAGCCGACCCTTCCCGGCGCGACCGCCCCGCCGCCCGATGGGCAAGCCGTCTGGCGTAGCGCGGGTCCGGTTGCGGTGTACCAGCGCGACGCTGTGCCCATCGTGGCGGTATCGTGGTAGCAGACCTCGCCACGGCCGTCCGGGTCGACCAGCACGGTCCAATGGCGATCGTCGCAATTGCCCGTCTCGCAGCCCCAGGACGCCACGCGGTCGCCGACGCGGAAGATCGGCGTGGTCGGTCCATCGGCGCGGACGATGGCGCGGCGGAGCGTGGCGTCGGGGACGACCCCGTCGATCGCGGTCGCGACCTGCGTCCGGTCGAAGAAGCCGACGCCGTCGACCGCGTCGCGCGGGTACCGGCCGACATAGGCGGTGAGCGGCGTCGTCTGGGCCTGGCCGGGGATTGGCACGGCGGGCTGGGTTGCCGGCGGCACGAAGGCGGCGACGTTGGTTCCGACGGCGGGTTCGGCATCGTCGCCGCAGCCGGCGAGGAACAGCGCGCTTAGCAGGACCGGGCTCAACAGGACCGGGACGGGGACGCGCATGATGTTCTCCTGGGAACATAACGCCGGGACAGCGCGGCGGTTCCCGTTTGTCCGTTTCCCGGTTGTCCGACGGACCGACGAAGGGCACATCCGGGCGATGACCCACGACCTCAATCACTTCGTCCGGGCGCAGGACGGCGTGTACGCCCAGGCGCTGGCCGAACTGCGCCGTGGCGCCAAGACGAGCCACTGGATGTGGTTCGTCTTCCCCCAGATCGCCGGGCTGGCGCGGAGCGACACCGCGCGGTTCTACGCGCTGGCATCGACCGACGAGGCGCGCGCCTTTCTGGCGCATCCGGTGCTCGGGCCCCGGCTGGTCGAGGCCGCCAAAGCCGCCGTCGCGGCGAAGGGCGACGCGGCGGCGATCTTCGGTGGCATCGACGCGGTCAAGCTGCGCTCGTCGATGACGCTGTTCGAGACGGTCGCCCCACTCGCCGGGCACGATCCGACGCCGTTCCGCGCCGCGCTCGACCGCTTTTTCGGCGGGGAACGCGACGCGGAGACGCTCCGGCGGTTGTAGTCGCCGGAGCTGCATGATCAGGCGGTCGCCATCTCGGCGGCGGCGTTGACCTTGCTGTCGGCGAGCTTGGTCAGCTTTTTGTCGGTCGCCTCCTCCTCGGCCAGCGTCTCTGCCAGGATCGCGGCCTCGTCGTCGCGGCCCAGCTGCCTGGCCCAGGCGATCAGCGTGCCGTAGCGGGTGATCTCGTAATGCTCGACCGCCTGCGCCGCCGCGATCAGGGCGGCGTCGAGCACCTTCTTGTCGGCGATCTCGCCGGCGGTCTCGTTCGCCTCCTTGATGATGCCGTCGATCGCCGGGCAGGTCACCGCCTTGGGCTTCTGACCGTGCATCTCGAACACGCGCTCGAGCCGGCTGATCTGCCCTTCGGTCTCGCGCAGATGCTGTTCGAAGCCGGCCTTCAGATCGGGGGCGGTCGCCTTGGCGATCATCTTGGGCAGCGCCTTGGTGATCTGGTTCTCGGCGTAGTAGATGTCCTGGAGCTGGTGGACGTAGAGGTCGTCCAGCGTCGCGATGTCCTTGGTGAAGAGGCCCATGGTGGCGTCCTTTGCTGCGAGTGATCGGGGCCGGGCGGGCGTGGGGGTCGCCGCTCGGTCATGGGGTAACGCACGCGCCGCCGGCTGGTTGCGGCGATTGCCGGGTCGACGCCGGCGGCATAAGATGGCCGCCCTGCCCTTCCCCTTTCACGAGGTAACGCCATGGCCAAGAGCCAGAAGAAGACGAACAAGGAAGTCCGTAAGCCCAAGGCGGAAAAGGCCCCCAAGCAGAACGCGTCCAACCCGTCGACCAAGGGCAAGGCGGCCGAGACGCCGGCGAAGTAACGGGAGGCGAAGCAAGGGCGCGCACCGGTTCAGTCGGCACGGCGGATCGTTTCGTCGAGGCGGGCGATGGTCACGCCGAACTTGCGGACCCGGAGCAGGTTCGCCGCCGAGCGGCCGTCGGCGGCCAGCGTCAGCCATTGGTCGACCCGCAAGCCACCCTTCATCGTGAAGGCGAGGTGGAGGCGGCCGGCGCTGGCCTCGCCGGTCACCGGGCCGGTCGCGTCGGTCAGCGTTCCGGCGTAGCGGCCGGGCGCCACCTCGCGCAGCCGCCATCGGCGCTGGCGGGGTGGCTCGGCGTCCTGCTCGATCGACTGGTCGAGCACCAGCACGCCGTCGGCGTCGACCCGGCCGCGGCTTTCGACACGGACCGGGACGGTGGCGCGTAAGGCCACCTTGAGCCGGCCGCGCCCGCGGCTTTCACCGGTGAAGAAGCCGATCGCGTCGAAGCGGGCGGTGGTCGGCGGCGGCTCGGCCGGCGGGGGCGCGGTGACGCAGGCGGGGAGAGCGAAGGCGAGCAGGACGACAGGGACGAATGAGCGCATCGACAGGTAACGCGCGAAGGGCGACGGTGGCCGCGATCGGAGTTGCGCCGGGTGGATCGCCGGACGCGTCACTGGCGTTGGGCGGACGGGATCACTCGAGGGAGCCGTATCATGGCCACATTGTCCGACCTGTCCAAGAAGATGCGCGACATCGATTTCGCGATGCTGTCGACCCACGCGCAAGGCGGCGCGATCGGATCACGGCCGATGAGCAACAACCGCGACATCGATTATGACGGCGACAGCTTCTACTTCACCAGCGAGGACACGCTGACCGTCGGCGACATCGAGCGCGACCCGCAGGTGGGCTTGGGCTTCCAGGGCAAGTCCGGGATGCTGGGGATGCGGCCGTTCTTCGTGTCGGTCGAGGGCCGGGCCGAGCTGATCCGCGACAAGGCGCAGTTCGAGGCGCACTGGACCAGCGACCTCGATCGCTGGTTCGACCAAGGCGTCGACACGCCGGGGCTGGTGCTGATCAAGGTCCACGCGTCCCGGGTCCATTATTGGGACGGCGAGGAGGACGGCGAGATCGTCGTCTGAGGCCGGTACTCCACGAGATCCCAGCGATTGCCGTACAGGTCCGCGAACACGGCGACGACGCCGTAGGGCTGCTCGGTCGGCGGACGGACGAAGGCGACCCCGGCGGCGGTGTAGGCGGCGTGATCGCGGGCGAGATCGTCGGTCGCGAGGAACAGGAACACGCGGCCGGCCGCCTGATCGCCGACGACACGCGCCTGGTCGGGCGTCGCGGCGCGGGCGAGGAGGATGATGGTGGCGTCGGCGGGGGCGTTCGGCGGAGCGATCGTGACCCAGCGCTTGCCCTGTTCCGGCACGGGGGTGTCCTCGACCAGGGTGAAGCCGAGCTTGCCGACATAAAAGGCGAGCGCCTCGTCATAGTCGGCGACGAGAAGGGCGACGTGGGCGAGATGGGGCATGGAGTGCCGTGTCCCGCACCATGACCCGTTCGTAAACCCGCTGGCGTCCGTACCGCCTTTGTTCTAACCGTCGTCTATGCAGGGGGCGTTCGAGTTCGGACTGGCTGACGTGGCGCGGTGGCGGGCGGGGCTGATCGGCTTGTTCGGCGAGCCACTGCCCGTTCGACGGCGGACGCCTTTCGGTCAACTCGTGAAATCGATGCTGAGCGGGCGGACGCGCGATGCCGTATCGGCGGCGGCGTACGATGCGCTGGTCGCTCGCTACCCGAGCCCGCGACGGCTGGCGACGGCGTCGGCCGTCGCGATCGAGGCCATCGTCGCGCCGGTCACTTTCGCGCGCGACAAGGCGGTCAACCTCGCCGGCGCGCTGGCGTCGATCGGGCGCGAGCGGCCCGACTACGACCTGGCGTTCCTGGCCGACCTGCGGCTCGCCGACGCGCTCGCCTGGCTCGAGCGGCTGCCCGGGGTGGCGCGCAAGGTGGCCGCGTCGACGCTCAACGCGAGCACGCTGGCGTGCCCCGTCTTCATCGTCGACACGCATATCCTTCGCGTGCTGCACCGGTTGGGCTTCGTTGGACGGACGGCCGACTTCCGTACATCGAGCGAGGCGGTCACCGCGGCGATGCCGGGCTGGTCGGGTGATGACTTCCTGGCGCTCCACATTGTCATGAAGCGGCTGGGGCAGACGATCTGCCGCTGGGACGTGCCGGAGTGCGGTCGATGTCCCCTGGTGCGGGACTGCCTCGCCGCTCGGCTCCGGCCGGTCGATGCCCTGCCGACAGGTCGGGGCTAACGCCTGCGCGGCCATGCCCAAGCGTTTCGTGGCGCGTGTGGCTGATCAGGCTGTGGATCAGGACGAAGTCGGTGACCGTCCACGCGATCGGATCGATCGCATGACCCGCGCCGGTGCAGTCGCTCCGCCGAAGCGTGACGTGCGGACGAAAGGCCCAGTCGCGGTCCGCCCGTACGCCGTGTCTGGCCAGCGCGGTGGTTAGCTGTTTGGTCCCGGTAATTGGTGGTGCGGGTTTGACGTGAACCGTTGGGGCG
>CAXTRJ010000122.1:0-8180 GCA_964246585.1 uncultured Sphingomonas sp. | reverse complement strand
GCCCGCGTTCCACCTGCGGCAGATGGCGGCCTATGCCGAGGCGCTCGGGGTGATCTTCCCCGGGCGGGTGGTCGAGGCGGCGTTGCTCTACACGGCGGGGCCGGAGTTGGTCGAACTGGACGCGGCGACGCTGGCGGCGAACGGGCGGGGTTAGATATGGCGGAGAAGGTTCACGCGAAGGCGCGAAGGCGCGAAGAAGAAGTTGGGTCGCGCGGAGGCGCGGAGACGCGGAGTGGGTTTGGCGCGCGGCGGCACTTATCCCAGGTCAGCGAAATTGCATTGCTTGGGGGAGCCGCCAAGGCGGCTCGGGGCGACGTCACATCCATCGTCTCCGCGTCTCCGCGTCTCCGCGCGAACCTCCTCCTTCGCGCCTTCGCGCCTTCGCGTGAACCTGCTGAAAAAAGGCGTCCTTCCGGCGATGAAGCAATGGTCGGCAAGGCGGACTTCGGCGGCGGGGAGCAAAGCTTGGGGTCGGACGGTTGAGCGGACGAGCACGCGACCCTAGATCGTCACGCAACAAGGAGCATCCATCATGGCCACCAAGCAGATCACCGACGCGTCGTTTCAGGCCGACGTCCTCCAGTCCGACAAGCCGGTGCTGGTTGATTTCTGGGCGGAGTGGTGCGGGCCGTGCAAGATGATCGGGCCGAGCCTTGAGGAGATTTCGGAGGAACTAGGCGAGGCGGTGACGATCGCCAAGCTCAACATCGACGAGAACCCCGAGACGCCGGGCAGCTACGGCGTGCGCGGCATCCCGACGATGATCCTGTTCAAGGGCGGTGCCCCGGCGGCGACGAAGGTCGGGGCGGCGCCCAAGAGCCAGCTCAAGGGCTGGCTGCAAGGCGAGCTGGCTTGATCGCGCCGCTGGTCCTGTTGCTGGCGGCGTATAACGCACCGGCGCAGGGCCAGGCTTGTCCGCCCGAGACGATCGAACCCGAGCGAATCCATTCCGGTATCTATCTCGACGAGTTCGAGGGACAAGCATTCCACGAAGGGGCGCAAAGCCTCGGAGACGTCGATCGGCGCGCTCGACCAAGCATCTCTCTCACGTTCGATGTCGTCGGGTTGGGTGAGCGGTTCGGGATCAAGCGCCGGGAACAACAAACCGCCTATCGTATCCGTTTCGTCGGTGTGCGTCGATCGCGCGGGCAAGGTGGGGTGCCGTGCGGCTACGGCCACATGAACGCGGCGGACGCGGAGGTGCGCCTCGTCACGCTGCTCGGGATTGAGGCGCTTGGATCGTCGGTCAACTCCGGTAGTCGGCGTTGATCGCGATGTAGCCGTGGGTGAGGTCGCAGGTCCATACGGTGGCGCGGCCTTCACCCAGGCCCAGGTCGACGCCGATCTCGATCTCCTGGCCCTTTAGGTGCGCGGTGACCGGGGCCTCGTCATAGCCTTCGACCGCTACGCCCGCCCTCGCTACCTGCTTGTCGCCGAAACGGATCGCGAGGCGGTCGCGGTCGGCCGGTTCGCCCGCCTTGCCGACCGCCATGACGACGCGGCCCCAGTTGGCGTCCTCGCCGGCGATCGCGGTCTTGACCAGGGGGGAGTTGGCGATCGACATGGCGATGCGGTGGGCGGAGCGGTCGCTCTCGGCGCCGGTCACCTCCACCTCGATCAGTTTGGTCGCGCCCTCGCCATCGCGCACGACGAGGAGGGCGAGCTGGTGGCAGATATCGGCCAGCGCGGCGCGGAAGGCGTCGGCGCCCGCGTCGTCGTCGCCGGTCAGGGTCGCGTTGCCGGCGCGGCCGGTGGCGAAGGCGAGCACGGTGTCGCTGGTCGAGGTGTCGCCGTCGACGGTGATGCACGAGAATGTCCGGGCGTTCGCCGCCGACAGCGCCGATTGCAGGTAAGCCGCGTCGACCGCGGCATCGGTGAAGACGAAACCGAGCATCGTCGCCATGTCGGGGGCGATCATCCCCGATCCCTTGACGATGCCGACGATGCTGACCGTGCGCCCGTCGACAATGGCGGTCGCGGTCGCCGCCTTGGCGAAGGTGTCGGTCGTGCCGATCGCCTCGGCCGCCGCCCGCCAATCGCACGATTTGGCGGCGAAGGCGGCGTCGAGCCCTGCTTCCGCCTTGTCGACCGGCAGCGGCACGCCGATCACGCCGGTCGAGGCGACGAACACGTCTGACGGCTGGCAGCCGAGATGCCCCGCGACGCGCGCCGCGATCGCCTCCACCGCCGCGCGGCCGCGCCCGCCGGTGAAGGCGTTGGCGTTGCCGGCGTTGACCACCAGCGCGCGGGCGCTGCCCAGCGTCAGCGCGGCACGGCACCAGTCGACTTCGGGCGAGGGGCAGCGGCTTTGGGTCAGGACGCCGGCGACCGTGGTGCCCGGATCGAGCACGGCGAGCGTCAGGTCGCACCGGTCCCACTCCTTGTACCGCGCCCGCGCGACGCGGAGATCGGCTCCCGAAATCGCCCGGAGCAGGGGAAAGCGCGCCGGGGCGAGCGGGGAGCGGGTCGGATCGGGCATGGATCATGCTATAGAGCCTGCGGGGGCTCGATCAAACGCGGGAAGTTTCATGCTGCTGGCTATGCTGTTGTTGATGTCGGCTCCGCAGGCCACTCCCGCGCCTGCGCCGGCGGGGATCGACCTGTCGAACGGGCCCGTGACGACGACCAACGTCGCGGTGCAGCTCGCGCTCGACGCGAAGGGCCGCGTGGTCGCTTGCAAGGGCGGCACCGGCGGCACCGCGTCGCAGGCGGCGTGCAAGGGGTTCACCAAGGGCCGCGTGGTCGCCTCGCCGCTGCTGCGCGGGGGCAAGCCGGTCAAGGGCAAGATGACGGTGTCGACGACGACGGTGATCAGCGCGGATTGAGGATCGCCGGGGAGGTGGACGCGTCGATCCGCGCGCCATAAGCTCGCCCTGACATCAAGATGTGGTGATCAGGTGAGCAAGGAACTGTTCCCGCGACCGCGCGTGCTCGACGACGGTCGCGATCCGACCCGGGCGCGTCCTGAGCCGTGGTTCGTCGGCAGCGGCCAGGGACTGATGATCGGCGTCCTCGTGCTGGTCGCGGTGCTGCTGATAGTGCGCGCGGCCTCGATCGTGTGGATGGCGGAAGAGGCCCGGGCGTGGTGGCAGGAGCGCGAACGCGTCGCGATGCGTTATCCGGTGCCGGTCGCAGCGGCGCCCGCGCCAGCGCGCGACAGGCCGTTGGCCATGAACCCCGTAGCGCAAGCGGCGACGGGCGACGAGGCGGCGTGGATCACGCCGGACGACTACCCTGCCGAGTCGCTCCGCTACGGGGAGCAGGGGACGGTCCAGGTCAGCTGGACCATTCGCGCCGATGGGCGGGTGATAGCGTGTCGCACCGTGGCGTCCAGCGGCTTCGCGCGGCTCGACGCGGCCGCCTGCCGCGCGATCACCGAACGTGGGCGATACCGCCCGGCGCGCGACGCCGCAGGTCGCGCCATCGCGATGTCCAAGACGCGGCGGGTGCGATGGCAGCTACCCTCTTGAACAAAGGCTTCTGTGGACGCGTCGAGCCGCGCATCCTATGTCCCCGCCCGTGATCGTGCTGCTTTTTCTCTCGGCCCTGCTATCCGCCTGGTCAGGCGCGGTGACGGGTGGGCGCGCGCCTCAGGCGCAGCAGATGTTGGTGCGCGAAGTCGGCGCGCGGATCGTCGCCGTGGCGATGCCGGTCCGGGCGGTGCGGCCGGCGCAGGCGTCGCCGACGTTGGTCGCCAGTGCCGTCGACGAGACCAGGCCTGCCGTCGTCCGCCTTGCGCCTTCCATGCCGGCCTACGCGGATCGCCGGCGCGAATAGCGCGGCGCGCCGTCTTTGCATCGGTCACGGCCGACCCCATCTTTTTCGCACACATCAGCGCGCTCGCGATGCGGGCCGCGCGCTTCCTGTCAGGATCATGCCCATGCTCGGCGGCCTCGCCAAATCGTTGTTCGGTTCGTCCAACGACCGATACGTCAAGTCGCTCGGCGGCATCGTCGCCCGCATCGGCGGGTTCGAGAAGACGTTGTCCGGTCTGTCCGACGAGAACCTGGCGCACCAGACCGTGCTGTTCCGCGGGCGGCTGGCCAAGGGCGAGAAGCTCGACGACCTGCTGCCCGAGGCGTTCGCGACGGTGCGCGAGGCGGCCAGGCGCGTCCTCGGCCAACGGCATTACGATGTCCAGATGGTCGGCGGCATCGTCCTCCACCGCGGCGAGATCGCCGAAATGCGGACCGGCGAGGGCAAGACGCTGGTGGCGACGCTGGCGGTGTACCTGAACGCCTTGCCGGGCGACGGCGTCCACGTCATCACCGTCAACGACTATCTCGCCGCGCGCGACGCCGAGTGGATGGGGCAGGTCTACAAGTTCCTGGGCCTGTCGGTCGGGGTGATCATCCCCAACCTGTCCGACCAGCAGCGCCGCGACGCCTATGCCGCCGACATCACCTATGGCACCAACAACGAGTTCGGCTTCGATTACCTGCGCGACAACATGAAATACGACCGCGCGTCGATGGTCCAGCGACCGTTCGCCATGGCGATCGTCGACGAGGTCGATTCGGTGCTGATCGACGAGGCGCGCACGCCGCTGATCATCTCCGGCCCGACCGACGACAAGTCGGAATTGTACATGCAGGTCGACGCGGTCGTGAAGCAGCTCGACCCGATCGACTATGACAAGGACGAGAAGCAGAAGACGATCATCCTGACCGAGGACGGGACGGAAAAGGTCGAGCGCGTGCTCGAGACCGCCGGGTTGCTCCAGGGCGCGAACCTGTACGATTTCGAGAACACGCAGGTGGTCCACCACCTCAACCAGGCGCTGCGGGCGAACGTGATGTTCAAGCGCGACACCGACTATATCGTGAAGGACGACAAGGTCGTCATCATCGACGAGTTCACCGGCCGGATGATGGACGGGCGCCGCTGGTCGGACGGACTCCACCAGGCGGTCGAGGCCAAGGAGGGCGCGACGATCGAGCCCGAGAACCAGACCATGGCCTCGATCACGTTCCAGAACTATTTCCGGATGTACCCGAAACTCGCCGGGATGACCGGGACGGCGGCGACCGAGGCGGCCGAGTTCTACGACATCTACAAGATGAACGTGGTGTCGATCCCGACCAACGTCGAGGTCCTACGCGCCGACGAGGAGGACGAGTTCTACAAGACGACGCAGGACAAGTTCATCGCCATCGCCAAGAAGATCCGCGACCATGCCGAGCGTGGCCAGCCGGTGCTGGTCGGGACGGTGTCGATCGAGAAGTCCGAGCTGCTGTCCGAGTTCCTCGTCCAGGAAAAGGTCGACCACAAGGTCTTGAACGCGCGCTACCACGAAATGGAGGCGCACATCGTCGCGCAGGCCGGGCGGAAGAGCGCCGTCACCATCGCGACCAACATGGCCGGGCGCGGCACCGACATCCAGCTGGGCGGCAACCTCGAGTTCCGCATGCTCGACGAGCATCCCGAGCTGGTCGCGGGGACGCCCGAGTACGAGGCGGTCGCCGCGCGCATCCGCGACGAGATCGTGGCGGAAAAGGCGGCGGTGCTGGCGGCGGGCGGGCTGTTCGTGCTCGGTACCGAGCGGCACGAGAGCCGGCGCATCGACAACCAGCTGCGCGGGCGGTCGGGGCGTCAGGGCGATCCGGGGCTCAGCCGCTTCTACCTCAGCCTCGACGACGACCTGCTACGCATATTCGGGCCGGACACGCTGTTCGCCAAGATGATGCGCAATAACATCGGCGACGGCGAGGCGATCGGGTCGAAGTGGCTGTCAAAGGCGATCGAGACCGCGCAGAAGAAGGTCGAGGCGCGCAACTACGACATCCGCAAGCAGGTCGTCGAATATGACGACGTGATGAACGATCAACGCAAGGTGATCTACGAACAGCGGTCGGACATCATGGACGCCGACACCGTCGGCGACGTCGTCGTCGATATGCGCGCGGAGACGGTCAACGGCATCGTCGGTGACGCCTGCCCGCCCAACTCCTATCCCGAGCAGTGGGACGTGGAGGCGATGCGCGCCAAGCTGATCGAGGTGCTCAACCTGGAGGTGCCCGTCGACGAATGGGCGCGCGAAGAGGGGACCGACCCCGAGACGCTGGAGGAGCGTATCCGCGCCGCCGCCGACGCGCTGGTCGAGGAGAAGTCGGGCGAGCTGGAGCCGGACACGTGGACGCAGGTCGAGAAGTCGATCCTGCTGCAAAACCTGGACCATCACTGGAAGGAGCATCTGGCGACGCTCGATGCGCTCAGGCAGGTCGTCCACCTGCGCGCCTATGCCCAGAAGACGCCGATCAACGAGTATAAGCAGGAGGCGTTCGCGCTGTTCCAGCGGATGCTCGATTCGATCCGCGAGGACGTGACGCGGACGATCGCCCATGCCCAGTTCGGCTATCAGGCGCCGCCGTCGCTGCCCGACCTGCCCGATTTCATCACGACGCATTTCGACCCGTTCACCGGCATGGACGACACGTACGACATCGACGGCGGTACGCGCGGCACGGTGACGACGATGCTGCCGCCGTTGCAGATCGCGCGGCCCGAGGCGGCGGACATCGGCGAGGATCCGGCGCGCTGGGAAGGCCTGGTCAGCCGCAACGCGCCGTGCCCGTGCGGATCGGGGAACAAGTACAAGCATTGCCACGGCGCGGTGTAGCGGCGTCGTAGCCTGAAGGTTCCGGCGCCACGGGGCGATCGGCGGCGGAGCGAACCCGGTCGTTCGGTCGTTGACCGGCCGAACTGATTCGAGACGGCGCCACGTGACCATCGACATACCGCTATACATCCAGGTGCTCACCGGCATCGGGGTCCTCGTCCTGCTGACCGCGTGGCTGCCGATGGTGCTGCGGCGGTTGCCGCTGTCCTTGCCGATCCTGAGCGTCGGGGTCGGCGCGCTGTTGTTCTCGCTGCCGGAACTGCGGCCCTACGCGACGCATCCGTTGGAATGGCCGGTCGCGACCGAGCATCTGACCGAGCTGATCGTCATCCTGTCGCTGATGGGCGCGGGGCTGAAGATCGACCGGGTGATCGGCTGGAAACGGTGGAAGCTGACCTGGCGGCTGCTCGGCATCGGCATGCCGCTGACGATCGGCGCGGTCGCGCTGCTCGGCTCGACGCTGCTCGGACTGGGCGTGGCGACCGCGCTGTTGGTGGGGGCGTGCATGGCGCCGACCGACCCGGTGCTCGCCGGCGACGTCCAGGTGGGGAAGCCGGGCGAGGGCGAGGAGGACGACGCGCGCTTCACGCTGACATCGGAGGCCGGGCTGAACGACGGCCTGGCGTTCCCGTTCGTCAACCTGGCGATCGTGCTCGCGGCGAGCGGCGCGGCGGGATCGGCGCTGGGCGAGTGGGCACTGGTCGACGTGCTGTGGAAGATCGTGGCGGGCATCGCTTCAGGCTATGCGATCGGCCGGGTGCTGGGCTATCTCACCTTTCACCTGCCTGTCCGGGCCAAGCTGGCGAAGACCGGCGACGGCTTCGTCGTGCTCGGCGCGACGCTGTTGTCCTATGGCCTGACCGAGATCATCCACGGCTACGGCTTTCTGGCGGTGTTCGTCGCCGCGCTCGGACTGCGCCACGCCAAGCGCGACCATGACTATCACACCAAGCTGCACGACTTCGCCGACGAGATCGAACGGCTGATGATGGTCCTGCTGCTGGTCGTGTTCGGCGGCATGATCGCCCATGGCGGCGTCCTGGGGCTGGTCGACTGGCGCGTGGTCGCCTTCGCCGCCGTCACGCTGTTCGTCATCCGGCCGCTGGCCGGGATCGTCAGCCTCGCCGGGACGCGCGTACCGTTGGGCGAGAAAGTCGCGATCTCGTTCTTCGGCATTCGCGGGCTGGGGTCGTTCTATTACCTCGCCTACGCGCTGAACCACGCGGGTTTCCAGGATCCGCGGCTGTTGTGGAGCGCGATGGGCCTGGTGGTGCTGGTGTCGATCCTGCTGCACGGGACGACGGTGACGCCGGCGCTAAGGGTGCTCGATCACTTCCGGCTGCGTGGCGAGCGGAGCGCGGCGGCGGCTTAGCGCGGTGACGGTGTGGGGCAGTGGCTCCCTGAGTAGGATTCGAACCTACGGCCATTCGATTAACAGTCGAATGCTCTACCGCTGAGCTATCAGGGAACGATGCTGCGGCGTCGGTCTATAGCGTCGCGACTTCGACGCGCAAGCCTTTCCCGTGTCGGGCGGACGCCGCGGCGAAGCCGCGCCGTCGGT
>CAXTRJ010000121.1:0-8277 GCA_964246585.1 uncultured Sphingomonas sp. | reverse complement strand
CCAGTAACCCCCCGCCCAGTAACACCCTGCCCAGGGAGCGCGTGGCCGAGCCGCTGATCCGGCTTCGCGGGGTCACCAAGACCTATGGTGCCGGCCCGACCGCGTTCCAGGCGCTGAAGGGCGTCGACCTCGACATCGCCGCGGGCGATTTCGTCGCGGTGATGGGCCCGTCGGGGTCGGGCAAGTCGACGACGATGAACATCCTCGGCTGCCTCGACGTGCCGTCGGCGGGCGAGTTCCTGTTCCGCGGCCATCACATCGAGACGCTGGGCCGCGACCAGCGCGCGCTGCTTCGGCGGCGCTATCTCGGTTTCGTCTTTCAGGGCTTCAATCTTCTGAGCCGGACATCGGCGCTGGAGAATGTCGAACTGCCGCTACTCTACCGCGGCGAGGACAAGAAGCAGCGGCGCGAACACGGCATGGCCGCGCTCGACAAGGTCGGGCTGGCCGATTGGTGGGACCATACCCCGGCCGAGCTGTCGGGCGGTCAGCAGCAGCGCGTCGCCATCGCCCGCGCCATCGTCACCAGCCCCGACGTGCTCCTCGCCGACGAGCCCACCGGCAACCTCGACTCGGCGCGCTCGGTCGAGATCATGGAATTGCTCACCGACCTCAACCGCAACGCCGGCATCACCGTCCTGATGGTGACGCACGAGGGCGACATGGCGGCGTTCGCGCGCACGGTGGTGCATTTCAAGGACGGCCTGGTCGAGCGCATCGAGGCCCGACACCGCCAGGGCGAGGCGGTGGCGTGACCTATTGTTCGTCATGCCGGACTTGTTCCGGCATCCAGCGTTGTTCACCCTTTTCGGTGTGGTACCTCGCACTACCCTGGACCCCGGAACAAGTCCGGGGTGACGAGGTCTAACATGCTCGGCACCACGCTCGTCCTCGCGCTGCGCTCGATCCGCCGCCACCTGTTGCGCTCGTTCCTGACCATCCTCGGCATCGTCATCGGCGTCGGCGCGGTCGTCACCATGGTGACGCTGGGCAAGGCGACGACGGCGGCGGTGCAGCAGCAGATCTCCTCGCTCGGCACCAACATCCTCCAGGTCCGCCCCGGCCAGGGTTTCGGCCGTGGCGGCGGCGGCCCGCGCCCGCCCGACTTCGAGGTCGAGGACGTCACCGCCATCGCCCGCCAGGTCGCCGGCGTCACCGCCGTCGCGCCGCAGGCGCAGTCGGCGGCGACCGCGGTGTATGGCGGGGCCAACTGGTCGACCACGATCAACGGCACCACCCGCGCCTATTTCCAGGTCCAGCCTTGGCCGCTGACCGCCGGGCGCGTGTTCAACGCGGCCGAGGAGCAGGCGGGCAAGGCGGTGTGCATCATCGGCTCGACCGTTCAGAACAACCTGTTCCGCTCGGGCCGCGCCGTCGGCCAGCGCTTCCGGCTCGGGAACGTGTCGTGCGATGTCGTCGGCACGCTGTCGACCCGGGGGCAATCGGGCTTCGGCGGCGACCAGGACGATGTCGTCATCATGCCGATCAAGGCGGTCCAGCGTCGCTTCACCGGCAACCGCGACGTCCGGCTGATGCTGGTCGGCGTCAACGAGGCCTATTCGACCACGCAGGTCCAGGCGTCGCTGACCGACCTGCTGCGCGAACGACGCAACATCACCGGCGGCAAGGACGACGATTTCAACATCTTCGACACGCGCCAGATCAGCGACACGCTGACCGGGACCACGACCCTGCTGACCCGGATCGTCGCCGCGGTCGCCGCCATCTCGCTGGTCGTCGGCGGGATCGGCATCATGAACATCATGCTGGTGTCGGTGACCGAGCGCACGCGCGAGATCGGCATCCGCCTCGCCATCGGCGCGGTCGCGCGCGAGGTGCTGCTCCAGTTCCTGGTCGAGGCGGTGGCGCTGTCGTGCCTCGGGGGCCTCGTCGGTCTCGTCATCGCGCAAGGCGTCATCGCGCTGCTCGCGCCGGTGATGCAGGTGCCGTGGACGTTCGACCTTCAAATCAACATCATCGCCTTCGCCATCTCGGCGGTGATCGGCGTCGTGTTCGGCTATTTCCCGGCGCGGCGCGCGGCGGCGCTCAATCCGATCGACGCGCTCCGGCACGAGTAAGCGTCTCGGGCGCATGGACCAGCGCGCGCAGCCGTTCCAGCTGCTCGGGAGTGTCGACGTCGATCAGCTCGGCCGGAGCGGTGACGACGTGACGGCCGGAGCGGACCAGCTCGCGCCCGCCGCCGTCGCCGGTCAGCGACAGCAGGAAGTCGAACTGGTCGCGGCCGAACAGCGCCGGCGGCTTGGGTTCGACGCCGTCGCTCGACGCGACGACCGTGTCGGCGCCGCGCGACGCGTCGAACAGCCGGTGGACGTGCGCGACCGTGACCCGCGGCATGTCGGCGAGCGCGATCAGCACCGCCTCTGCGCCGCGCTCCTTGGCCGACGCGACGCCGAGCCGGACCGAGCTGGCGATCCCCTCGGCCGCGTTCTCGTTGTGGACGACGCGGAAGCCATGGGCGGCATAGTCCAGCCGGCACGTGCCGACGACGGCGATCCGCTCGGCGAACGGCATGTCCTCCAGCGCCACCGCGACATGGAGCCCCATCGGGCGGCCCAGGAACGGCTCTTCCAGCTTGCTACCGACGTCGCCGAACCGCGCCGACCTGCCGGCGGCGAGGAGGACGAGGACGGTCTTCTCAACGGTGATCATGGAATGCTCCTACCATGGCGGCCGCGATCGACAGCGCGATCTCCGACGGGCCGACCGCGCGAATGTCGATCCCGACCGGCGCGTCGATCCGGTCGAGGTCCGTTTCGCCAACGCCCTCGGCGGCCAGACGCTCCCGCCGCGCCGCGTGACTGCGCCGCGACCCGAGCGCGCCGACATAGGCCGCGTCCGACCGGAGCGCGGCGAGGAGGGCGGGGTCATCGATTTTGGTGTCGTGGCTGAGCGTCACCACCGCGGTCGACGGACCGGGGCGGTAGGCGGCGATCGCCTCGTCGGGCCAGCGGTCGTCGAGGGTCACGCCGGGGAAGCGTTCGGGCGTGAGGAAGCGGGCGCGGGGGTCGATCACCACCGTCTCGATGCCGAGTTCGCGCGCCAGGCCGGCGAGCGCCTGGGCGATCTGGACCGCGCCGACGACCAGCAGACGGCGCGGCGGGTCGTAGCGGTTGACGAACATCGCGCCGGTATCGAACGGCCGCGCGTCGGAGTGGCCGGAGGCGAGGTCGGTGGTGACGGTCAGCGCGCCGCCGCCGTCGCGCGCCTCGGCGATGCGATCGAACAGTTCGGGATCGAAGCCAGCGGCCGACACGGGCTGAACCATGACTGCGATCTCGCCGCCGCAGGGGAGGCCAACCTCCCAGGCCGCGGCGTCGGCGACGCCGTAGTTCTTCACCTGGAACGGCGCGCCGGCGATGACGGCGGCGGCGGTGGCGAGGATATCGCTCTCGACGCAGCCGCCCGAGACCGAGCCCTCGAAGCGACCGTCGGCGTGGACCAGCATGTGGCTACCCTTGGGTCGGGGCGCCGAGCCCCAGGTCGAGACGACGGTGGCGAGCGCCATCGGCTCGCCCTTCCAGGCTTTGGCGGCGGCGAGGACGGAGTCGTTTTCGGCCATGGGTCTACCCGGAAAGCTGAAGAAGCTGAGCTATGTGGAAGGGGCGCGGTGTTGGATTCCAACAAATCTTACAGGTCGGGGAGGCCGGCGAGGAGCTTGTCGGGGGTGAGGGGGAAGTCGCGCAGGCGGACGCCGCAGGCGTTGTAGACCGCGTTCGCCACCGCCGCGCCGGCGCCCGAGATGCCGAGTTCGCCGACGCCCTTGGCCCCGACCGGGTTGGCGAGATCGTCGACCTCCTCGATGAAGTGGCATTCAATGTGGGGCACGTCGGCCGAGACCGCGACGTGGTATTCGCCGAAGTCGGGGTTGACGAAATGGCCGGTGCGCGTGTCGACCACCGCGTCCTCGGTCAGCGCGTAAGCGATGCCCCAGGCCATGCCGCCGATCATCTGACTGCGCGCGGTCTTCGCGTTGAGCACGCGGCCGACGTCGAACACGCCGAGCATCCGCCGCACCCGCACCTCGCCCGTCACCGCGTTGACCGCGACTTCGGCGAATTGCGCGCCGTGGCTGGCCTGCGAGAAAGCGCCGCTGTTCTTGCCGGGCTTCATGTGGCCGTGGCCGACGATCGCGTCGCCGCGGACGAGGTCGGCGAGCGGCACCTGGCGACCGCCGGCGGTGACGCAACCGTCGCGCAAGGACAGCTCGTCGGGCGACGCGTTCATCCGGCGGGCGAGTTCGGCGAGGACGTCCTCGCAGGCGAGCGCCACCGCCGAGCCGGACGCGCCGGCGCCGAACGACCCGCCTGAGCCCGGACTGCGCGGCAGTTCGCTGTCGCCCAGCACCACGTCGATGTCGGCGACGGGCAGGCCCAGCATATCGCCGACGACCTGCGCCAGCACCGTATAGGTGCCGGTGCCGATGTCGGTCATGTCGCATTCGATCGTCGCGCGGCCGTCGACGCCGAGCGTCACGTCCGCCTTCGCTTCCATGGTGAAGTTGCCGCGCAGCGCGGCGGCCATGCCGATGCCGACCAGCCAGTCGCCCTCCCGCCGCGTCCCCGGCACCGCGCTTCGCCGGTCCCAGCCGAACCGCCGCGCGCCTTCGTCGTAGCATCGCAGCATCAGACGGGTAGAGAAGGGATTGCCCTTGACCGGGTCGACCTCGGGCTCGTTGCGGCGGCGCAGCTCGATCGGATCGACGCCGAGCCGTTCGGCGAGCTCGTCCATCGCGGTCTCGACCGACAGCGTGCCGATCGCCTCGCCGGGCGCGCGCACCGCGCCGGTCGCGGGCAGGTCGACGCGGGCCAGCGCGGTGGCGAAGCGGCGCGCTTCGCCACGGTACAGCGAGATCGTGCCGAACGGGACGGGTTCGAGGAAGTCCTTATCGTCCTTTTGGCTGGCGACGCTTTCCTGGGCGATCGCCGAGATGACGCCGCGCTGGTCGCAGCCGATGCGAATGCGCTGGCGCGTCTCCGAGCGGTGGTGGACGAGATAGGCGGTCTGGCGGCGGGGCAGCGCGACCTTGACCGGGCGGCCGATATGGCGCGCGGCGAGGGCGGCGATCACCACCTCCGGCCCGACGCCGGTCTTGCCGCCGAAACCGCCGCCCACGAACGGCGCGAGGACGCGGACCTTGTCTTCGTTGATCCCGAGCGAGTCGGCGATCGTCTCGCGCGCGGAGGCCAGCATCTGCAACGAGGAGCGGACCAGCAGCCGGTCGCCGTCCCACGACGCGGTGGTGGCGTGCGGCTCCATCGCGGCGGGGAAGTGCATCGGCGTGGTGAAGCGTTCGTCATACACCATCGCCGCGTCGGCGAGCGCGGCGTCGAGGTCGCCTTTCTCGATCGTCGGAATGAAGCCGAGCTTGTGGTCGTGTTCGACCGGGACCGCGGTCGGATCGAAGCGGCCGGCTTCCTTTCGATAGGTGACGCGGACGGCGTTGGCGGCGGCGCGGGCGGCCTCCCCGCTCTCGGCGACGACGACACCGAGCGGCTGGCCCCAGTGGTCGATGTTCCAGCTGGGCCCGCGCATGGCGGCGTCCTTGCCGCTCGACGTGCCGGAGGGGAAATGAGGGTCGTCGGTGATCACGTCCAGCACGCCGAGCATCGCCCGCGCGGCGTCGGCATCGATCGCGACGACGCGCCCGCGCCCGATCGTCGCGGCGATGATGTGGGCATAGGCGGGGGTTGAGGTGGGGATGGCGGTGGTGGCGTGCCCCTCGAAAGCGTAGGTCGCCGCCCCGGTGACCTTGGCGACGCCGTCGACGCGGCTGACCGCGCCCCCGACCAAACCCTGCCGCGCGGCATCGAGCGCCGGGGGGCGATAAGCCCGGTCCATCACGACTTGGGTCATTTGGCGGTCTTTCGGGGTTGAGCGACCCATGTAGCGGGTGCGGGGCCGGCGAACCACCCTGCGTTGACCTGGAGCGGCCAGAATTGCGGGTTGGAGCGAGAAGGCAAGCGGGCAGTCAGGTCCGCGATCAGGTTTCGCGACACAGCCGAGGATGGGCCAGGGAGCGCAACGGGTAATCAGGTCGAGCCGCTACTTCGCTGCTCGATCGCGGCGCTCCAACTCGTGCGCGTCGGCCGCTATCCGTTCAGCCTCACGCCAAAGATCGGGATCGGTTTCCCGTATGGTGGAACCGATGAAGTCGGAGGTGATGGACGACATCGTATAGCGACGCCGATCAGCTTGGTGAGATCGAGGGACGGACGATGCGCGTTTCATAAGCGGACGTGCGCGTGATCAGATCGATGGTATGCGCGATCGCCTTGTCTCGATCCTAGGCGCTTTG
Organism: uncultured Sphingomonas sp.; assembly: GCA_964246585.1. GTDB lineage: Bacteria > Pseudomonadota > Alphaproteobacteria > Sphingomonadales > Sphingomonadaceae > Sphingomonas. The sequence continues at coordinate 1,961 of CAXTRJ010000121.1, read as the reverse complement.
CTCCAACCTCAAGTATTTTGCCACAAAAATAGCCTGATCTGCCAGCTGCTTGCCGGCAACTGTGATAGTTGAGACACTCGCCGTTACGAATGCATCGTTCAATCCCCGATTTACGGTGGTCAAAAGGTTTGAACCCTTAAGCATAAATTCGATTGAGCCTTGCATTCGGCCGACCTCTAGCATTTCCACGTACCGCCTTATGATCGCAATTAGATCGGCCACTTGCGCTGAATCAGCCCCCAAAACTAACCTCTCTTCAATGAGTGCGAGAAGGTGATTTGACAACGATATGAGAGCGTCGACCTTCATCAAGGTCTGAGGAGACGGGTTCACTTGGCGCTCCGAGGCGTGGGGATAGGAGGACCAGGACTGGCGGAACCCCGGGGCTATCCATATCTGCTCGTCGTACCCCGGAAGTACGCACGTACCATCGCTTTAACATGCCGCTTGTATTGTTAGTAGTTAAGAAGTTTGCAGGCAGATACTTGTTGCTAAGATATCGACTTCATCAACTTTACAGATTAACAATTCATCTTTGTTATGATCTAGCAAGCCAAGATCAAGTATTCCCTTTCTTATACCTGAAACTTTACAAGCAGCTTGTGACTGACTAACATGAGAGCCAGAGTTAATAGCTTCATCGAGCGCTTGGCTATACCGATTCAAGTTTGTGAGGGTAGTATCGACAGCATTGCGCTGCCATGAAACTTTCGCTTCTATATCGATCTGCTGAAACATTCGATTTATCTCACTTAGTAAAGAACGTAGCTGCTTGATTGATTGATCAATACTCACTTCCCCGGACTCCAAGGTGTGGGTTTCGGAATTGAAGGTTTAGCACTGCTCGGTGAAAGCCAAATCTGCTGCCCTTGTCCCGGTAGTATAGACGTTCCATCACTGGACCTCTGTGGGGCGGCAGACCCGATCCACCCGCGAAGGCCGCTTGCCTCGCTTTCGACATACCCGCCGTCGCCGTTCCAGTCGTTCTGGACTGCCGAGCCAGCCCGCCACTCGGCTTCTGTCTTAGGCACTTCAGATTGCCAGTAAGATCCGTTGGGATTGCTGTCCGCACCGATCACGCGCTTGATGGTACCGGGATGGTCGTCGCCGTTCCAGGGTCGCACGTCGTCCCCGAAGTTTTTGGCTTCGGAGGCGGGAAGGTCCGGATAGCCGTCTGCAGATCGTCCCGATCGGCTTGAGGCAACCTGCATTTCCCGCGCCAACTCGGGTGATGGCGGTACCGCCCCCGGCTCGGTCTGACCCAACTTCTTTGGCTGGAAGATATCGTCACCACTGGCCGCGGCACCATGCCTGACCGAAGCTCCCGGACCGTCGGCGGTCGTAGCGGCCGGCCTCGCACCCCCCTTCGCCTCCATCGCGCGCTTCAGCGCGCCGACGCCGGTCTTGGCCGCGCGGGCGAAGCCGGCTTCCGCGATCTCGGCCAGCGCCGGGCCGATCGCGCGGACCGCCTGGCCCATCGCCGGGATGATGCCGACGATCACTGCGGCCCAGCGGACCCATTCGGGCACCTCCGACTGGACGGGCACATCGGTCCGGGTCGCGCCGCCGATGAAGACGTCGCGCGACCCCATGACGATCGTCGCGCCGCAGCTTGCCTTGTCGCCGACCCGCGACGCCGGGCGGCCGTTAAAGAAGACGCTGCTCGACCCCTGCGCCACGACCCCGGCGTCGCACGTTTCCGCGTCGCCGACGCGGGCCGCAGGCCGCGTGTTGATCCGGACGTCGAGCGAGCCTTGCGCCACCTTGCCCGACGGCGCGCCCATGCTTTTGGAGCCCAGCGCCTCGCCCGCGTCCTCCGCCCAACGGGTCAGCTTGGCCCCGACATAGGCGGTCGCGCCGACCTCGACCACCGTCGCCACGACGCCGATGACGAGCGGCGTCGCCAGCCCGCCGGTGCCGACCACCGCCACGCCCGCCGCGACCCCGGCCGAGATCACCAC
>CAXTRJ010000120.1:0-8362 GCA_964246585.1 uncultured Sphingomonas sp. | reverse complement strand
GATCGGCGTCGCGTTCAGGTCGATCCGGGGCGGTTCGGGCCTGAGGTCGCCGGGCGCCAGGACGGCCGCCGGGCCCGCGCCCGGCCAGAGCATCGCCGCGGTCGCCGCCAGCGCCGCGCCTTGCGCGACCAACTCGGCCTCGGTCTGGCGCACCAGCGTGTTCTCGTAGACGCGCAGGAACACCGCGCCGACGCCGGGCAACGCCGCAACCAGAAACAGTGTCGCGAACAGGATCGTGCGCAGCCGGAGGCGGGGCCAATGCCGCCTCGCCCATTCCTTCGCGCCCCCGATCACGCGGCGTCGGTCAAGCGGCGCCGGCGCACGAGCCGAGCCGGTAGCCGATCCCGGCCCGCGTTTCGACGACGTCATGGCCGCCGACGCCGGCGAACTTGGCGCGCAGGTTGCGGACATGGCTGTCGATCGTCCGGTCGGTGACGGCGAAGCCCGGGCCGTGCAGCCGGTCGATGATCGCGTCGCGGCTGAACACCTTGCCCGGCATCGACGCCAGCGTCCTGAGGATGGAGAACTCGGTCACGGTCAGGGGTACCTCGACGCCGGCCCAGTCGGCGCTCCAGCCGTCGATGTCGATGGCGAGCCTTCCTTGCCGGATAGTCGGCGCGCCGCGATCCAGTTCCGGTGGGCGACCCGCCGTCCGGCGCAGGATCGCCATGACGCGCGCGGTCACCTCGCGCGGGGAGAAGGGCTTGACGACATAATCGTCGGCGCCGAGCTCGATACCGAGCACCCGGTCGATCTCGTCGTCGCGCGACGACAGGAACAGGATCGGCGTGTCGCCGCCAGCTTGTCCCGTTCGCGCGCGCAGTCGCCGGCACACCTCCAGCCCGTCCATCCGCGGCATGTTGATGTCGAGCACGACGAGGTCCGGCGCGTGCGCCTCGGCGAGCGCCAGAGCGTCCTCGCCATTGTCCGCCTCGATCGTGTCCAGCCCGGCCTTGCCCAGCGCGAAGGCGAGCAGCTGGCGGATGTGGGGATCGTCGTCGACGACCAGGATGGTGCGCGGCATGGGGCACTGGATCATCGTTGCGCCCCCGGCGTCAACCGCGGCGATGGTGCCGGGACAGCCGTCACCGGCGCGACGCTCGCCTTTAGCCGTTCGGGAGGTGGGTTGAGGCCGCCGTCGCACTCGCGGCCATGGCGCGCGGGAAGGGGCGACAGCGGTGCGGGGCCGAGCACCGCCCGCGCCGCCGCCAGCCGGCGGGCGCCGCGCCAGGTCCAGCCATGCCAGTCGGCTTGGCGGCGCGAGAGGTCGGCCATCGCCCGTGCCCGCAGGAAGGTGGCGCGGTCGCACAGTCGAGGCCCGCCGGCGCGTCGTTCGAGCGCGATCAGCGGGAGCAGCGCCGACGGGCCGAGCTGGTTGAGGTAGCAGAGGTCGATCCGGTCGCCTTCTCGCGCATGGCGGACGTTCCAGGCCGCGGCGGTCGCGCCCAGGTCGACCAGGCTCGCCGCGGTCAGTACCAGCGCCGCCGCGGCCGCGTTGGCGTTGATCAGCCATGCCGCCGAGCGCCCGGCCAGCATCCGCCAGCAGATCAGGACCAGGCCGACCGCGACCAGCCCCATCCAGGCGAGCGCCGAGATCCTGAGCACGGTCAGCGAATAGGCGGCGACATAGTCGAGCGTGCGCAGGATGCTGGAGGCGACGAGCAGCAGGTTCTGCGCGACCCACAGGGTGACCAACGCGCGGACGGGTCGACTGCGCGCGCCGGCGCCGCCGGGACGCAGCGCCAGCAGGACGAACAGCCCGGCGAGCAAGGCGGTGGCGATCAGCGCGTAGGCGCCGCGATGCGCGTACTCCGCCATGGTGACGCCCGCCGGCAGCGGCGCGCCACTCCACAGGAAAACGAGGTCGAGCGCGTTCTGGGCGGCGAAAAGCAGGTTGAAGGTGACGAGAGACAGCGTCAACGTCGCCAGCGGCACGTCGGGAATGATCGTCGTCGGATCGAGCGCCTTCGTATCGCCCAGCCGGACGGTGCGGGGCCGCAGGCTTGGCCACACGATCACCAGCGCGAACGTCCAGAACAGCAGGTGCAGGACGGTCCCCGCCATGCCCGGCAGCTCGATCGCGGCGAGCGCGTTGCCGATCAGCGGGTTGGCGCCGGCGAACAGCGCGACGAATACCGCCCCGCCGACCAGCGGGAGCGCCACGAGCGACGCGACCGAGCGGAGGCCGACGCCGCGATCGGCGCGCAACCTCGTCACCTTGCGCGCATCGCGCAACGGCGCGACGACGCCGATCACGCCATAGCCGACCAGCCGGACCGCCCAGCGCGCCGCGTCGTCAAAGGTGACGCGTGTCAGCAGCGCCGCGCTGGCGATCGCGACCCAGCACAGCGCCAAGGCGAGCGGGCTGGGGTCGTCGAGCAGGATCACGCCGAACGTCGCGGCGGCGGCAAGGGCGAGCCAGCCGGGTTGGCGGCGTTTGCCGGTGGCGAACAGCGCGACGGCGCCGGTCCATGCCAGCGCGAACAGCCCCAGCGTGCTACCAACGCGCTCGCCATGGAACAGGAAGTCGGCGAGCGCGACTAGCGCGACCGCCCCGGCAACCTTGATAACGAAACTGGCGCGTCGTCGCGCGGAACGGTGGATCATGGCGGCTCCCCATTGGACGGCGGGAACCATGGCGCGGGCGCGTCGATGCTAGCCGGTGCAGGCCGCGCGTATTTGGCGCGGCATGAGTGCAGAACCGGTGCAGGAGCCGGTCATTCCTCGGCACGCCAGCCGACCCGGTGCGGGCTCAGCCTCGCTCGTCGAGCTGCTGCCACGACAGGCCAAACCGCGCGAGGTATTTGCGCAGGCGGTCGGCGTCGTTCGACGAGGCGCGGCGCGCGCGCGACGCGGCGAACAAGTGGCGACCGGCGTCGGACAGCGAACGGCTGGCGCGGCAAACCGCGATCACCTGGGCGAGCTGGACTCGGTCGAACGGGTCGAGCGCCACCGCCTGATCGGGCGCGAGCAGCCCGTCGACGCCGTCGTCCGCGTCGCGCGACGACCAAACCTTTCGCAATCGCGCGATCTCGGCATCGACGCACGCGGCGTCGATGCGTCCCTTGGGCGAAAAGGTCGCCATGCGCGTGACGCTTGCCGCCAGGTCGCGGAAATTGCCCGGCCAGGTCGCCCCGCCGCCGGTCGCAAAGGCGAGGTACCGTTCGCGCGCCTCCTTGTTGAAGGTGACGCGGGTGCCCTCGCGTTCGGCGAAGCGGTCCAGTTCATAGTCGAGATTGGGGGCGATATCCTCGCGACGTTCGGCGAGGCCGGGCAGCGAAAAGGTCCACAGGTTAAGCCGCGCGAACAGGTCGTCGCGGAAGCGGCCGTCGGCGACGGCGCGGGAGAGATCGCGGTTGGTGCCGGCGATCAGCTGAAAATCGGACGCCGCCTCCTTGTCGGCGCCGACCGGCAGGAAGCGCTTGTCCTCGATCGCGCGCAGGATCATCGCCTGCTCGTCCAGGCCCAATTCACCGATCTCGTCGAGGAACAGCGTGCCGGTGTCGGCGGTGCGCAGCAGCCCGGCGCGATCGGCGGCGGCGCCGGTGAACGCGCCCTTCTTGTGGCCGAACAGCGCCGACATCGCGCCGTCGCCCTTCAGCGTCGCGCAATTGACCTCGACGAACGGCCCCTTCACTTGGTGCTTGAGGCGCTTGAGTTCGTAGATGCGCCGCGCGAGTTGGCTCTTGCCCGCGCCGGTCGGCCCCATCAGCAGCACGGGCGCCCGAGAGCGGACCGCCACCTGTTCGATCTCGTCGATCAGCCGGTTGAACGCGGCGTTGCGGGTGTCGATGCCCGATTTCAGGAACGACGTGCTCTCGGCGCTCACGGCGGCGAAGCGGGTGGCGATGCTGTCATAGCGTGACAGGTCGAGGTCGATCGTCGTCCAGGTGCCGGGCGCGCCGTTGGGCGCCCCCCGGTGCGGCTGCGTCTGAAGCAGCTTGCCGGGCAGGTAGTTGGCCTCGGTAAGCAGGAACAGGCAGATCTGCGCGACATGGGTGCCGGTGGTGATGTGGACGAGATAGTCCTCGGCATCGGGATCGAACGGATAGGCGCGGGCGAAGTCGAGCAGCTTGCCATAGACCTCCTCGAAATCCCACGGGTCGTCGAAGTCGAGGATGTGACGGTCGACGGCCGTCTCCGGCGAGACGCTGGCGATGTCGCCGGCGATGTAGCTGGCCAGGCCAGCATGGTTCGCGCCGTGGAGCATGACGAAGCGGTCGACGCGCAGATCCTGGTGCATGGCCAAGCCGACCGAGGGCCGCCATTTGCTCCAGCGTGAGGCGGCGAACTTGCTGGAATCGAGCGTCGACCCGAGAAATCCGATAACGACAAGCGGCTTCATCACGATACCATAGGATAAATGACGAGCGCTGTCGATCGAAGTTCGTTGGCTTGGTGCTTGAACAGTGATCGCGCGACTGCCGGAATGAATGAGTTATGTGTGCAACTACAGAGTATTACGCTGCGGAAACCTTCTACTCCGCCAGACTGGCACATACCATGCAGAGTGAAGCACGCCATGCTGGTGGTGCGAACATCGCCAGCATGGCTGCGGTACAGGGCGGCCGGAATGGGCCGGCCGCCCCGAAGCCAAGAGGAGCCACGACGGTGACGAAGCCGATGTACGATTTCCAGCAGGTCGAGGGCGGCGTGCCGATCAAGATGTGGACGCGCGGCGTGCCCGTCGACGACAAGGCGCGCGTGCAGCTCGCGTCGGCGGCGCGGATGCCGTTCGTCTTCAAGCACGTGGCGGTGATGCCCGACGTTCATGTCGGCATCGGCGCGACCGTCGGCTCGGTGATCCCGACCAAGGGCGCGGTGATCCCGGCGGCGGTCGGGGTCGACATCGGCTGCGGCATGATGGCGGCGCGGACCTCGCTGGTGGCGAGCGACCTGCCCGACAATTTGGAGGGTGTACGCGCCGCGATCGAGCGCGCGGTGCCGGTCGGCCGCGACGTGAAGCAGGGCAAGCGCGATCCCGGCTCCTGGGGCGATCCGCCGCGGGCGATCGTCGAGGCCTGGGCGACGATCGCCGAGCGCTTCGGGCGGATCGTGGCGAAATACCCGAAGCTGGCGAAGACCAACAACCTGGTCCACCTCGGCACGCTGGGTACGGGCAACCACTTCATCGAAGTGTGCCTCGACACCGAGCAGCGGGTGTGGGCGATGCTCCACTCCGGCTCGCGCGGCGTCGGCAACGCGATCGGCGGCTTCTTCATCGAACTGGCCAAGCAGGATATGCGCCGCTGGTTCGTCAACCTGCCCGACGAGGATCTCGCCTATTTCCCGGAAGGGACCGAGCATTTCGACGACTATGTCGAGGCGGTCGGCTGGGCGCAGGATTATGCGGCGCTCAACCGGCGCATGATGATGACCAATGTCATCCGGGCGATGCGGAGCGCGATCGCGAAGCCGTTCGACGCGGAGCTGGAGGCGATCAACTGCCACCACAACTACGTCGCGCGGGAGAACCATTTCGGCCAGAACGTGCTGGTGACGCGCAAGGGCGCGGTGCGGGCGGCGAAGGGCGTGATGGGGATCATCCCGGGGTCGATGGGGGCGAAGTCGTTCATCGTCAGGGGGCTCGGCAACGCGGAATCGTTCGACAGTTGCAGCCACGGCGCAGGCCGCGTGATGAGCCGCACCCAGGCCAAGCGCGAGGTCACGGTGGCGGAACACGTCGCCGCGACGGCGGGTGTCGCATGCCGCAAGGATGAAGGCGTGATCGACGAGTCGCCCCGCGCCTACAAGCCGATCGAGGCGGTGATGGCGGCGCAGGCCGACCTGGTCGAGATCGTCCACACGCTGAAGCAGGTGGTGTGCGTCAAGGGCTGACGCGCACCACCCACGAGGAACGGGCCATGATCGTCATCGACGGGGCACAAGGCGAGGGCGGCGGGCAGGTGGTGCGCAACGCGTGCGCACTGTCGCTCGTCACGGGGACGCCGTTCCGTATCACGGACGTGCGCGGCGGGCGGGAGAAGCCGGGGCTGATGCGCCAGCATGTCACCGCGATCGAGGCGGCGTGCGCGATCGGCGGGGGCGAATACGACGGCGTCGCGGTCGGGTCGCGGGACATGACGTTCCGACCGGGGACGGTGCGCGCGGGCGAGTATCGCTTCGCGGTCGGCACCGCGGGCAGCACGGGGCTGGTGCTCCAGACGATCCTCATGCCGTTGCTGCTGGCGGATGGACCGTCGCGCGTCGTGCTGGAGGGCGGGACGCATAACATGATGGCACCGCCGTTCGAGTTCGTCGCGCGCGCGTTTCTGCCGGTGATCGCCCGCATGGGGTCGCGGGTCGAGGCGCGGCTGGTGCGGCACGGCTTCTACCCGAGCGGGGGCGGGCGGATCGAGGTCGATATCGCGCCCGCGCCGCTCGCGCCGATCGATTGCGCGGAGCGCGGCGCGATGTTGGCGACGTCCGCGACCGCCTTCATCGCCGGGCTGCCGTTGGAGATCGCCGAGCGCGAGATCGCGTGCGTCAGGAAGTCGTTCAGCTGGCCCGATCGGTCGTTCGCGGTGCGCGAGCTGCCCGAGGAGCGCGGGCCGGGCAATATCCTGTTGCTCGAGGCCGAGTTTGAACACATCACCGAGATCGTCAGCGGCTTCGGCCAGCTCGGCGTTCCCGCCGAGCGGGTGGCGAAGAAGGCGGCGGGGCGGATGAACGGCTATCTCCAGTCGACCGCGTTCGCCGGGCCGTATCTGGCGGATCAGCTGCTGCTGCCGTTCGCGCTGGCCGGGGGCGGAAGCTTCACGACGGTCAAGCCGAGCCAGCATGCCCTGACCGCCGCCGTGGTGATCGAGCGCTTCCTGGCGCGGCGTTGCCGGTTCGAGCATCTGCCGGGCGGCGTGCACCGCGTATCGATCGCGTAAGCATTGCGCGTTGGGCGTTATAGCGTATAATCAAGATCGTCTCGGCGTCGTGCCGATGTCTGGAGAAGCGCATTGCTGGACCATTACGCCTATCGGGGTGCCTCGCCTCGCGGCGTCCGGCCACTGTCCTAGCGCCTCCTCACGCGCCGCGGCCGGGCCACGCCGCCGCAGCCCCCCGATGCTGACCGCAAACGAATAACGACCCCGACGCGTGCGGTTTCATGCCCGCGCGTCTGGGCGGGGATGTGAGACATCATGGACGAACATGACATGGTCCGGGGCATGGTGCTCCGGATCGCGCGGGGCGTCGCCGCCTCCGCATCGCTGGCGAGCGCCATCCGGGAATGGGCGGAGCCGCATCTCGACTGGCTCCTGCCGGATTCCGTGCCGGCGGGCGAGTCGGCGCCGGATTGGGAGATGCTTCTGGCCGGCGTCGCCGCCGCGCGTCCGGTCGCGCCGATGCGGCCGCACGCGCTGCAGCTGGCCGACCAGCTCGCGGCGATGCTGGGCTTCGCGCCGGTCGACACGGCGTTGCTCGCGCTCGTTGTCGCGTGCGACCGCTTGCCGCGCGTGGCGGGGCTCGTCGCGGTGGCGAGCCGCCACGGTCACGATCTACCCGCGCTGCTGGGCGAGCTGGCCGGGGCCGAGCCGCACGAGGCGACGCGCGTCGTCCGGCGCAGCGCGGTGCTGCGCCTCGACCTGGCGACGTTTCACACCAATCGACAGGGCGCGGTCGAGGTCGCAATTCGCTGGACGCTTGAACGATTGCTCGACCGCGCGCCCGCGAGCGGCCCCGAGATGATGGACGCGCTGGTCGGCGCGCGGCAGCCGGCCAGGCTGACGCTGGACGACTTCGCCGGGGTTGCCGATGTCGACTTCCTGGTCCGGCTGCTGGCCGGCGCCATCGACGGGCGCGCCGGCGGCATCAACATCCTGATCCACGGCCTGCCCGGCACCGGTAAGACCGAGCTCGCCCGGACGCTGGCCGCCGCCGCCGACGCCGCGCTGCATGGCGTCGGCGAGGTCGACGACGATGGCGAGGAGCCCGGGCGGTACGAGCGCGTCGGCGCGCTTCAGGTGGCGCAGCGAGTCCTGGCGGATCGCGGCCGCGCGGTGCTGTTGTTCGACGAGATGGAGGATCTGATCGGCGACGCGCAGCCGAGCGGGGGCGACTGGATGGCCAAGCGTTCGGGCAGCAAGATCTTCGTCAACCGGCTGCTCGAGGGCAACGCGGTGCCGGTGATCTGGACGACCAACGCGATCGGCAACATCGATGCGGCGATCCTGCGACGGATGAGTTTCGTGCTCAGGCTCGACCTGCCGTCGCGTCTCGCGGGGCGGCGGATGCTCGACCGGATCGCGGCGGAGGAGGGGATCGGCCCGGACACCGGCTTCGCGCAATTGCTCGACGCCGCGCCCGAGACCGCGACGGTGCTCCGCGTCGCGGCCCGGGCGGGGCGGCTGGCGCGGGCCGAGGACGGTGG
>CAXTRJ010000119.1:0-8427 GCA_964246585.1 uncultured Sphingomonas sp. | reverse complement strand
CGGAAGAGCTGAAGGTCATGCGCCCGTCCCTCCTGCCCGGCCTCCTCGCCGCCGCCGAGCGCAACGCGAAGCGAGGGCAGGGTACGGTGCGGCTGTTCGAGATCGGCCGGCGGTACCTCGCCGATGCCGAGCGCCCGACGTTGGCGCTGGTCCTGACCGGCGACCGGCGGGCGCGAGGCTGGCGCGAGGGTCGCGCGCCGGTCGACGCGTTCGATGCGAAGGCGGAAGCGCTGGCGCTGCTCGCCGCCGCCGGCGCGCCGGTCGACAACTTGCAGGTGATGGGCCCGGAATCGGAAGGGGCCGGCGCGTCCTGGCACCCAGGCCAGTCGGGAACGCTGCGGCTTGGCCCCAAGACGGTGGTCGCCACGTTCGGCGCGTTGCATCCGACCGTGCTCAAGGCGTTCGACCTCGACGGCCCGGTGGTTGCCGCCGAACTTTATCTCGACGCACTGCCGGCCAAGCGCGCGACCGGTTTCGCCCGCCCGGCCTATGCGCCGCCGGCGCTTCAGCCGGTCCGCCGCGATTTCGCTTTCCTCGTTTCCACCGCGCTCGCCGCCGACGCGCTGGTGCGGGCCGTCAAGGGCGCGGACAAGGCGACGATCGTGTCGGCGCGCGTGTTCGACGTGTTCGCCGGCGCGGGCGTACCGGACGGGAGCAAGTCGGTCGCGCTTGAGGTCGTGCTCCAGCCGGGCGACAAGAGCTTCACCGACGAAGCGCTAAAGGCGATTGGCGACAAGGTGGTCGCGGCGGCGGCCAAGCAGGGGGCGACGCTTCGTGGCTGATTGTTTTCCCTTTCCGTTCGCTTCGAGCGAAGTCGAGAAGTCGGGTTCGAGTGGCGGGACGAGGTTTCTCGACTTCGCTCGAAACGAACGGAGGTGAGGGCATGATCACCATTGGCTCATCGTACCTGTCGGCCGCGATCAACCCGTTCGGCGCCGAGTTGACGTCCTTGCGCGACGCCGACGGGTGCGAGCTGATGACCGATGCCGACCCGGCCTATTGGACCGGCCGCGCGCCGATCCTGTTCCCGATCGTCGGCCGACTGAACGGCGACGTGCTTCGTGTGGACGGCCGAGAATATCCGCTCGGCAAGCACGGCTTCGCCCGCCGCTCGATGTTCGACGTGGTCGAGCAGGCGGCGGATCGCGCCACCCTGCGCCTGACCGACAGCGACGAGACGCGGGCGGCTTACCCCTTCGCCTTCGCGCTCGACATCGCCTTTTCGCTTCGCGGCGCGACGCTGGCGGTTGAGGCGTCGATCGAGAACCGCGGCGACGCGCCGATGCCGGCGAGCTTCGGATTCCACCCGGCGTTCGCCTGGCCGCTACCTTATGGCCAGGCCCGCGCCGACCACCGCATCGTCTTCGACCGCGACGAGTCGGCGCGGCTGAGCGAGATCACCCCCGACGGGCTGGTCGCCCGCGACACCCGCGACAGTCCCCTTAACGGCCGCGTGCTGACGCTCGCCGACGACCTGTTCGCGCGCGACGCGCTGGTGTGGGACACGGTCGCCTCCGACGCGGTCACTTACGGTGCCGCCGACGGCCCCGGGCTCCGTATCGCCTTTCCCGACACGCCCAAGCTCGGCATCTGGACCAAGCCCGGCGCGGCGTTCATCTGCGTCGAGCCGTGGCACGGCATCGCTGATCCGGAAGGGTTCGCCGGTGAGTTTCGCGACAAGCCGGGGGTGTTCGCGGTACCGCCGGGCGGCGCCAAGCGGATCGCGATGAGCGTGACGCTGGTGGCGTAGCGTCCTATATACGTTCCGACTTCCCGTCTTCGTCACTCCAGCGCAGGCTGGGGTCGCTGGCCGGTAGCGCACCCGGTCCGAACCACGCGATCCCAGCCTTCGCTGGGATGACGGACAAGAAGCAGGCCCAATGATCCCCACTCCCCGCCGCACCTTCGCGATCATCTCGCACCCCGACGCCGGCAAGACCACCTTGACCGAGAAGCTGCTGTATTTCGGTGGCGCGATCCACCTCGCCGGCGAGGTCAAGGCGCGCGGGGCGAACCGCCGCGCCCGGTCCGACTGGATGAAGATCGAGCAGCAGCGCGGCATCTCGGTCACCTCGTCGGTGATGACCTTCGAGACCAACGGCATCACCTACAACCTGCTCGACACGCCGGGGCACGAGGACTTCTCGGAGGACACCTATCGTACCCTCACCGCCGTCGATTCCGCCGTCATGGTGATTGACGCCGCGCGCGGCATCGAGGCGCAGACGCGCAAGCTGTTCGAGGTCTGCCGCCTGCGATCGGTGCCGATCATCACCTTTGTCAACAAGGTCGACCGTGAGGGTCGACCGCCGTTCGAGCTGCTCGACGAGATCGCCGACATCCTCCAGCTCGACGTCTGCCCGATGAGCTGGCCGGTCGGCATGGGCGGCCAGTTCGAGGGCGTCTACGACCTCCACGACAATACGCTCAGCCGGCCCGAGGGCGACAGCCGTGTGTTCATGGGGCGTCCGGACCAGTTCAGCGGCATTGACGACCCGACGCTCACCGCGACGCTGACGCCTGAAGGCCTCGCCACCTTCCGCGACGAGGCCGAGCTCGCGCAAGGCGGCTATGCCTCGTTCGACGCCGACCGTTACCGCGCCGGCGACCTCACCCCCGTCTACTTCGGCTCGGCGCTGAAGGACTTCGGCGTCGGCGAGCTCATCCGCGCGCTCGCCGATTTCGCCCCCGGTCCGCGCCCGCAGCCGGCCGAGCCCGCCCCAGTCTCACCCGACGGCCCCGAAGTCACCGGCTTCGTCTTCAAGGTCCAGGCCAACATGGACCCGCAGCACCGCGACCGCATCGCCTTCATGCGGCTGTGCTCGGGCACCTTCAAGCGCGGCATGAAGCTCACACCGTCTGGCTCAGGCAAGCCGATCGCGGTCCACTCGCCCATCCTGTTCTTCGCCCAGAACCGCGAGGTCGCCGACGAAGCGTTCCCCGGCGACATCATCGGCATTCCCAACCATGGCACGCTCCGCGTCGGCGATACGCTGAGCGAGCGCGCCGACGTACGCTTCACCGGCCTGCCCAACTTTGCCCCCGAGATCCTGCGCCGCGTCCAGTTGAAGGATCCGACCAAGACCAAGCAGTTGCGCAAGGCGCTCGACGACATGGCCGAGGAGGGCGTGACGCAGGTGTTTTACCCCGAGATCGGGTCGAACTGGATCATCGGCGTCGTCGGTCAGCTCCAGTTGGAGGTGCTGCTCAGCCGCCTTGATGCGGAATACAAGGTCGCCGCCGGGCTCGAGCCCGCGCCGTTCGACACCGCGCGTTGGGTGTCGGCCGCCGACCCCGCCGACCTGAAGGCGTTCACCGACCTCAACCGCGCGGCGATGGCCAAGGACCGCGACGACAACCCGGTGTTCCTGGCCAAGACCGCGTGGGAGGTGGGCTATGTCGCCGACCGTTACCCCAAGGTGGCGTTCGCCGCGACGCGGGAGCGCTAATCCTCCGCCAACGCTTCCGCCAGCAGCGCACGGATCGCCTGCAGCGTTGCGAACACGTCGACCGCCGGCGACACCGCCGGCGCGTTCCGCTCCGTCCCGAGCAGTTGCTGCACCCCGCGCACGGTATAGCCCTCGCGGTTGAGCAGCGCGTCGATGCGGCGGACCAGCGCCACGTCCTCGGGCCGATAATATCGCCGGTTGCCCGCGCGTTGCAGCGGCCTGAGCTGGGTGAACCGCGTCTCCCAGTAACGCAGGATATGTTGTGGCAGCCCGGTGTCGCGCGACAGCTCGCCAATGGTGCGGAACGCGGTTTCGGCCTTTGGCGGCGTCACCGTGGTCAGGCGCCGCCGACGATGCGCTCGCGCATCGTCTGGCTGGCGCGGAACGTCAGCACCCGCCTGGGCGCGATCGCCACCTCGACCCCCGTCTTGGGGTTGCGCCCGACGCGCTCGCCCTTGTCGCGCAGCACGAAGGTGCCGAAGCCGGAAATCTTGACGTTCTCCCCCTGGGCCAGCGCGCCGCACATATGCGCCAGGATCTGCTCGACGAACTTCGATGAATCGGTGCGCGACAGCCCGACCTGGCGGTGCAGCGCCTCGGCCAAGTCGGCGCGCGTCAATGTTTCCCCGGATGCCATGCTGCCCTCCTTCGCGTGGCGGATGCAAACTGTATCACAGGCCGATACGGTCGGGAACGCGCATTGTCGCAAGCCTTTGCGCCCGACTTCGATGTCGTAGTAGCAAGCTGGGTCCGGTCAGAACCGGACCACCGCCGCGCCCCAGGTGAAGCCGCCGCCCATCGCCTCCAGGACGATGAGGTCGCCGCGCTTGATCCGCCCGTCGCGCACGCCGACGTCGAGCGCCAGCGGCACCGACGCGGCCGACGTGTTGGCGTGCCGGTCGACGGTGACGATGACCTTTTCCGGCGGCAGGCCGAGCTTGCGCGCGGTCGCGTCGAGGATGCGGGCGTTCGCCTGGTGCGGCACCACCCAATCGACATCGGCCGAGTTGAGGTCGAGGCCCTTCAGCGCCTCCTCCATCACCGCCGCCAGGTTGACGACGGCATGGCGAAACACCTCGCGGCCCTTCATCCTGAGTTTGCCGACGGTGCCGGTGGTCGACGGCCCGCCATCGACATAGAGCAGCTCGTTATGCCGGCCATCGGCGTGGAGCTTGGTGGCGAGGATGCCCCGGCCGGTCTGGTCGTCGTCCGCCACCCGCTCCAGCACGATCGCGCCCGCGCCGTCGCCGAACAGGACGCAGGTGCCACGGTCCTCCCAGTCGAGGATGCGGCTGAACGTCTCCGCCCCGATGACCAGCGCGCGGGTGTGCGCCCCCGCGCGGATCATGCTGTCGGCGACCTGCAGCGCGTAGAGGAAGCCCGAGCACACGGCGGCCACGTCGAACGCGACGCAGTCGCCCGCGCCGAGCATCGCCTGGACCTTGGTGGCGGTCGCCGGGAATGTCTGGTCGGGGGTGGCGGTCGCCAGCACGATCAGGTCGATGTCGGACGCGACCCGCCCGGCGGCGGCGAGCGCGGCTTTGGCGGCATCGGCGGCGAGCGTCGCCGTCGTCTCGTCGGGGCCGGCGATGTGGCGGAAACGGATGCCGGTGCGCTCGACGATCCATTCGTCGGTGGTGTCGACCGTCTCGGCCAGCTCGGCGTTCGACACGCGCCGCGCCGGCAGCGCCGATCCGGTGCCGGTGATGGCGCTGCGGATCACGCCGCCAACCCCGTCTCGCCCAGGTCGTTGGCGATCCGCTTGGTCAGGTCGTCGCGGACCATCTTGGCCGCCGCGCCGATCGCGGTGGCGACGCCCAGCTCGGTCGCGCCGCCATGGCTCTTCACGACTAGGCCGTTGAGCCCGAGGAAGACCGCGCCATTGTGGTTGTTGGGGTCGAGGTGGTCACGGAGCAGCTCGGTCGCGGGCTTTGAGATGAGGAAGCCGATCTTGGAGCGCACCGAGCTGCGGAACGCGCGCTTGAGCAGGTCGCCGACGAAGCGGGCGGTGCCCTCGGCGGTTTTCAGCGCGATATTACCGGAAAAGCCGTCACAGACGATCACGTCGACTTCTCCCCGCGAAAGCTGGTCGCCTTCGACGAAACCGGTAAAGGTCATCGGCAGATGGTCGGCCCCGCGCAACACCTGCGCCGCGTCGCGGATCGATTCGGTGCCCTTCTGGTCCTCGCTACCGATGTTGAGCAGCGCGACGCGTGGCGATTCGAGGTCCATTGAGCTCCGCGCATAGGCCGCGCCCATGACCGCGAACTGGACCAAGTTGCGCGTGTCGCATTCGGTGTTGGCGCCCAGGTCGAGCATGACCACATCGTTATCGCCCAGCGTCGGCAGCAGCGCCGCCAGCGCCGGCCGGTCGATCCCGGGCATCGTCCTGAGACTTAGCTTGGCCATCGCCATCAGCGCGCCGGTATTGCCCGACGAGACGCAGGCGGCGGCGCGGCCGCGCTTCACCAGATCGATCGCGATGCCCATCGACGTCGTCTTGGCGCGGCGGATCGCCTGGCTCGGCTTCTCGCTCGACGTGACCACCTCGGGCGCGTGAACGATCTCGGCCTGCTCCGCCAGATTGGGATGGGCCTTCAATCCCCCGGCGATCGCGGCCTCGTCGCCGACCAGCAGGAAACGCGTTCCCTCGAACCGTTGTCGCGCCCGTGCAACCCCGCCCAGCATGACCGCCAGCCCATCGTCACCGCCCATCGCATCGACGGCAATCCAGGCACTGTCGGGCATGTCGTCGTGTACCTCGGTCGGGTGTAGCGGGCCTTAGCCCTCGACCGAAACGATCTCGCGACCGTTATAGTGCCCGCACGAAGTGCACAGGTTGTGCGGGCGGCGCAGCTCACCGCAGTTCGGACATTCCTGGAACGCCGCGATGCTGAGCGAATCGTGGCTCCGGCGCATGCCGCGCTTGGACGGCGAAGTCTTTCTCTTGGGGACGGCCATGTCGGCACCTTTTGCGGTCGGTTCTTGGGTGAGCGGTCGTCCAACCGGTGCCGCACGGACCTCAAGGCCGCGCAGCCCCAGGCGGCCGGACGCATCGCGAAGCGTGGCGCTATAGCGATTCCGTCCGCTGTTGCAAGCCGCTCTCCCCGGTGCCACCGTCGCTGCGGAGAACGGGGGAGGCGATCATGTCGCTGTCGATGTTGCCGGTGACGCTAATGCTGGCCGGGGCGCTGACGCTGATCAATCTGTGGCTGGCGTTCCGCGTCGGCCAAATGCGGGGGCGGGAAAAGGTCAGCTTCGGCGACGGCGGCAACGACCGGGTACTCCGCCGGATGCGCGCCCACGCCAATTTCGTCGAATACGCGCCCTTCTTCCTGGCGCTGGTCGGGCCGCTCGAGTTCAGCGTCGGCACGTCGGTTTGGCTATGGGCCGCCAGCGCATTGTTTCTCGTCGGGCGCGTGCTGCATCCGTTCGGCATGGACGGCCTCGCGAAGGGACGTGAGGTCGGCACGGGGCTGACGTTCCTGCTGATGCTGATGCTGGCGATCTGGGCCATCGCGCTGCCGATCATCGCGCGGGGGTATGGCGGCGGCGTGGTGGTCGAAACGGTGGCGCGGACGGGGTGAGGCTGGTCTGGCCGGCACCCCTCCTTCGTCCTGAGTAGGGGCTGAGCTTGGCGAAAACCCGTATCGAAGGACAGTTCCTGCCCTCCAATCCTTCGATACGCCACTTCGGCTTCGCTCAGTGGCTACTCAGGACGAACGGGGCAAGCGAGGAGGTGGACGGATGTTACCCCGCCAGCACCGCGTCCCCGACGAACGGATTGCTCCGCCGCTCCCTCGCGAAATTGCTCGCCGGCCCATGCCCCGGGATGAACGCCGTCTCGTCGCCGAGTGGCCAGAGTTTGTTGACGACCGACCGGATCAGTGTCGCCTGGTCGCCGCCGGGCAGGTCGGCGCGCCCGATCGAGCCGGCGAACAATACGTCGCCGACCTGCGCGAAGCGCGACGCGGGGTGGTGGAAGATCACGTGCCCCGGCGAATGGCCGGGGGTGAAATACACGTCGAGCGACAGGTCGCCGATCGTCACCGCGTCGCCCTCGACCAGCCAGCGATCCGGCTCGAACGACACCCCGACCAGGCCGTAAGCGCGACCCGCCTGCTCCAGCGTCTGGAGCAGGAAGCGGTCGGCCTCGTGCGGGCCCTCGATCGGCACACCCAGTTCCTCGGCGAACGGCTTCGCCTCGCCGACATGGTCGATATGGCCGTGCGTCAGGAGGATCTTCTCGACGGTGACGTCGTGCTCCTTCGCGGCGGCGCGCAGGCGCGGCAGGTCGCCGCCGGGATCGACGAACGCGCCGCGCATCGTCGCGGTGCACCACAGGAGCGTGCAATTCTGCTGCAGCGCCGTCACGGGGACGATCGCCGCGCGCAAGGGAGGGGTTTGGTCCGGCATCGCGTCCAGATAGGCCGATGCGGCTGGCGCGACAATCGCGCTTGCCCTTCGCCGCCCGCGCGGGCCAAGGCATCGCGCGATGCGGCTCGACCAATGCGCCCCCTTCGTCCTGCTGGACGACGCCCGCCCGGGCGGGGTGGCGCGCCTCTACCGCGATCCCGCCCAGATCGTCGCGGCCGATACCGTCGACCAAGTCGCCGGCGCGCTGACCCGGTTGCGCGCCGCGCGCGCGCGCGGCCTCCATGCCGCAGGCTACCTGACTTACGAAGCGGGCGCGGCGTTCGAGCCGAGGATCGCCGGCCATGCGGGCGATGCCGGGCCGATGCTGTGGTTCGGGCTGTTCGATCGGTTCGAGACGCTCGACGACGCGGCGGTCGCCGCGCTGCTGCCCGATCCGGCGGGCGCGTGGATCGCCGCGCCCCGGCCCGAGGTCGACCGCGACGCGTACGGCGAGCGCTTCGCCCGCGTCCAGGCGCTGATCGCCGCCGGCGACCTTTACCAGGCGAACCTCGCCGTGGTGGCGCGGGGGCGCTTCGCCGGCCACCCGCACGCGCTCTACGCC
>CAXTRJ010000118.1:0-8431 GCA_964246585.1 uncultured Sphingomonas sp. | reverse complement strand
GCGATGACGAGCACGCCGCCGGTGGCGACCAGCGACGCGAGCACCGCGCCCCGCCCGACGCGCTCGCCGAGCAGCCAGGCAGCGAGGAACAGGGCGATCAGCGGCGCGAGAAAGGTCAGCGCCACCCCTTGCGCCATGGCGACGCGTTCCAAGCCCCAGAAGAACAGCAGCACCGACCCGCCGGCGACGGTGCCGCGGGCGAGGTGGAGGCGGCGCGCCTCGCGACTAGGCCAGCGGCGACCCAGCGCCAGGTACGCCGGGCCGGTCAGCGCGACGCCGGCGACCGAGCGCCACAACACCGCACTGTACGCGCCCGATTGCAGGCTCAACCCCTTCATCACCGCGTCCATCGCGGAATAGGTCGCAATGGCGACGCAGGCGACGGCGAAGGCGATCGCGGGTGTGACGCGCGTCACCGGATCAGGTGAATGTCGAGATCGAGGTCGGGGTCGAGCTTGGCCCAGTCCCGGTCGCCGGTCAGCACGGGCAGACCCGTGTCGAGCGTCAGCGCCAGGCAGGCGCGGTCGGCGAGCGAGATGTTCTTGACCGACGCGACCCTGGGTTTCAGCGCCGCCGCGATCTGCGCCTGGCGGGCGCTGAACGGTACGATGATGATCCCGATCCGCCTCAACTCATCAGGAATAGGGCCGGCGTCACCGGCCTTGTCCGCAACCTTCTCCAGCACTTCGGTAAGATTGACGGTACTGACCAACGCGCCGGCCGCTGCGGCCAATACGACATCCGCGCCATTCTCTTCGAGCAACACAGCGAGAACCGCTGAGGCATCCAGAACGATCGTCATGCTCGAGCGGAACGCAGCCACTCCTCGTGCTCGCGATTTTCCCGCTCGCCCTGAACACGCCGTTCAGCGATCAACTCGTCGACGACGCTCCCGGTCGATGGTCCCATTTCCTCCCGTAGCCGAGCCTGAACTTCCTTCACGACCTGCGCGCGCGTCTTCAGGACCAGGCCGTCCCGATCGTCGCGCTCGATGACGAGCGAGTCGCCGTCCTTGATGCCGAGTTCGCGGCGGAGGTCGGCGGGGATGACGATCTTGCCGCCGGCGATCACCTTGGCTTGGTAGGTCATGCCACATCTCCTAGTACCTGAGCCGTACCACGGAACCTAAGTGGACGCGAGCTTCTCTAACGCTTCGCCTTCCAGCCGCCACGGCTCCCAACCGCGTGAATGGTGGGCGCCGATGCGGGTATAGAAGCCACGCGCGCCCTCGTTCCAGTCGAGAACGGCCCAATCTATGCGGGCGCAGCCTTGCGCCTTGGCTTCGCGCGCCAGGGCCTTGAACAAGGCCAGGCCAGCGCCGGCGCCGCGAGCGGCCTCGCCGACGAACAGATCTTCTAGGTACAGGCTCGGGCGGCCGGTCCAGGTCGAGTAGGTGCGGAACCACAGCGCCACGCCCGCGACGCGGCCGTCGACCTCGGCGACATGGGCGAACACCTCGGCATTCTCGCCGAACAGGGTTTCACGGAGCGAGGCGGGGGTCGCCCGCACCGCGTCGGGCTCGCGTTCGTAGACGGCGAGCGCCACGACCAGGGCGTGGATCGCCGCCTCGTCGCCCGGCGCCGCGCGGCGGACGGTAGGGCTCACTTGGCCCCTCTCCGGCCCGCCGCGACGGCGTGCGCCGCCCAGTCGCGCAGGACATCGGGGTCGTCGTAGCAATCGGTCGGCGCGCGGCGGTAGTTCATGCTGGCGATCTTGCCGTCCTTGCGTGGGTAGGTGAAACGCTCCGCCCCCGCCGCGTCCCAGGTCGCGTCGCTCGCCTTGTCGGCCTTGAACCAGAGCGCATCGCCGGCGACGATCGCGAACACCGTGCCGTCGCAGTAGAGCGTCGCGCCGCCCATCATGCGGCGGCTGGTGACCTCGCCGACGGGGCTCATCGCCTCCGCCACCCAGTCGATCAGGCCGGCATCGACGCTCACTCGGCCGCGATGGCGCGTAGCTCATCGGCGCGGTCTATCTCCGCCGCCTTGGCCTCGACCAGCGCGACGATGTGGTCGATCATGCCGGCGTCCTGGACGTGGTGGTCGGTGACGCCCGACAGGTACACCATGTGCTTGCCGCCGCCACCGCCGGTGATGCCGATATCGGTCTCGCGCGCTTCGCCGGGGCCGTTGACGACGCAGCCGAGCACCGACAGCGACATGGGGGTACGGATGTGCCCGAGCCGCTCCTCCAGCGCCTGGACGGTGCGGATGACGTCGAAGCCCTGGCGCGCGCAGCTGGGGCAGGAAACGACGCGGACGCCGCGGTTGCGGATGCCGAGGCCCTTCAGGATTTCGAAGCCGACGCGGACCTCCTCCTCGGGCTCGGCCGAGAGCGACACGCGGATGGTGTCGCCGATGCCGGCCCACAGCAGGCTGCCGATGCCGATCGCCGACTTGACGGTGCCGCCGACGAACCCGCCCGCCTCGGTGATGCCGAGGTGCAAGGGGCAGTCGACCGCTTCGGCGAGCTGCTGATAGGCGGCGACGGCGAGGAAGAAGTCCGACGCCTTCACCGCGACCTTGAATTCGTGGAAATCGTGGTCCTGGAGCAGCTTGATGTGGTCGAGCGCCGATTCGACCAGCGCGTCGGGGCAAGGTTCGCCGTATTTCTCGAGCAGGTGGCGCTCCAGGCTGCCGCCGTTGACGCCGATGCGGATGGCGCAACCGTTCGCCTTGGCGGCGCGGACGACCTCGGCGACGCGCTCGGAGGAGCCGATATTGCCGGGGTTGATCCGGAGACACGCGGCACCGGCGTCGGCGGCCTCCAGCGCGCGCTTGTAGTGGAAATGGATGTCGGCGATGATCGGGACGCGGGCGGCGCGGACGATCTGGCCGAGCGCGGCGGTGCTCTCGACATCGGGGCACGACACGCGGATCAGGTCGGCGCCGGCGTCCTCGCAGCGGCGGATCTGGTCGATCGTCGCGCGCGGGTCGGACGTCGGCGTGTTGGTCATCGTCTGGACGGTGACGGGCGCGTCGCCGCCGACGGGGACGTTGCCGACCATGATCTGGCGGCTCGAGCGTCGCGCGATATCGCGCCAGGGTCTGAGAGACATGGCCGTGCCATACCCCCTCGCGCGCCGGACCGGAAGCCCGGTAGCGACGTGGCCGCGATCTGCTAGGGAAGCTCTTCCCCTTCACGATAGCGAGCGTCGCGATGCGCCTTGCCCTTCTCCTCGGAGCCCTGCTGGTGACCGCCCAGGCGAACGCCCAAGCCCCTAGCTGGACCTTGGTGATCCATGGCGGCGCGGGGGCGATCGAGCGCGGGCGGCTTAAGCCCGAGCAGGAGGCGGCGATCCGCGCCGCGCTGGGCCGGGCGCTGGATGCCGGGTCTGCGATGCTGGCGAAGGGGGGCGCGTCGGTCGACGCGGTCGAGGCGGCGGTGCGGGTGCTGGAGGACGATCCGCACTTCAACGCGGGGCGCGGCGCGGTGCTGACCTACGAGGGAACGAGCGAGCTGGACGCGGCGATCATGGACGGGCGCGAGCGCAAGGCGGGCGCGGTGGCGGGGGTGACGAAGACGCGCAACCCGATCAGCCTGGCGCGGCGGGTGATGGACGACAGCCCGCACGTCTTCCTGGGCGGCGCGGGGGCGGACCGGTTCTCGGTCGAGCAGGGGCTGGAGCAGGCTGGCCCCGAGTGGTTCCAGACGCCCGAGCGCCGTCGGCAGCTGGACGAGATGAAGGCGCGGCAGGTCGGCTGGTTCGACGTCGACATGAAGTACGGCACCGTCGGCGCGGTGGCGCGCGACCAGGCGGGACACGTCGCGGCGGCGACTTCGACCGGCGGCATCACCGGCAAGCGCTGGGGCCGGATCGGCGACGCGCCGGTGGTCGGGGCGGGCACCTATGCCGACGACCGCGCCTGCGCGGTGTCGGCGACGGGGTCGGGCGAGTTCTTCATCCGGGCGGGCGTGGCGCACGAGATCTGCGCGCGGGTGCGCCTCGCCGGAGAGCCGCTGCAGAAAGCCGCCGAGACGGTGATGGCGGAGGTCAAGGCGCTTGGCGGATCGGGCGGGGTGATCGTCACCGGGCCGGCGGGCGGCATGTACCGGGGCAGCGCGTCGTCGGCGGGCGAGTGCCGCGTGGCGATCT
Organism: uncultured Sphingomonas sp.; assembly: GCA_964246585.1. Taxonomy (GTDB): domain Bacteria; phylum Pseudomonadota; class Alphaproteobacteria; order Sphingomonadales; family Sphingomonadaceae; genus Sphingomonas. The sequence goes on along the minus strand of CAXTRJ010000118.1, from coordinate 4,335 downwards.
ACGGGGACGAAAACTGAAGAAGCTGACCTATATGAGCGCCGCTGGCACCCGATATGCTCGGCCGCTGGCGGCCGATCCGAGGATGACGGCGTTCCGCGTTGTAGGACAGCGATAATGTCGGGCGACGGGCCCCCGCCCCGTGGCCGGGCGGTGCCGAGCGGCCGGCTGTCGCGGCTCGCCCGACTGGGCGGGATGGGCGCGGGGGTGGCGGGCGGGATGATGCTCGACGGCGCGCGTCAGATCGCGCGGGGGCGGCGGCCGAGCGTGCGCGACCTGCTGTTGACGCCGGCCAACGCGCTGCGGGTGACGCTGCAGCTGTCGCACATGCGCGGCGCGGCGATGAAGATGGGGCAGCTGCTGTCGATGGACGCGACCGAGCTGCTGCCGCGCGAGATGACCGACATCCTGGCGCGGCTGCGCGCGGACGCCCAGCCGATGCCCGCGGCGCAGTTGCGGACGACGCTCGATCGGCATTGGGGAGCGGGGTGGCGGGACCGGTTCGAGCGGTTCGACGACCGTCCCATCGCCGCCGCCTCGATCGGGCAAGTCCACCGCGCGCTGACCAGGGACGGGCGCGACCTGGCGATCAAGATCCAGTATCCGGGAGTGCGGCGAAGCATAGACAGCGACGTGGACAACGTCGCGTCGCTGCTGCGCGTATCGCGGCTGGTGCCCGAGACGATCGACACCCGGCCGATGCTGGCGGAGGCCAAGCGGCAACTGCACGACGAGGCGGATTACGCGCGGGAGGGCGAGTGTCTCGAGCGGTTCGGCGGGTTGCTGGCCGGGTCGCCCGACTTCGTCGTGCCGGGGTTTCACGCCGATCTCAGCAACGACCAGGTGCTGGCGATGGACTTCGTGGGGGGCGTGCCGATCGAGTCGCTGGTCGCCGCGCCACAAGCCGAGCGCGACCGGGTCGCGGCGCTGCTGATCGATCTCGCCCTGCGCGAGCTGTTCGATTTCGCGCTGATGCAGACCGACCCGAACTTCGCCAATTACCGTTACGCCGACGGGCGGGTCGTGCTGCTCGACTTCGGCGCGACGCGGGCGATCCCCGACGCGATCGTCGGGCGATATCGTACGCTGGCGAAGGCGGCGCTGGCCGGCGACGGCGCGGCGTTGCTGGCGGCGGGAGTCGCGATCGGCCTGCTCGACCAGCGCACGGCGGACAAGCATCGCCGGGCGGTGACCGGGATGATCGACCTGGCGCTCGCGGCGCTGAACGGCGGCGGGCCGTTCGACTTCGGCGACACGGCGTTGGTCAACCGGCTGCGCGACGAGGGCTTGCGGATCGCGGCGGACCGCGAGACGTGGCGGGCGCCGCCGGTCGAGACGCTGTTCCTTCACCGCAAGATCGGGGGCGTGTACCTGCTCGCGAGCCGGTTGAAGGCGCGGGTGGACGTGCGGGGGTTGCTGTTGAACCACTTGCGCTCGGATGGAGACTGATCAAGCACCGCTTGTTCCCCGGCGGAGGCCGGGGCCCAGTCACGCGGCACCCTGCAGGTTCGTGGCACGGTCCTTCCAACGGCCATCGTGACTGGGCCCCGGCCTCCGCCGGGGAACTCGTGTCCGCGTTACACTAAGCGTTAATTGCGCCGTCTCCCTTTTGACCTACTTGGACGCTAGAGCGCTCACCATGATCCGTCACACCCTCCGCCTCGCCGCGTTCGCCCTCGCCTTCATCATGGCCGCCCCCGCCCAGGCCTATTGGGAGTATGGCCATGAGACGGTGGCGCGGATCGCTTATCTGAACGTCTCGCCGAGGACGCAAGGTGCGCTTCGGCGGTTGCTGGCGCGGGAGCGGTTGCTGGGCACGCCCGAGTGCCCGGCGGGGACGATGGCGGAGGCGAGCGTGTGGGCGGATTGCATCAAGCCGCTGAAGGACGCGAACGGCCAGTCGCGGTACGGCTACGCCTATTCGTGGCATTACCAGAATGTCGATGTGTGCCGGCCGTTCGACCTCCAGCCGGCGTGCAAGGACGGAAACTGCGTGTCGGCGCAGATCGAGCGGCATGCGGCGGTGCTGGCCGACCGCCGCGCGCCGGCCAAGGCCCGGGTCGAGGCGCTGGCGTTCCTGATCCACTTCGTCGGCGACCTGCACCAGCCGCTCCACGCCGGCGACCGGTCCGACCGCGGCGGCAACGACGCCAAGGCGGACTACGGCGTGTACGCGCCGGCGCGGCTCAACCTCCATTCGATCTGGGACGGGTTGCTGGCGGAGCGGGCGATCTCGACGCCCGGCTCGCTGGTGCGGCGCTATCCGGCGGCGACGCGGCGGGCGGTGGGCGCGGGGACGGTGACCCAGTGGAGCCGGGAGAGCTGGCGGGTGGCGCGCGACTCGGTCTACGCCAGCGCGCTGGGCGGCGACCCGTGCGGGGCGATGCCGGCGCGGGCGAAGCTCGACGACGCGACGATCGCGCGGTTGGTGCCGGTGATGCGCGACGAGGTGACGAAGGGCGGGCTGCGGCTTGCGGCGGTGTTGGAGCGGGCCTTGGGGTGAACTCCCTCTCCCCTGAAGGGGAGAGGGAGCAGCCTCAGCTGAGCACCACCGTGACCGCCCGCCGGTTCCGCGCCCAGCTGGCGTCGTCGGAGCCGACCGCGAGGGGGCGTTCCTTGCCGTAGCTGATCGTCTGGATGCGGTCGGCGGAAATGCCGCGCGCGGCGAGGTAGTTCTTGGCGGCGTTGGCGCGGCGATCGCCGAGCGCGAGGTTGTATTCGCGGGTGCCCCGCTCGTCGCAATGCCCCTCGATGGTGATGCGGACCTGGGGATAGCGTTGGAGCCAGTCGACCTGGCTGTCGAGCACGGCGCGGGCGGTCGCGTCGATGTCGTATTCGTCGAGCGCGAAGTTGACCGTGTCGCTGGTCACCGAACGCTGGAAGTCGGCGCGGCTGCCCGGCACGACGGCGCCGTCGGCGCCGACGCCCGTTCCCGCGCCGGCGTTGGGATCGACGACCGCCTCGCCCGGCGCGGGGGGCAGCACTTCCGGGCGCTTCTTGGAGCAGCCGGCGACCGCGACCAGGGCGGCGGCGGCGATCAGCGTGGTGGTCAGTCGCGTCATGGCATTACTCCTCGTGCGTGTTGATCGCCCCCGATCCTATCCGCTGTAACACCTTCAAGGGCGAAGCGGTCCCCAGGCCGGGTCCGAGCCGTCGAGCGGGGTCGGGATGCGGCGTTCGTTGACCCCGGTCAGGTCGACCGACCACAGGTCCGCCTTGCCCGCCGAGCCTCTTCCCGAACGGTGGAAGTTGATGACGCGGCCGTTGGGCGACCAGCTCGGCCCCTCGTCCTGCCAGCTGTCGGTCAGGAGCCTCTCGCCCCCGCCCGACGGCGACATGGTGCCGATGCGGAAACCGCCGCCCAGTTTCGTAAAGGCGACGAGGTCGCCGCGCGGGCTCCAGACCGGCGTCGCGTAGCGGCCGCCGCCGAAGCTGATCCGCTGCTGATTGGAGCCGTCGGCGTTCATCACGTAGAGTTGCTGCCCGCCGGAACGGTCGCTTTCGAAGACGATGCGCGATCCGTCGGGCGAGTAGCTGCCGCCGGTGTCGATGCCGGCCGAGTTGGTCAGCCGCTGCGGCGTCCCGCCGCCGGCGGCGGAGACGCGGTAGATATCGGTGTTGCCGCCATTCGCCATCGAGAACAGGATGGAGCGGCCATCGGGCGAGAAGCGCGGCGCGAAGGTCAGGTTGGTGGTCGACACGACGCGGCGCTGTCGTCCCGTTCCGAGGTCGTAGACGTAGATCGCCGGGCGATCGTTGACATAGCTCATGTAGACGATCGACTGCTGATTGGGGGCGAAGCGCGGGGTCAGGATGATCCCCGTGCTGTTGATCAGGATGCGGTGGTTGGCGCCGTCCTGGTCCATGATCGCCAGGCGCTTGATCCGGCGGTTCTTCGGCCCGGTCTCCGACACGTAGACGACGCGGCTGTCGAAATAGCCGCTTTCGCGGGTCAGCCGGGTGTAGACCGTGTCGGCGCATTTGTGCGCGGCGCGACGCCAGTCGGCGGGGGGCACGACGAAACCCTGGCGGGCGAGCTCGGTGCGGGTGGTCAGGTCGTAGAGGTAGCAGCCGACCGTCAGCGTGCCGTCGCCATTGGCGCGGACGTAGCCCTCGACCAGCGCCTGGGCCTGCGTGCCGGTCCAGTAATCATAGGCCGGGGCGGTGACCTCGGGGACGGTGGGGGTGCGCAGCGTGGCTTGCGGCAACGGCGCGAACAGGCCGGAATTGCGCAGGTCGGTGTTGATGATCTCGGCCAGCTGGCGACCAAGCGTCTCGGTCGAGCCGGCCGGGGTCGAGACGACCGCGACGGGCGGCATCGTCGGGATGGCGATGGGC
>CAXTRJ010000117.1:0-8474 GCA_964246585.1 uncultured Sphingomonas sp. | reverse complement strand
CGCTGATCGAGCATTTCACCTACCGCGCGGAGGGGCACTCGACGTCGGACGATCCGGGGCAGTACCGGTCGGAAGGCGAGCCCAACGCGTGGCCGCTGGGCGATCCGGTCAAGCGGTTGAAGGACCACCTGATCGGCTTGGGCGAGTGGGACGAGGAGCGGCACGCCGCGCAGGACCGGGCGCTGGCCGAGGAGGTCAAGGCGGCGCAGAAGGCGGCGGAGAAGAACGGCATTTTGGGGCACGGGTTGCACCAGCCGCTGGAGACGCTGTTCGACGGGGTATTCGAGGAGATGCCGTGGCATCTGCGCGAACAACAGGCGCAGATGATGGCGGAAGAGGAAGCGAGCGGACGGCCATGGGATCGGAAATGATGATGGATCGCAGGACGCTGCTGGCGTTAGGCGGCCTGAGCCTAGTCGGTATCGTCGCCCGCGTTGACGCGACGGAGCAATCTCCGTCGATCGCGCCCCGAGTAACCGATTTGGCGGTGTCGTCGACGCGGTCGACGAAGCTGGTCGCCTGGACCCCGCCGGCGGTGCGCGGCGTGGCCCTGCTGTCGACGGGGCATGGTTCGTGGCCGGAGCGGTACCAGCTTCTCGCGGATGCGCTGGCCGAGCAGGGTTTCGCGGTGTTCGCGCCGGTGCACGTCGATTCGATGCGCTATCCCGAACGCGACAAGTTCACGCTGGAGCAGGGCTTCCCCGAGCGGCTGGCGGATATGGGGGCGACCGTCGCTCATGCCGCCAAGACGCATCCGGGGCTGCCGATCATCGCGGTCGGGCATAGCTTCGGAACGCTGACGGCGCTCTGCCTAGGTGGCGCGCTGGCCTATGCCGGGCCGTTCCGGAATGCGGCGGTCAAGGCGGTGCTGGGGTTTTCGACGCCGGGCAGGATACCCGGGCTGATCCAGCCGAGCGCCTACGCGACGCTGGCGGTGCCGACGATGATCGTGACCGCCGCCGACGATGTCGTGCCGGGCTTCGTCACCGATCCGGCTGACCATCTGTTTCCGGTGTCGGGGCCTGGCAAGCGGTACGGGCTGGTGCTGAAGGACGGCGGACACGAACTCGTCGCGGGCGCGAAGCCGGCCTTTGGCCGCGCGATGGACGCGGCGCGGTTGTTCGTCGACGGGTACGGGCTGAACGACCGGGCCGCGGTGGCGCGGCTCGACCGGTGGACGCCGGCGGCGGGCCACCGCTTCGTCAAGGGCGCGGCATGAGCGACGCGGTCGAGGCGGAGGCGGTCGGCGAGGCGGGCGCCTCCACCCGCATGAACATGATCCAGGCGATCAATTCCGCCATGGATGTGATGCTGGCGCGCGACCCGGACGTGGTCGTGATGGGGGAGGATGTCGGCTATTTCGGCGGGGTGTTCCGCGCCACCGCCGGCTTGCAGGCGAAGCACGGCAAGCGGCGGGTGTTCGACACGCCGATCAACGAATGCGGCATCGTCGGCGTCGCGGTCGGGATGGGGGCGTATGGGCTTCGCCCGGTGCCGGAAATCCAGTTCGCCGACTATATCTACCCCGCGCTCGACCAGCTGGTCAGCGAGGCGGCGCGGCTGCGCTATCGCTCGGCGGGGGAGTTCACCGCGCCGATCACGGTGCGCTCGCCGTTCGGCGGCGGCATCTTTGGCGGGCAGACGCATTCGCAGTCGCCGGAGGGTATCTTTACGCACGTGTCGGGGGTCAAGACGGTGATCCCGGCGACGCCCTACGACGCCAAGGGGCTGCTGATCGCGGCGATCGAGGATAACGATCCCGTCCTCTTCTTCGAGCCCAAGCGGATCTACAACGGGCCGTTCGACGGGCATTGGGACCGGCCGACGCAGAACTGGTCGAAGCATCCGGGCGGCGCGGTGCCGGAGGGATATTACCGCATCCCGCTGGGCGTAGCGAAAACGGTGCGCGAAGGCGAGGCGGTGACGATCCTGGCGTACGGGACGATGGTCCATGTCTGCGCGGCGGTGGTCGAGGAGGCGGGGATCGACGCGGAGATCATCGACCTGAGGACGCTGGTGCCGCTCGACATCGAGGCGATCGAGGCGTCGGTGAGGAAGACCGGGCGGTGCATGATCGTCCACGAGGCGACGCGCACCGGTGGTTTCGGCGCGGAGCTTTCGGCGCTGGTGCAGGAACGGTGCTTCTATCACCTGGAGGCGCCGATCGAGCGGGTGACGGGGTTCGACACGCCGTACCCGCACAGCCTGGAATGGGCGTATTTCCCGGGGCCGGTCCGGATCGGCCAGGCGCTCAAGAAGCTGATGAAGGACTGACGATGGCGCGCTTCACGTTCAAGCTGCCGGATATCGGCGAGGGGATTTCCGAGGCGGAGATCGTCGCGTGGCATGTCGCGGTGGGAGACCGGGTCGAGGAGGACCAGCAGGTCGCCGACATGATGACCGACAAGGCGACCGTCGAGATGGAGTCGCCGGTGTCCGGCGTGGTGGTCGAATTGGCCGGCGAGGTCGGCGATCAGGTGTCGATCGGCGCGGCGCTGGTGGTGATCGAGACGGAGGCGGAGAGTGAGGCGCCGGAGCTGACGGCGGCGGCTCCCTCGGCGGAGCAGGCGGAGGTCGCCGAGCAGTATGAGGCGGAGAACCCGGGGGTGGAGGAGGTGGTGGAGGAGCAATCATTCCTCCCCGGGACGGGGACGGGGACCAGCCGCAGGCTGGTGAAGGGGGCTCTCGACGTGAGTTCCCGTCGCGCCCCCCCCTCCACCCCCGGCTTCGCCGGCGGTTCCCCTCCCCGTCCCGGGGAGGAATTGAGGGCGCTTGCCTCCCCCGCCGTGCGCGACCGCGCGCGTGCGCTCGGCGTCGACCTCGCCCAGGTCAAGACCGACGGCGACCGGGTGCGCCATGCCGATCTCGACGCGTTCCTGCGTTACGGCTCCGGCCAGGGCTATCACGCCCCGCACGCATCGCGCGCGCGCGAGGACGAACAGGTTCGCGTGATCGGCATGCGCCGACGCATCGCCGAGAACATGGCGGCGTCGAAACGCGCCATCCCGCACTTCACCTATGTCGACGAAGTGGACGTGACCGCGCTGGAGGCGATGCGGGGCGACCTCAACGAGAACCGGGGAAGCCGCCCCAAGCTGACGCTGTTGCCGCTGATGATCGTCGCGATCTGCCGGTCGCTGCCCGAGTTCCCGATGCTCAACGCGCGTTACGACGACGAGGCGGGCGTGGTGACGCGAAGTGGCCAGGTGCACATGGGCATGGCGACGCAGACCGACGCCGGGCTGACCGTGCCCGTCATCCGCGACGCGCAGGACAGGAACGTGTGGCAGCTGGCGACCGAGATCGCGCGCCTCGCCGACGCGGCGCGGGCGGGCAAGCTGAAACCGGACGAGATGGGCGGCGGCACAATCACCGTGACCTCGCTCGGGCCGCTGGGCGGCATCGCGACGACACCGGTGATCAACCGCCCGGAAGTCGCGATCATCGGGCCGAACAAGATTGTCGAGCGACCCGTCTTCGCCAATAATGGACGCGGCGGCGACGACATCCGCCGCGCCAAGCTGATGAACCTGTCGATCAGCTGCGACCACCGCGTGGTGGATGGTTGGGACGCGGCGAGCTACGTCCAGGCGCTCAAGCGGTATCTGGAGACGCCGGTGCTGCTGTTCGCGGATTGACACCGCGTTATTGACTAACAGCCATGATGTCGCCTATAAACGACTTTGATTACGAGATCAGGTTGACGGTGCAGTTCGCCGCTTGGCTGGACACGTTAACCGACGAGATGGCGGCGGCGTCGGTGGCCGAACGTCTGTTGCGGGTACGGCGCGGCCTGTTCGGCGATCATGCGTCGGTGGGGGACCGGGTCAGTGAGTTGCGGATCCATCACGGTGCGGGGTACCGCGCCTACTACACGGTCCGCGATCGGACGATCGTTGTGATGCTGGGTGGCGGAACGAAGCGGACGCAAAGACGTGACATCGCGCGGGCAAAGACCATCGAACAAGATTTGTAAGGACTTTGCATGACTGTCGAGACTGTCGCCTTCGAGCCGGACCGGTATTTCGCGTCGGAGGCGACGCAGGCGCATCTTCTCGCCGATGCCCTGGCCAGTGGAGACACCGGCTACATAGCGGATGCGGTTGGCGTTCTCGCGCGAAATCGCGGAATGGGAGAAATCGCGCAACGCACCGGGCTGAGCCGTCAAGCGTTATATGCTACGTTCAGTACCAAGGGCAATCCGACGCTGAGCACGATGCTAAAGGTGTTCGACGCGCTCGATCTCGAACTGATCGTGCGGGCGAAAGAGCCCGCCTAGCGAGGCGGCGCGGCACCAAGGTCGCGCCTTTCGCGACACCGCTATTCGCGCGTTAGCCTTCGCGAGGCGAAGCGGATCGCGCGGGCGAGGGCTTCGCCGAGTCGGCGGACGCGCCGGTGACGAAGGCCGGGGCGGCAAGAAGGACCGCGCTACTTCCGCGCCAGCACGTCGCGTACCGGCGTCCAGCGCATCCCCGGATAGCGGTCGTTGTCGGTCGGGGCGGAGGGCGCGAGGTCGCTGAACATGTTGTGGAGATACTGCATTCCCTGCCAGGCGGGGAACACCGCGTCCTTCGCCGGGAACAGGCGACGAACGACGCGGATGATGCGGGCGAGGCCGACAGCGAGCCGGCGCGCGCGACCTTGTACCGCTTGCCCGTGATCTCGGTCATCACGCCCGCGAGGTCGCGTGAGCTCGTCTCGCTGCCGGCGATGTGGAGGTCGCGCGGCGCAGACGCGTCAAGCGCGGCGGCGGCGGTGTAGGCGGCGGTGTCGTCCTTCGTCGTCAGCGCGAAGCAACGGTCGGCGTCCTGCCAATAGAGCACACGGCCGATCGGGCGGACGATCAGGGGCATCTGCCCCGCCAGCATGTCGGCGAACGCGCCGTTGAAGATCGACGTCGCCCGGATCGGCGCGGCGTCGAGCCGTTCGCGAAAACGCCGGCGCAGGTCGAAGTTGCGGTTCGAACCCGTCGGCAGCGCGGTGTAGTCGATCGAGTAGTCGGACGCGATGAAGCGCGGCACCCCCGCCGCGACCGCGGCGTCCAGCAATCGCGTCTGGGCGTCGACGATGACCGGCTCAAGTCCGCTCAGCGCCGACACGACGCACGCGGCGCCGCGACAGGCTTCGGTCAGCGCCGGGCCGTCGGCGAAGTCGACGGGCACGATCTCGACGCCCTGCGCCCGCAAGGGGGCGAGGCGGTCTTCGGCGGTGCCGGGTCGGACGACGGCGCGGACGGTGGCGCCGCGCTGGACAAGCGCCTTGGCGATGCGCGCGCCGAGGTCGCCGGTCGCGCCGGCGAGGAGGATGAGGTCGGACATGGGGGTTCAAGCCCGCGAGTGACGGCGTTGTTCCGCTTGAATGCCTATCGAGCACCGACTTGACACGCCACGGCGAAGCCGTGCCGTCGGACGGCGCTGTGGCGCCGCCGGCCGGTCGCGTAGCCGGTCGCTTGCCCCAGCTGCGCTGGAGCTACGCGCTACGCGACCTCGAACAGCCCCGCCGCGCCCATGCCCCCGGCGGTGCACATCGACACGACCACCCAGCGGACGCCGCGCTTGCGTCCTTCGATCAGCGCGTGGCCGACCAGGCGGCTGCCGGTCATGCCGAACGGGTGACCGATCGCGATCGCGCCGCCGTTGACGTTATAGCGGTCGGGGTCGATGCCGAGATGGTCGCGGCAGTAGAGGCATTGCGAGGCGAAGGCTTCGTTGAGTTCCCACAGGCCGATGTCGGCGACGCTAAGTCCAGCGCGGGCGAGCAGCTTGGGGACCGCGAAGACGGGGCCGATGCCCATTTCGGCCGGGTCGCAGCCCGCCGCCTGAAAGCCGCGGTAGAGGCCGAGTATCTCCTTGCCCTCGGCCTCGGCGGTGGCGCGGTCCATCAGCAGCTGGGCCGACGCGCCGTCGGACAGCTGGCTGGCGTTGCCGGCGGTGACGCTGGCGCCGGGGCCGGAGAAGTCGCCACCGGGCCACACCGTCTTCAACCCGGCGAGCGCCTCGGCGGTGGTGCCGGGGCGGATGCCCTCGTCCTGGGTGAGCGTCACGCTTTCGGCGCCGGTGCGGACGCCGGCCTTGTCGAACAGCGCCTTCTCGACGGTGATCGGCGTGATCTCCTCGGCGAAGGCGCCGCGCGAGAGGCCATCGGCGGCACGCTGCTGGCTCTGGGCGGCATAGGCGTCCTGCGCCTCGCGGGTGATGCCGTACCGCTCGGCGACGATCTCGGCGGTTTCGATCATGGGGATGTAGGCGGCGGGCATTCTGTCGGTGACGGATGCGTTGATGAAGCGTGGCGCGTCCTTGGTCACCGTATGGCTGATCGATTCCATCCCGCCGGCGAGCGCGACGTCCACTTCGTCGCAGATGATGGAGCGCGCGGCGAGCGCGACGGCCGTGAGGCCCGAACCGCACTTGCGGTCGAGCGTGAAAGCGGGAACGCTTTCCGGCAGCCCACCGGCAAAAATCGCCATCCGCCCGGCGTTGCCTCCTTGCGTTCCCCATTGATTGCCGACGCCCCAGAACACCTCGTCGATCCGCGCCGGGTCGATGCCGGCGCGCTCGACTACCGCGTTCATCACATGGCCGGCGAGGACCGGGGCCTCGGTCGCGTTGAACGCGCCGCGATACGCCTTGCCGATGCCGGTACGGGCGGTGGAGACGATCGCTGCTTCGCGCATGGAACGGCCTTTCGAGGAACGGGTATGCGACAAGCCTAGCCCGCCGGGGCTCGGGCGGCAATCGGGGGCGCAGATCGCGCTTGCCCCGCGCGAATTTGGCCATAGCATGACGGCGATGTCGCTGCTTCCACCCTCCCCCGATCCGCGGCCGCTTGGTCGAAGCGGTATTTCCGTCAGCCCGATCGCGTGGGGGATGTGGCGGTTCGGCCAGTCGACGGTGGACGAGGGGCGGCGGCTGATCGAGGCGGCGTTCGATGCGGGGGTGACGCTGTTCGACACCGCCGACATTTACGGCTTCGACGGGGCGAGCGGGTTCGGCGACGCGGAGGTGCTGCTAGGCCGGGTGCTGGCGGAGGCGCCGGGGCTGCGGGGGCGCATGGTGCTGGCCACCAAGGGCGGCATCAAGCCGCCGACGCCCTATGACTCGGGGCGCGATTACCTGATGACCGCGCTCGACGCGTCGCTGGCGCGGATGGAGGTGGAGCGGGTCGAGCTGTACCAGATCCACCGGCCCGACATGCTGACGCATCCGCAGGAGCTGGCGCGGACGCTCGACAACATGGTGGCGTCGGGCAAGGTCGCCGCGGTGGGGGTGTCGAACTACAGCCCCGACCAGGTCCGGGCGTTGGCGCGGTTCCTGTCGGCGCCGCTGGCGAGCACGCAGCCGGAGTTTTCCGCGTTGCACCTGGGCGCGCTGACCGACGGGACGATCGACCAGGCGATGGAGCTCGAATTGGCGGTGCTGGCGTGGTCGCCGCTCGGGGGTGGGCGATTGGGCGCGCCGTCCGACGAGCGAAGCCGGGCGGTCGCGGCGGCGCTCGATGCGAAGGCGGCGGAGGCGGGCGTCGGGCGGGCGGCGGCGGCGTATGGCTGGATCATGGCGCATCCGGCGCGGGCGATCCCGATCGTGGGGACTCAGAACGTGGCGCGGATCGCCGAGCTGGCGGACGCGTACAAGGTGCGCTGGACCAGGGCCGAATGGTACGCGGTGCTGATCGCCGCGCGGGGCGAAAAGCTGCCGTAACGCTGGACACGGGCGTCGGGCCGGGTAGCATCGGGGTTCGGGGGAGCGATCGATGACACTGGCGCGGCGGGTTGCATGGTTGGCCGCGGTCCTGATGCCGGTGGTGGCGTTCGGGCAGGCCGGGCCGCAAGTCGTGCTGGCGACGTCGGGGGTCGGTGGCGGCGCGATCGAGCGCTACACGATCCGGTTCAGCGAGGCGATGGTGGCGTTGGGCGACCCCCGCACGGCGCCGCCGGCGGCGGTGACCTGCGCGGTCGGTGGCGCGGGGCGGTGGGTCGACGAGCGGACCTTCGTCTGGGAGTTCGCCGCGCCGTTGCCGGGCGGGACGACGTGCCAGTTCACCCTGCGCGATGGGCTGACGAGCGCGGGCGGGTCCGCGATCGGCGGGCAGCGGCGCTTCACCGTCGACGCCGGCGGGCCGGTCGCGCGCGCGGTGCTGCCGACGGGCGGCGGCGAGGAGATCGAAGAGGACCAGGTGTTCCTGGTCGCGGCCAACATGGCCCCGACGCGGAGCTCGGTCGCGGCCCACGCCTATTGCGCGGTGGACGGGATCGGCGAGCGCATCCCGGTCGACCTGCTCGCGCCCGACCTGCCGGGCAAGCTGCTGGCGGGGCTCGGGCCGGATCGGTGGGAGGTAAGCTCGTTCCTGGAGCGGGCCGGCCTGCCGACCGCGATGCCGGCGAACGTGGGCGAGCGGGGGCGCATGCTGGCGGGAGTGACCGCGCTCAAGTGCCGCCGGCCGTTGCCGCCGGGGCGCGACGTGGCGCTGGTCTGGGG
>CAXTRJ010000116.1:0-8513 GCA_964246585.1 uncultured Sphingomonas sp. | reverse complement strand
GCTCGGGGGGCTGCTCGGCGGGGTGGCGGCGCTGGGGGTCGTCGCCTTTCTCGGCACGCGCACCGCGACGCTCGGGTCGGAGCTGCTCGGCGGCATCGCGCTCGGCCGGGGCGACTGGATCCTGCTGGCGCTGCTTCCGCTCGGCTTCGTCCTGCTCGCGACGTTGGCGGCGCGCGCCGCCGTCGTCGCCCAGCTCAGGCGATCGCTGTGATCGTCCGTCTCCTCGGCGCGCTGGCGCTCGTCTGGGCGCTGGGCTTCGCCGCCTTCATGCTGGCGCTACCCCGGCCGCTGGAGGACAACACCACCGACGGCATCGTCGTGCCGACCGGCGCCCCCGGCCGGATCGACCGCGGGCTACGGCTGCTACGCGACGGCCAAGCCAAGCGGATGCTCGTCACCGGCGTCGCGCCCGGCGTCCGCGCCCGCGACCTGGCGCGCGAGTACGATACGCCGCGCCGCGTGTTCCGCTGCTGCGTCGATTTGGGGCCGGAGGCGGTCGACACGCGGACCAACGCCGAGGAGACCGCCGCCTGGGTCCGCGCCCGCGGCTACCGCACGCTGCGCCTCGTCACCTCGGACTGGCACATGGCGCGCGCGAAGATGGAGCTGACGGCGGCGCTAGACGACCGCGTCCTCGTCCTGGAGGACGGCGTGCCGTCGTCGCCGCGACTCGCCCAGCTGGTCAACGAGTACAACAAGTTGCTGCTCCGCCGCGTCGCGCTATGGCTTGGTCAATGATCGCCTGGCTCCGCACCGCGCTGTTCAGCGTCGTCTTCTATACCGGCTCGATCCCGATCGTGCTCGCCGCGCCGGTGCTGGCGTTGTTCGGCCGGCGTCCGCTGATCCGCTGCTCGCTATTCTGGTTCGGCTTCCACCGCTGGGCGACGCGGACCATTCTCGGGGTCAAGGTGCGGCGCGAGGGCGCGATGCTGCCCGGTTCGGTGATCTACGCCGCCAAGCATCAGGCGATGTTCGAGACGCTCGAGCTGACGCTGACGCTGGGCGAACCCGCCGTGGTGATGAAGGGCGAGCTGACCAGGGTGCCGGTGTGGGGCTGGGTGGCGCAGCGCTACGGCGTCATCCCGGTCGATCGCGAGGCGTCCGCCGGCGCGCTCCGCCGTTTGATGAAGGACGCGCGCGCCGCCCGCGACGCCGATCGCCCGATCCTGATCTTCCCCGAAGGGACGCGGGTGCCCGTCGGCGAGACCCCGCCGCTCCGCTCGGGCTTCGCCGGGCTGTACCGGATGCTCGACCGCCCGGTAATCCCCGTCGCGCTCGACAGCGGCGTGTTAATCCCTCGTAGCGGCCCCAAGCGCGCCGGCACCATCACCTTCCGCTTCGGCGAGCCGATCCCGCCCGGCCTGCCCCGCGCCGAAGTCGAGCGCCGCGTCCACGCCGCGATCAACGCGCTGGAGAACCCTTCTTAAGGTTTGTGCTCCCGCCCGAAATCCTCGCGCGCGTCGTCCTGGCCCTGCTCGACGATGCTCCGCCGCACCGCTCGTGTCCGGGTGAACAGGTCAAACAGCTCGTCCCCCTTGCCCCAGCGGATCGCCCGCTGCAGCTGGCTCAGATCCTCCGAGAACCGCTGCAGCATGTCGAGCACCGCCTCGCGATTGTTGAGGAACACGTCGCGCCACATCGTTGGGTCCGACGCGGCGATGCGGGTGAAGTCGCGGAAACCTCCGGCGGAATATTTGATCACTTCGGAGGCGGTCACCTCCTCCAGGTCCGACGCGGTGCCGACGATGGTATAGGCGATGAGGTGCGGCAGGTGGCTGGTGACGGCGAGGACGCGGTCGTGATGCTCGGGGGCCATTTCCTCGATCTGCGACCCCAGCCGGCGCCAGAACGCGGCGACGCGCGCCACCGCCGCCCGGTCGGCGCCCTCGGGCGGGGTGACGATGCACCAGCGCCCGTCGAACAGCGACGCGAAGCCCGCCTCCGGCCCGCTCCGCTCGGTTCCCGCGACCGGATGCGCCGGGACGATCGTCGCCCCCGGCAACGCCTCGGCCAGCGCGCGCGCCACCTCGGCCTTGCAGGAACCGACATCGCTTACCACCGCGTCGGCGGGCAGGTCGGCGGCGATCTCGGCGGCGACCGCGCCGATCGCGCCAACGGGGACGCACAGGATCACCAGGTCGGCGTCGATCACCGCCGCGCCGGCGCTGTCGGTAACGTCGTCACACAGGCCGAGCCGCTCGGCGACGGCGCGCACCCCCGCGTCGGCGTCATGCCCGGTCAGCCGCACCGTCGGCATCCGATCGCGCACCGCGCGGGCGATCGACGACCCGATCAGCCCCAGTCCGATGATCGTGACGCGACTAAAAGGCAGCACTAGCTCGCCAGCGCGCGCAGCGCCGCCGCCACGCCGCGCGTCTCCTCCTCGGTGCCGATCGTGATGCGCAGCGCCTGCGGCAGGCCTTGCCCCGGCAACCAGCGGACGATGTACCCAGCGTCCATCAGCCCCTTGTACGCCACCTCGGCGGTCAGCGCGCCCTCGAACACCACCAGCACGAAGTTCGCCTTGGACGGGATCGCCCGCAACCCCGCATTGCCCATTGCCGCGACCTGCCGGGCGAACCAGCCGCGCCAGCGGTCGTTGTGCGCCCGCGTATGCTCGACGAACGCGGGATCGCCCAGCGCGGCGACGGCGGCGGCCTGCCCGGCGATCGTCACGTTAAACGGCAACCTGATGCGATGCATCGCCGCGACGATATCGGCCGACGCATAGCCCCAGCCGATCCGCTCGGCGGCGAGCCCGTGGATCTTGGAAAAGGTCCGCGTCACCAGCACGTTGCTCTCGGCTGTCGCCAGCGCCAGCCCGGCATCGTCCTCGTCGGGGCCGAGATACTCGGCATAGGCCTGGTCGATCACCAGCAGGACGTCGCGGGGCAGGGCGGCGTGCAGCCGCGCGATCTCGCCGCGCGTCGCGAAGGTGCCGGTCGGGTTGTTGGGATTGGCGACGAACACCACCCGCGTCCGCTCGGTGACGCAGGCCAGGATCGCGTCGACATCGGTGGCGTAGTCGCGGTCCGGCGCGATCACCGGCGCCGCGCCGACCCGCCGCGCCGCGATCTCGTACACCGCGAAGCCGTAGCGGACGAAGATCACCTCGTCTCCCTGGCCGGCGAAGGCCCCGGCGGCGAGGTGCAGGATCTCGTCCGACCCCATCCCCTGGATCACCCGCGCCGGGTCGAGCCCGAACTTGGCGGCGATGTCTTCGCGCAATCCCGGCGCGCCCGCGTCCGGGTAGCGCTCGAGCGATCCCGCCGCTCCGACGAAGGCCGCGCGCGCCGCCGGCGAGGTGCCCAGCGGGTTCTCGTTCGACGACAGCTTGGCGACGACGCGCCCGTCATCGGTCGTCGACCGCCCGGGCACATAGGGATGGATCGCCATGATCCAGGGCTTGGGCTGCGGTGCGGTCATGGGAGCGCGGCATAGCGAACCACCTCCGTTCGTGTCGAGCGAAGTCGAGACACCCTCGGTACGCGGCTTCTCGACTTCGCTCGAAACGAACGGGTAGAGGCGAGATTGCATGCAGCCATCCGCGCCTTCCACCGACCAGCGCTTCGGCCTGTCGCGCCACGTGACGCTCGCCGGGCCGCTCCGCCTCGACGGCGGCGTGCTCTTGTCGCCGGTCGAGATCGCCTACGAAACCTACGGCACGCTCGACGCCGACGGCGGCAACGCGGTCCTCGTCTGCCACGCGCTGACCGGCGACCAGCATGTCGCCAGCGAGCACCCCCGCACCGCCCGCCCAGGCTGGTGGACCCGCATGGTCGGCGAAGGCCGCCCGATCGACCCCGCGCGCCACTTCGTCGTCTGCGCCAACGTGCTCGGCAGCTGCATGGGGTCGTCCGGCCCCGCGACGACCAACCCGGCGACGGGCCGGCCCTGGGCGATGGCATTCCCGGTCATCACGGTCCGCGACATGGTCCGCGCGCAAAGCTTGCTGCTCGACCATCTCGGCATCGCGACGCTCCGCGCGGTGGTCGGCGGCTCGATGGGCGGGATGCAGGCGCTCAGCTGGCCCGCGACCTTCCCGACGCGCGTCCGTTCCTGCGTCGTCATCGCCTCGACCGCCCGCCACACCGCGCAGAACATCGCTTTTCATGAAGTGGGCCGCCAAGCGGTGATGGCCGACCCCAACTGGCGCGGCGGCGACTATTACGGGGCGGAAGCCCCCGCCGCCGGCCTCGCCGTCGCGCGCATGGCCGCGCACATCACCTATCTGTCGGAGGCCGGGCTGACCGAGAAGTTCGGTCGCCGCCTCCAATCGCGTGACGCCAAGGGGTTCGGCTTCGACGCCGATTTCCAGGTCGAGAGCTACCTCCGCCATCAAGGCCTCGCCTTCACCGACCGCTTCGACGCCAACAGCTATCTGTATATTACCCGCGCGATGGACTATTTCGACCTCGCCGAGGAGCATGGCGGCCACCTCGCCCACGCCTTCCGCGGCACCGCCACCCGCTTCTGCCTGGTCAGCTTCGACACCGACTGGCTCTACCCGACGGCGGAGTCCCGCGCCGTCGTCCACGCACTCAACGCCGCCGGCGCCGCCGCCAGCTTCGTCGAGCTTCGCAGCCCCTATGGCCACGACGCCTTCCTGCTCGACAGCCCCGAGCTCAACCGCGTCATCGACGGCTTCCTCCGGGCGGTCGCATGAGCAAGACCGTTACTCTCAGCGACGACAAGGCGCTGCTGCAGGTCGACCGTGTCCACGCCTGGCTGGCGTCGAGCTACTGGTCGCCCGGCATCGAGCGGGCGTTGGTGGAGCGAGCGATCGCCGGGTCGCATTGTCTGGGCGCCTACCGGGACGGCGAGCAGGTCGGCTACGCGCGCGCGATCACCGACCACGCGGCCTTCGCCTGGATCGCCGACATTTGGGTGGTCGAGGGCTCGCGCGGACAGGGCCTTGGCCGTCACATGGTGCGCTGGTTCCTTGATCATCCGGGCTTCGACGGCATCCGCCGTGTCGCGCTGGTCACGGCCGACGCCCACGACGTCTACGCCGCGCTCGGCTTCCAGCCGCTGATCCGGCCCGAGCGCTATATGGAGCGGCTTCATCCCGATGCGGCCCGCCGGTTGCGGGAGGCGTCGTGAGGTCGGTCTATGTCGCTGTCCAAGTCGCGATCGGTCTCGGTCTAGTTGGAGACTGCACACCCGACGAAAACCTTATCAAGGCTGTCCCGATCGCCGTCGGTTCATCGACCAGCATCGAGGCGGTGCGACGCGCCGTCGTGGCGTGCGGAGCCGGACGTCTTCGCGTTGATCCTCTCGACGATCACCGCACGATGCTTCTAGCTAGCCGGGATAGCAACCCCGTCGCGCTGGCGTGCGCACGTCGCTGGATTCGCGAACACGCGAAGGCACTGCGATTGGAGCCCGGCGCTATCGGTGCCTCGTTTGAGCCGACCCAATGACTCTGCGCCCCGACCTCGCCGTCATCGCCGCCAACGTCGCGCCCGGTTCGCGCGTCCTCGATGTCGGCTGCGGCGATGGGCAGCTGATGGCGGCGCTCCGCGACACGCGGGCGGTGGACGCGCGGGGACTCGAGATCGACGCCGGCAACGTCGCCGCCGCCGTCGCGCGCGGGTTGTCGGTGGTGCAGGGGGACGCCGACCGCGACCTCGCCGACTATCCCGCCATCAGCTTCGACTACGCCATCCTCAGCCAGACGTTGCAGACCGCGCGCGCCCCCGACCTCGTCCTCGACCAGCTGCTCCGCATCGGCCGCCGCGCGTTCGTCTCCTTCCCCAACTTCGCCCATTGGCGCGTCCGCCTGTCGTTGCTGTGGGGTGGCCGGATGCCGGTCACCCGCCAGCTGCCCGAGCAATGGTTCGACACGCCCAACATCCACCACGTCACCGTGGACGATTTTCGCCATTTCCTGCGCGCCCGGGGCATCGCCGTCGAGCGCGCCTGGTTCCTGTCGGGCAATCGCGCCCGCAGCGCGGCGGCCGCCAACTTCCTCGCGGAACACGCTATTTTCTTACTATCGCGCTCGCCGCCGGAACGATCGGCAGAGGGAGTTGTTGAAGCGACGAACTGATTTGGATCAATGTTTTGCGTAAGACAGTGCTGATCGTCGAGGACGAGATCTTCGTTGCCCTCGACTTGGAACGCATCCTGACCGACGCCGGCTACCATGTCTGCGCCATCGCCGCCGACGCGCCCAGCGCGATCGCGGCGGCGCCCGGTTGCGGCTTCGCCTTTGTCGACGTCAACCTGCGCGACGGCCCGACCGGTCCCGACATAGCCCAGGAGATCCTGCGCGACCACGGCGTCAAGGTTGTCTTCGTCACCGCCAACCCGGCCCAGATCGGCCACGTCGACGGCGCGCTCGGTTACATTAGCAAGCCGTTCAACGAGGCCGCGATCCTCGCCGCCGCGGCGAACGCCTGCACCGGCGAGTCTTCGGGGAACAAGGATCTGATCGCGCTGAATTAGACCCGGTATGTCCTGACATCCTCAATCCCGTTCGTCCTGAGTAGCCGCTGAGCGAAGCCGAAGCGGCGTATCGAAGGACCAATGGGCGCGCACTGTCCTTTGATACGCGCCTTCGCCAAGCCTGTCCTGAGCGCTTGCCTTGGCAGGCAGCCGAAGGGCTCAATCGCTACTCAGGACGAACGGTAAGGAAGCCGCCCCTACCGCGCCAGCGCCGCCCTCGGCACCGCCACCGACAGCGCCAGCCCCTCGCGCCGCCAGTCGCGCGTCACCGTCCCGCCCAACTGGCGTACCGCGCTGAGCTCGATCAGCTGGCTGCCGAACCCACTCGGCTCCGCCACCCGCTCGATCGCCGGTCCGCCGCGTTCGACCCAATCGATCGCCACCCAGTCCTGGTCGCGGCGGATCGTCACCGCCACCCGGCCGTCCTCGGTCGACAGCGCGCCGTATTTGGTCGCGTTGGTCGCCAGCTCATGGAACAACAGCGCCATCGGCGTCGCCGATCGGTCGTCGATCGCCACCTCGTCGCCGGTGACCAGGATGCGATCGCCACCCTCCTGCTCATACGGCGCGAACAGGTCGCCGAGTAGCCCGCGCAGGCTGTCCTGCGGTGTCATCGGCCGCGACCGCGCGCTGTGCGGCCGGACGAAGTCGTGCGCCCGGCCCAGCGCGGTGATCCGCTCGCGCAGGTCGGTGGCGAGCGGGGCGAAATCCGGCCGGCTGCGCGCGGCAAAGGCGATCAGGCCCGAGATGACGGCGAAGATGTTCTTGATCCGGTGGCTCAGCTCCTGGGCGATCACCTCGCGCTCGTCCTGCGCCATCCTTTGCTCGTGGATGTCGGTGCAGGTGCCGAACCAGCGGGTGATCGCGCCGGCATCGTCGCGCAGGCACAGCGCCCGGCCGAGCACCCAGCGATACGTCCCGTCGCGGTATTTCAGCCGGTACTCGACCTCGTAAGGCTCGCCGGTGTCGAGCGAATGCCGCCACCGCTCCCACGCGCGCGGCTGGTCATCGGCGTGGAACAGCCCGGCCCAGCCCTCGCCGTCGGTCGACCCGGCGGGCACCCCGGTGAACGCGTACCAGCGCGCGTTGTAATAATCGTGGAATCCGTCGGGCCGGGTCGACCACACCATTTGCGGCATGGCGTCGGCCAGGACGCGGAAGCGCAGGTCGCTTTGCTCCAGCGCGCGCCGCGACTTCGCCTCGATCACGCCCTGCTCGCGCGCGGCGCGGCGATCGTCGAGCCGCCCCATCGCCGCGCGCGCCAGCACGACGAGTCCCTGGCGTTGCAGCGCGCTCAGCCCACCCGGTCGCGCGACCACGTCGAGCACGCAGAACGTGCCCAGAGCCGCGCCTTCGGACGACATCAGCGGCATCCCGGCATAGAAGCGCACTTCGGGGCCGCCCGTGACCAACGGGTTGTCGACGAAGCGCGGGTCGGCGAGGAGGTCGGGAAACTCGGTGAGGTCAGCCGAATGGAGCGCGTGGGTGCAAAAGGAGATGCTGCGCGGCGTCCCCTCCTCGGCGGTGCCGGTGCGCGCGACGAAACGCTGATATTCCTCCTCGACCAGCGTCACCAGCGCCACCGGCGTGTCGCACAGCGCCGCGGCGAACGCGGTCAGGTCGTCGAGCGCGCCCGCTTCGCGCATCCCCTCGACATCGTAGGACGCGACGACGCGGATGCGCTCGGCCTCGTCGACGACGCGCATCGGGGCGGGGGCGTTGGCGATCGTCGGGTTCAGAACGGCACGTCGTCGTCGAGGTCGTCGGCGTATCCGCCGCCCTGGCCGCCTTGCTTGGCGCCGTCGCCACCGTCACCGACAGCACGCACTACCTGGACACCACCGGCACCGCCGCCTCGAGCTACCGCGTGGTGCCCGTGGTGGACGGCGCCGAGGTCGGCGAGGGGGACTCGGTGGCACCGTGGGCGCAGGCGTATCACGACATCCCGCTGACCAAGCCGGCCGACGGCGTGAACCCCGACGGCGCCGCGTACACCTACACCGCCAGCGACTCCAGCGTCGGTGACCTGGACGGCGACGGCGACCTCGAGATCGTCCTGCTGT
>CAXTRJ010000115.1:0-8584 GCA_964246585.1 uncultured Sphingomonas sp. | reverse complement strand
GCCGGGCCGGGTGGTCAGCACCTATCGCCCCGACGCGGTGATCGACGTCGAGCAGGAGGCGTTCGGCGCGGCGCTGGAGCGGTTCGGCGGGCTGGCGGGCGAGGATGTCGGGCGCTGGGACGGCTATCTCGCGGCGCATCGCCGCCGCCGGGCCGATTTCCGCGCGGCGGGCGCGGTCGCGACCGATCACGGCTTCGCCACCGCGCAGACCGCCAACCTGTCGCGGGCCGACGCGGCGGCGCTGTTCGACCGGATCGTCGGCGGACGCTGGGACGCCGCCGACGCGGAGCTGTTCCGGGCGCAGATGCTGACGGAGATGGCCAAGATGTCGGTCGAGGACGGGATGGTGATGCAGATCCATCCGGGGGCGCGGCGCAACCACGACGCCGCGCTGTTCGCCAGCCACGGCCGCGACAAGGGCGCCGACATCCCGATGCGGACCGATTACGTCCACGCGCTCAAGCCGATGCTCGACGCGGTCGGCGGCGAGCCGGACCTGTCGATCATCCTCTTCACGCTCGACGAGTCGACCTACGCGCGCGAGCTGGCCCCGCTGGCGGGCCATTATCCGTGCCTGAAGCTTGGTCCCGCCTGGTGGTTCCACGACAGCCCGGAAGGGATGCGGCGATACCGCGAGATGACGACGGAGACCGCCGGGTTCTACAACACGGTCGGCTTCAACGACGACACGCGGGCGTTCCTGTCGATCCCGGCGCGGCACGACGTCGCGCGGCGGATCGATTGCGCCTATCTGGCGCGGCTCGTCGCCGAGCACCGGCTGGGCGAGACGGACGCGGTCGAGCTGGCGCATGACCTGGCCTACCGGCTCGCCAAACGCGCCTACCGCGTCGGCGACGTCCCCGACCGCCGGCCCGCGGCGGCGGCGGCGTGACGACGACGCCCAGGCTGTCCGACGCGACGCTCCACCTGCTCGGCCCGGAGATCGGACAGCCGGCCTATGACCGGGCGCGCGTCGCCACGGGCGTGGTCCATTTCGGGCCGGGCGCGTTCCACCGCGCGCACCAGGCCGACGCGTTCGACCGCGTCCTCGCCCAGGACGCGCGTTGGGGCATCGCGGGGGTCGGCATCAGCTCGTCGGCGGTCGCCGACGCGTTACGGCCGCAGGACGGGCTCTACATCCTCGAAACGCGGGACCGGCGAACCGCGTACCGCGCCATCGGCGCCATCCGCGAGCTGCTGACGGGCGCCGACGCGCGGCGGATCGTCGCGCTGGTCGCCGCGCCGACGACGCGGATGATCACGACGACGGTGACCGAGAAGGGCTATACGCTCGACGCCGAGGGGCGGCTCGACCGCGCCCATCCCGCGGTCCGCGCCGATTTGGCGGGGGAGGGGAGGCCGGCCTCGCTGGTCGGCTGGCTGGTCGCGGGACTGGCCGAACGGCGTCGCCGTGGCGGTGGGCCGGTGACGGTCGCGTCGTGCGACAATCTGGCGGAGAACGGCCGCAAGCTCGGCGCGGCGGTGATGGACTTCGCCGGGGAGTGCGACCCGGAGACCGCGCGCTGGATCGCCGAGCAGGTGCGCTTCCCGTCGTCGATGGTCGATTCGATCACGCCCGCCACCGACGACGCGCTGCGCGGGCGCGTGGCGGCGGCGGGCGGTCTCCACGACGCCTGGCCGATCCAGCGCGAACGCTTCACCCAGTGGGTGATCGAGGACGATTTCGCGGCGGAGCGTCCCCCGCTGGAGATCGCGGGCGTGCGCTTCACCGCCGATGTCGGCGCGTTCGAGGCGGCCAAGCTGCGCTTGCTCAACGGCGCGCATTCGACGCTCGCCTATCTCGGGCTGTTGCTGGGTCACCGCACCGTCGCCGAGGCGATGCGCGACGAGGGGCTGGCGCGGTTCGTCGAGCGGATGATGCGCGACGACGTGGCGCCGTCGCTGGTCGCGCCGGAGGGCCTGCCGCTGGACGGCTATATCACGGCGATCCTGGAGCGGTTCGCCAATCCCGCGATCGAGCACCGGCTGGCGCAGATCGCCTGGGATGGATCGCAGAAACTGCCTTATCGGCTGCTCGACACGATCCGCGACGCCCTGGCCAAGGGGCGCGCGGTCGGGCGTCTGGTCGTGCCGGTCGCCGCTTGGCTGCGGTTCCTGGCGGCGGCGGCGCGCGACGGGACGCCGGTGACCGATCCGCTCGCCGACCGCCTCATCGCGACCGCCGCCGATCCGCTGGCGATCGTGAGGATCGAGGCGGTGTTCGGGACGCTGTCGGGCGACGCGCGGTTCGCGGACGCGGTGCGGGCGGCGTTCGACGACATGTCCGACGGTGCCGGGGTGCGACGATCGCTCGACTAGGCGGGCGGGGGCGCGGTCGAGTCGCGGATCTCGAGCGTCATTTCCGCCGACAGGTCCGACGTCCACAGCAGGCCCGGATCCTCGACCATGTCGATCAGCAGCGCGGTGGCGTCGCGCGCCATCGCGCGCAGCGGGCGGTGCACCGTGGTCAGCGCCGGCGAGACCATGCGGGCGATGACGCTGCCGTCGAAACCGGCGACGGACAGCTGGTCCGGGACGGTGAGGCCGAGCCGCGTCGCCGCCTTCAGCGCGCCGGCGGCCATGATGTCGTTGCTGGCGAAGATGGCGGTGGGGCGATCGGGCCGCGACACCAGCGCCTCGCAGGCGGCGACGCCCGATTCGAAGCTGTAATCGCCCTCGGCGACATAGGCGGGCGGCAGCGCGATCCCGGCGCCGCGCAGCGCCGCGCGGAAGCCCTGCTCGCGCTCGATCGCCGAATGAAAGGCGCGCGGGCCGGTGATCAACGCGATCCGGCGATGACCGAGCGCGACGAGGTGCTGGGCGATCGCCTCCGCGCCGCCGCGCTCGTTGGCGACCAGCATCGCGGGATAGGAGGGGATGCGGACGGAGGCGAGACCGACGATCGGCACGCGGTGGGGCACCAGCGCCTTGGGGATCGCCGGCATCTCCGACACGGGGGGCAGGACGATCAGGCCGTCGACGCGCGATCGCTTCACGAAGCGGACGATCTCCTCGACCGGATCAACGCCGCGGTGGACGGCGGGATGCACCACCAGTTCGTAGCCGCGGCGGACGCATTCGTCGACGATCCCGCGCTGCACGGTGTCGAGGACGAGCGCGTTCGGGTCGTCATGGACCATGCCGATCAGCGACGAGCGACCGACCGCCAGGGCGCGGGCGCGCAAACTGGGGCTGAAGCCGAAGCGGTCGATGACGTCCTGGACGCGGCGCCGGGTCTCGGCGTTGACCTTTGGCGACCCGTTGAGGACGCGCGAGACGGTGCGGACCGACACGGCGGCGGCGGCGGCCACGTCGCTGATCGTGACGCCGCCGTCCGTTCCGTTCCATGCCGGGTCGCGTTCGGCCGGGCCATCTTCGGACTGCGTCGCCATCGGGTGCATCCCATAGCCGGAAGGGGGCGACGCACAACATCGCGTTCGGCGGTGCCAACGGTGGCACAAAGAGGTTGACGCCCGCCCCCATTGCTGTTCAATATCATGTCATGAGGGGCGAAGGACGTCGAAAATAGACGCCGAGCCCCGGTGACGAAGCGCGGGAGAGGAAAATGCCGATGCGAATGCTGCTGACAAGCGCGAGCCGCGCGGCGATGGTGCTACCGCTAGCATATGCCGCGCCGGCCACGGCGCAGGAGGCCGCGCCGGCGGTCCAGCAGGCCCCGCCGGTACAGAGCGAGGAGCTGGCCGAATCGGCCGACGCCGCCGACGCCGCCGACGAGATCGTCGTGACCGGCTTTCGATCGAGCCTGCGCAACGCGCTGGTCCGCAAGCGCGACGCCGACCAGGTCGTCGATTCGGTCGTGGCGGAGGATATCGGCAAGCTGCCCGACAACAACATCGCCGAAGCGTTGCAGCGGGTGCCGGGCATCCAGATCACGCGCAACCGCGGCGAGGGCAGCGGCATCTCCATCCGCGGGCTCACCCAGACGAGCACCCGCGTCAACGGGCGCATCACCCCCGGACTGTCGCTGGAGGCGACGCCGGCCGAGATCCTGTCGGCCATCGACGTCTACAAGAACCCCTCCTCCGCCTTGATCGAGGGCGGGCTGGGCGGGGTCGTCGACCTGCGCACCCGGCGTCCGTTCGATTTTTCCGAAGCGACGATCAGCGCCACCGCGCGGGTCAATTATTTCGACATGAGCGAGGAAATGGCCCCCGTCTTCTCCGGGCTGGCCTCGACGCGGTTCGACACCGGCATCGGCGAGATCGGCATCCTGCTGAACGGCGCGTATATCGAGACGTCGACCCGGCAGGACCAGGTCGGCATCGAGCCGTTCAACATCCGATATAACGTTGTCGATTTCGACGGCGACGGCTTCTTTCCCGGCAGCAACCAGGATCCGGGCGACGCCGTGCTGATCCCGGCGGGCGGCGGCGGGTCGATCGAGGCGGCGCAGCGCAAGCGCTATATCGGCGGCGCGGCGGTGCAATGGCGTCCGGCGCCCAATCTGGATGTGCTGCTGGAAGGGCTGTATTACCGCTACGACTTCAAGCAGGACACCAACTCGCCGTTCGCGAACCGGGGCCGGTTGCTGCCCGCCCCGGGCGCGGCGTTCACCTTCGCGGAAGGGACCAACGTGGTCACCTCCGGCGTGTTTCGCGATGTCAGCTTCGGGGCGAACTCGACGATCAACGACACGCTGTCGAACTATTACCAGGCGGCGACGAACCTGCGCTGGGAGCCGACGGAGGCGCTGACGATCATCGGCGACGTGTCGTACACCAAGTCCGATTCCTCGCTGCAGAGCAACTCGCTGCGGATCGGCAACGCGGACCCCGTCGCCAACGGCCCGACGCTGACGTTCGACACGCGGGGCGCGGTGCCGATCCTGACGCTGGGCAACCCGCCGACGACGATCGACCAGTTCTTCTTCATCAATTCGCAGAACAGCCTCGAGCTGTTCACCGGCGATTCGATCTCGGCGCAGTTCGACGCGCGCTACGCGGTGGGCGGCTTCCTCGACGCGGTCGCGCTCGGCGCGCGGTACGAACGGGTGACGCAGGACCGCGAACGCGGGACGGACAACCGGATCACCTCTCCGCGCCCGCCGCTGAGCGTGTTGCCGGAGGCGTTCGTGCCGTCGCGCTACCGGGACTTCTTCCAGGGCACGGGCAACACCAACCTGCTCGAGCTGCCGTTCGCGCCGGCCTCGGTGACGCGCAATCTCACAGCGCAGTGCGCGGCGTTCGGCGACGCGCAATGCTTCGAGGTGTTCAACCCGATCGACACCTACGCCCAGGAACAGCAGGTCTACGCCGCCTATGCCCAGGCCGACCTGGATTTCTCGGTCGGCGGCATCGATGTCACGGGGAACGCGGGCGCCCGATGGGTGCGGACCAACGTGTTCGTGAACGGCTTTCGTCGCCGCAACGACGGCAGCGCCGAGCCGCTCAACCAGACGACCGAATACGATAATTTCCTGCCCAGCGCCAATCTGCGCGCCGAGGTGGCGGACGGGCTGTTCCTGCGGCTGGCGGCCGCGCGCCAGCTCACCCGGCCGGGGCTGGGGCAATTGGCCCCCAACCTGACGCTGTCGATCCAGACGGCGGTCGGCCTGACCGGCAGCGCCGGCAATCCCGACCTGCGGCCGCTCACCTCGGATTCGTTCGACGCGTCGGTGGAATATTACTTCACGCCGACGGCGTACGCCTATGCCTCGGGCTTCCTCAAGAACGTCGACGGCTTCGTCCAGACGGTGACCAGCGAGGAGGCGATCAACCTGCCGGACTTCCCCGGTTTCACGACGGCGTTGATCACCCGCCCGCAAAACGGCGACGACGGCAAGATCAGGGGCGTCGAGGTTGGGGCGCAAGGGTTCTTCGACTTCTTGCCGGCGCCGTTCGACGGGTTGGGCGCGCAGCTCAACTACACCTATGTCAACAGCGAGTCGCCGGGTCCGATCGCGGGGCAGTCGGTGCCGCTGGTCGGCTTGTCGAAGAACGCGGTCAACGCCGTCGGCTTCTTCGAGAAAGGCGGGTTCCGGGCGCGTGTCGCGTATAACTGGCGCGACGATTACGTGGAGACGACGTCGGGCCCCGGTTCGGGCGCGCTGCCGATCTTTGTCAAGCCGATCGGCTTCCTCGACGCGTCGATCGGCTACAGCTTCACCGAGAATATCGACCTGACGATCGACGCGTCGAACCTGACGCGGGCGCGGCTGTCGAGCTATTTCGGGGAGACGATCCGCCCACGCTTCACCAACATCTTCGATCGGCGGATCGGGGTGGCGATCCGCGTGCGGATGTGAGGATGGCGACGGCGACCCTGATCCGGACGATCGCCGCGCTGCTCCTGGTCCACGCCGCGCTTCCGGCGTGGGCGCGGGAGGCCAAGGGCGGCCCGGTCGCGAGCGCGGTCGCGGTCCGCGCGATCACGCGCGACTGGACCTTTTCGTACCGGCCCGACCCCGCGCTCGATCCCGCCGCGGCGGCGGTCGACTTCGACGATCGCGCCTGGCCGGCGGTGGCGTTGCCGCACACGTGGAGCACGTTCGAGACAACGCGCGACCTGCACCCGTTCATCAAGGCCGCCTCCGAACGCGACGACCCCTATTGGTGGCGCGGCTGGGGCTGGTACCGCAAGCATGTGTCGATCGCGCCCGAGCATCGCGGCCGCCGCGTGTTCCTCGAGTTCGACGGGGTGCAGAAGCACTCGCGCGTGTACATGAACGGCGTGTCGGTCGGCGAGCACAAGGGCGGGTATACCAGCTTCAGCGTCGACGTGACCGGGGCCGTCCGGTTCGGCGCGGACAATGTGATCGCGGTCGCCGTGTCGAACCGTCGCGACGACCTGGCGGGCGGCATCCCGCCGATGACGGCGGGCAATTTCAACGTCTATGGCGGCATCTACCGCGACGTGCGGCTGGTGGTGAAGGACGCGCTGCATTTCCCGTTCCAGGGCGCCGCCGACCATGAGGGCGGCGTGTGGATCACCACGCCGGCGGTGAGCGCGGCGACGGGCGTGGCGCGGGTGCGGAGCTGGGTCCGCAACGATCACCGGGCGGCGCGGCGCGCGACGCTGCTGACCGAGATCCGAGACCCGGACGGCGCGCTGGTGGCGACGCTGCGCGAGGAGAAGCTGATCGCGCCGGGCGCGGTGGCCGCGTTCGACCAGCGGACCGCGCCGCTGCCCCGGCCGCGTCTGTGGTCGCCCGATACGCCCGACCTGTACCGCGTGACGTCCAGCCTGATCCGGGACGGCGCGGTGGTCGAGCGTCTCGAGAATCCGCTCGGTTTCCGCTGGTTCCGCTGGGACCGCGCGAGCGGGCGGCTGATCCTGAACGACAAGCCGATCACGATCGCCGGGACGAACCGCCACCAGGATTATCCCTGGCTCGGCGACGCGGTCCCCAAGCGGCTGCACGAGCGCGAACTCAGCGAGATCCGGCGCGAGCTGGGGCATAATTTCATCCGGGCGGCGCATTATCCCAACGACCCCGCGGTGTACGACCTGACCGACCGGCTCGGCCTCATCACGGTCGAGGAGGTCCCCAACATCAAATCGATCGATTTCGGCGAGGACATCCAGCGCGACGATCTCACGCGGATGATCCGGCGCGACCGCAACCACCCCTCCATCCTGTTCTGGAGCGTGGGCAACGAGACCGACGACCCCGTCGACACCTGCCTCGCCAAGCGGCTCGACCCCGATCGCCTGATCCACGCGCGCAAGGCCGAGAACGCCGGGGAGTGCGTCGATCACGACCACCGCGACCTCGACATGGAGACGTTGCTGCGCGTCACCATCCGCGGTTGGGAGACGGAGGACGCGGTGGCGAACGCGCGCGGCCGCCCGATGCGGTCGCCCAACGGCCAGACGGCGGGGACGGAGGAATGGGCGCACCGGCAGGCGCGGGTCGACGGCGGCAGCGTGCGCGGCCGCATCGACCGCCAGGGAGTGGCGTGGCTGTACGCCGACCACGGCGCCGACCGCCGGTACGAGAACGCGCCGGTCGACCATGTCAACGCCAAGGGCTGGGTCGACCTGTACCGGTTCCCCAAGACGCTGTACCGGTTGTGGCAGGCGAACTGGGCGGAGCGGCCGGTCGTGTTCGTCCACCCGTGGCACTGGCAACGACGCTATCTCGGTCAGCGCCGGCCGTTCCAAGTGGATTCCAATTGCGACGAGGTCGAACTCCTCGTCAACGGTCGCGCGGTAGGGCGACAGCGGCCGTCGCGCGCCGATTTCCGCACCGTGACCTTCCCCGACGTGGCGGTCGTCGCCGGCCGGATCGAGGCGCGCTGCACGGGGCAAGCGGGCGTCGTCCACCGCGTCGACATGGCGGGCCCGCCCGCGGCCATCAGGCTGAGCGTCGACCAGCCGAGCATCACCGCCGATCGCGCCGGGCTGGGCTTCGTCACCGCCGAGATTGTCGACGCCGCCGGCGTCCCCGTGCAGGGCGCGTCGAACACGCTGACCTGGTCGGTCGAGGGGCCGGCGACATTGGTCGGGCCGGCCAGCTACACCAGCGACAAGGACCATGTCCTCGCAGAGGGGGGCACCGGTTACGTGACCACCCCGGTGCGCAACATCGTGCGCGCGACGGCGACGCCGGGCCGCGTCACGA
>CAXTRJ010000114.1:0-8613 GCA_964246585.1 uncultured Sphingomonas sp. | reverse complement strand
GACCAGACCGGCCGCGGCTACCGCGGCGGCGAGCGTGATCGGCACCGACAGCAGCAGCGACAGCATCCCCGTCGACAGACTGCCGCTCAGCGTCGACACTCGGCCGGCGATGTACGGGCCCAGCGCCAGGCCGAGCAGCGTCGTGCCGAGGAAGAAAGTCGCGGTCGCGGTGCCGCGCATCCTTGGCAGGACGAGATCCTGCGTCGTCGCCGCCGCCGCGCCGAGCGCGGTGCTCGCGGTCAATTGGCCGAGAAAGATGCAGGTGTAGAAGACCGCGGGCGTGTTGCTGGTGAACGCCAGCGCGAGGAAAGGCGGCTGGACCACCGCGCCGAAGATCACGACCCAAAGGCGTCCCGCCGGATGCACCCGCCGCAGCCGGTCGGCGACGATGCCGCCCAGCGTCACGCCCAGGAAGCCCGCCGTCGCCCCGGTCGCGCCGATGTAAAACCCCGTTTCGGCCTGTGACGTCCCTAGCACGCGAAGCGCGTAAGGCGCCGCCCAGAAGCTCGCGGCATAGGCCAGGAAGGCGTTGAGGCCATAGGCGACGACCGTGCAGAGAAAGGCGGGTGTCCCGACGATCAACGCGAAGGTCGCCGGGTCGCGGCGGCGCAGCGCCGACCCCCAGGAGAATACGGCATAAACGCCGATGCCGATCGCCACCCATTGCGGCACCGGCTCGCCGGCGCGGATCAGCGACGCCGCCGCGAGTATGACAAGAACGGCGGCGAGCAGGTTGATCGCCAACGCCCGCGCGCCGTCGCGCGCCGCGCCGATCAGCGTCAGGGGCGGCAGGATCGTGAGGAGGTCGGCGAGAAACGCGCGGAACGGCGCGGGGTGCTTCACCGTGACGATCCCCTCCGACTGGCCTCTGATCGGCTCGCGCAAGGTCGCGACCCACAGCGCCACGAGCAGGCCGGGAATGCCGACCGCGAGGAACGCCGCCTGCCAGCCGCGAAGCCCGAGCGGGCCACCGCCGGGATAAGCCAGGTTCCAGCGCTGGACGATATAGCCGCCGATGAACAGCGAGATGC
The DNA here is from genome assembly GCA_964246585.1 of uncultured Sphingomonas sp. Classification (GTDB taxonomy): domain Bacteria; phylum Pseudomonadota; class Alphaproteobacteria; order Sphingomonadales; family Sphingomonadaceae; genus Sphingomonas. The sequence continues at coordinate 7,582 of CAXTRJ010000114.1, read as the reverse complement.
CGCCGCCGACGTAGAGTCCGGCCGAATAGATGGCGAGCGCTGTCGCGCGCAGTCGCTTGGGAAACCAGTCGGAAATGAGCGAATAGGCGGCCGGCGACGCCGTCGCCTCGCCGATGCCGACGCCGATCCGCGCCGCCGCGAGCTGGCCGAAGCTCTTGGACAGCCCCGACACCGCCGTCATCGTCGACCACAAGGCGAGGCCGATCGTTATCAGGCGGACGCGGTGCCAATTGTCCGCCAGACGGCCGAGCGGGATGCCGAACAGTGAGTAGAACACGCCGAACGCGGTACCGTAGAGGAAGCCCAGGTCGTCGTCGCCGAGCCCCAGATCGCGCTTGATGTCCTCCGCCAAGATCGAGATGATCTGCCGATCGACGAAGTTCAGGATATAGACCAGGAACAGGATCGACAGGACGTACCAGGCATAGCCCGACGCGCGCGGCTCGCTCTCAAGCGTCGCAGTGGCCAATCGTTCCTCCCCCCGTGGCGATCGCATCAGGCTTAACAGCGGGGTGCGATGGCGCGAAGGGAAAAGCGCCTCACCCAAGTCCGGCGTCGAACCGGGCGACGGCCCCGAGTCAATCGCCGAGCGGCGCGAGCGGCCAGCGGGCGACCGGTTCGTAGCGGGCGCCGTCATGGCCGAGATGGCTTTGGTAGAGCAGGAGGTGCTCCATCGCGAAAGGCGCGCTGGCGAGGGCGGCATGGTCGGCGAGCCAGCGATCGATCTCGGAGCCGGCGTCTGCCGATCGGCCGAACCGGGCAAGCGTAACGTGCGGCAGGTAGGCGCGTCGTTCGGGCGGCAGCCCGGCGCGGACGCAGGCGGCGTCGACCTTGCGGTGGAGCCCAGCCAGCGCGTCGTGCGGCGCCAGTCCCGCCCACAGCGCGTCGCTGCGCCCGCGCCGCTCGAAATGGCCGACGCCCGCCAGCGATACGGTGGGCTGGTCGGCATGGACCTGCGCCAGCGACCACGCGACGTCCTCCGCCTCCGGCCGCTCCACCTCGCCGATGAAGCGCAGGGTGAGGTGCAATTGGTCGTCGTCCTGCCAGCGCGCGCCAGGGACGCCGCCGGCGATCGACCGCAAGTGTCGACGAATGGCCGGAGGTGGGCGAAGGGCGACGAACAATCGGATCATGGTACGCGCGCTGCTAACCACCAGCGGACGGGGCGGGGCAACCGGTTTCGCTTGAAATACGTCGGTCCAACGCCGATATTCGTCGTATCCGGCCTCTTGCCGGGCAAAGGAGTTTATCACCCATGGCTAACTGGTCTGACCCGAGACCCAACGCCGCTTCGTTCGGCGCGACGTCGACGGGCGCGCGGACAGAGGCGTACGACGCGGGTCTCCGGTCGTACATGCTGTCGGTCTACAACTACATGGCGTCGGGCGTGCTGCTGACCGGCATCGTCGCGATGATGTTCGCCTGGGGCGGCGCGGAATCGCCCGCCGCCTCGGTGTTCTTCTCGCCTGGCCCGCTCAAATACCTGATCATGTTCTCGCCGTTGGCGTTCATCCTGGTGCTCAGCTTCGGAATCAATCGGCTGTCGACCGGCGCGGCGCAGGCGGTGTTCTGGGCGTTCGCGGCGGTAATGGGGCTGTCGATGTCGACGATCTTCCTGCGTTACAGCGGGTCGTCGATCGCGATCACCTTTTTCGCTACCTCGGTCGCGTTCCTGTCGCTCAGCCTGTATGGCTACACGACCAAGCGCGATCTGTCGGCGTTTGGTACGTTTCTGATTATGGGCGTCGTCGGGCTGCTCGTTGCCTCGCTGATGAACCTTTGGTTCCAGTCGCCAGCGTTCAACTTGGTGATCAGCGCCGTCGGTGTGCTGCTGTTCGCGGGGCTTACCGCCTACGACACGCAGCGGATTAAGAGCATGTACGCGCAGGTCGCGGGCACCGACATGATGGGCAAGACCGTGATTATGGGCGCGCTGTCGCTCTATCTCGACTTCGTCAACATGTTCCAATTCCTGCTGTCGTTCATGGGCGGCAGCCGCGACTGACCGTCGCTTCCCAGTGATCTGATCGAGGCCCGGCGGGGACACCCGCTGGGCCTTTTTCTTTGCGCGACGCCATCGGCGCGGGCAGGATTAACGGATGCGGCTCCGGATCAACGTTCATCTCGACTATGTCTTTGCCGAGCCGGCCGACGTCCTGTTCCAGATCGAGGCGGCGGCGATGCTCGACCAGCGGATCGAGGCGGAGTCGCTCACGGTGCGGTCCGACCACCCGATCCGGGCGGTGCCGGGCGACGGCGGTATCGGCCAGTGCTGCCTGGCGCGGGGCGACCAGCGCCTCGTCGCCGACTACCGCGCGACCGTTTCGATCGACCGCGTCGTCATCCCGCTCGCGACCTTGGCAGCGACGCCGGTCAGGATGTTGCCGGGTCACGCGGTCGAGTATCTCCTGCCGAGCCGCTACTGCGAAGCCGACCTGTTCGAGGGCTTCGTCCGGGCCGAGTTCGCCGGGCTGGCGGGAGGACCACTCGCCGCCGCGATGGCGGAGTGGGTGAGGGCGAACCTACGCTATGTCGGCGGCGTCAGCAGCGGGACAACTACCGCGGCGATGACCTTCGCCAGTCGCGGTGGCGTGTGTCGCGACTACGCTCACCTGCTCGTCTCGCTGGCCCGGGCGGGAAGCATCCCGGCGCGGTGCGTGTCGGTCTATGCGCCCGGCGTCAATCCGCCCGACTTCCATGCCGTCGCCGAGTTATGGCTGGGCGATGCGTGGCACTTGGTCGATGCGACGGGCATGGCCTCGCCGGCCGAACTGGCGCGGGTCGCGGTCGGCCGCGACGCGACCGATATCGCCTTCATGACTATCTTCGGCCGGGCGACGCTCTTACGTCAGGAGGTCCGCGTCGTGACGCTCGATTAGGAACACGGGGCGAACCCGCTCGTTCTTATACCCGCATACCAGGGGAGACGATCATGGCCGAGAACAGCATCGATGACCGCGCGCTCGACCGCATGTCGGTGGCGCCCGAAGAAGACACCGGCGCACGGCATCAAGGCGACGCCGGCCGGGACGAATCTATCGCGCGCCGCTTGGCGAAGAACCCGGAAAGCAAGGAAGCGCGGTTGGACAACGATCTGGATCAGTCGATGGACGCCAGCGATCCCTTGTCGGCGACGCAACCGGTGCACAACCAGGGCCCGGCGCCGTCGTCCGGCTATGATCCCGACGCGGAAGCCAAACTTCGAGCGGGCAGCTAAGTTGACCCGGACGCACGCTTAGTTGTTGCCAAAACGTCGCAGGTCGCGACGTTTTGTTGCGGCCCTGCTCCATTCGCCGCAACGCTTGTTGCGACGCAGCAGCTTTCGTGATGCCTTGTGCCTTGTCGCGAGGGGCACGGTGAGGCTGGCGTTAACCATCCTCGTGTCATGACCGGACGATCAGGGGCTGGGCAAGGGCGGGGAGTGGTCATGGCAGCGAAGATGAAGCCGGCCGAGGGCGTGATGACGCTGGCCGAGATGAAGGAGTTCGCGGGATTCCCCGCGGCGACCCAGCGGTATATCCGGCGTTCGCTCGACATCGGGCTCGACCGCGAGGACGCGATGGCGCGGTGGTCCCGCGATGTCGTCGAGTCGGCGAGCATCCGGGCGCAAGCGCGACTCTATGCGTCGCTGCCCGATATCCGGGCGATCGTGCCCGATGACAGCGGGCTCGACGCGGTGGAGCCGTTCCTGGCCCCGCTGGTGACGGTCACCGCCTTCGACCTGGGGCAGGGAAGGCTCCTTACCTTTTCGGCTTATCGCTTTCTGTATGAGCGCTTGGTCGGCGCCGAGGTGCGGCCATGGCTCCCTGCCGCCTTCTGCGCCGCGGCGGCGTTGCCGCATTTGCATCCCGAGGTCAGGCGCAAGCTGCTCCAGTCGATCAGCGAGGCGGCGGCGACGGCGTCGGGTTGGTCGAACCGCCAACCGGCGTTCTTCCCCTACTGGGTCGAGAAGGTCGACACCGCCGTGATGAACTAACGACAGGCGCGCCAGCCCATCGCGCCACGTTCGGCCTGGTCGAGGTGGAAGTGATCGCGGTGAGCCGCGTTGTAGTCGGGCGACAGGGTGGTGGCGAACAGGTCGCAGGCGCCGTCGCGCACCTCGTGCAGGAACGCCGCCGCGGGATCGTCGCCCGACCAGTCGTTCACCACGCTGATCCGCCGGCCATCGGCGAGACGGAAGCCGGCGATATCGACCGCGTCGGCGGTCGAATGCTCGCTCCAATTGCCCGCGTCGCGGCCATAGATGCGGCGACAGCTGAAACTGCCGAAATGATCGATCGTGGCGACGCTCGACCCGAGCAGGCGTCGCGCGGCCGGTTGGACGATCTCCCACTCCCAGACCGCCAGAGCCGCCGCGACCGGGCAGGCGACGCCCAGCCCGGACGGCGTGTAGCCGATCCGGCGTGGGCCGCCGGCGGTGAAGCGTACGCCGTCGTCATAGCCGCAATCGCCGCTCCGCCGTTCGGGCAGCGCGGTGTATCGAACGCCGGCGCGGTCGAGCGCGGCGCGGCACGTCGGCGCGTCGCTGGTCAAGCCGGTGAGCTTGCGCCCGGTGAACAGGCCGACTGGCGCCCCCAGGTCGAGGTCGGTCCACGGCAGATCCTGCGGTCTGCCGCGCATCCCGCCGTACAGCACGAGCAGGACGGTCGCGGCGAGCGCCAGCACGACCAGTGTGCCAAAGGCGCGACGAAGCGCACGCATCAGCCGCGCACCGCGTCCGACATCGCTTCCGACGTGACCGGGTAACCCAGATCGTCGGGGATGCAGAGATGGGAAACGCCGCCGCGCTCCTCGACACAGGGCGTGATCGTCCGCACCGGATGCGCAACCGCGTTCGCCACTGCCTCATCGAATGAGTCGAAGCGGGCCAGTCGCTCGAGGTTGCGCCGGGTGGGGTAGATGATGGTGGCGCGGCCCGCGTCCGCTTCGTCCAGCATGTCTCGCGCGGTGGTCCAGAGCAACCGGACATTCTCCGTCCGGTCGACGGTCGCGAGCGGGGCGTCGTTCGGCAATCGGGCGAGGAAGAAGCGCGTATCGAATATTCGCATGTGCGCGTGCGCCGGGCACCACCGGGCGAAGGGCACCAGGGCGGACAGGTCCAGCGTCAGGGCCGCCTTCGTCAGTACCTCGCCGAAGACGTCACCGGCATGGAGCCGAGCACGCATATGGGTGAGCGCGGCCGGGTCGGGCAGCGGTGAGAGGCCGACGGGTAGGCCCGCCTCCTCGACGGTTTCGCGAACGGCGGCGATCCGCGCCGCCGCGTCGGCGGGTGCGCCCGGCATCGACGCCGCGAATGCTTCGTCGCCCGGGTCGATCCGTCCACCGGGGAACACCAGCGCGCCGCCGGCGAACACCATCGCCTTCGCCCGCTCGACCATCAGCAGTTCGGGCGCGCAATCCGCGCGGTCGCGGAAAATCACCAGGGTCGCGGCGGGAATGGCGTGGATGGGCGCGTCGGTCATCGACGGTCGAACCGGCGACGCTGGCGGGGGGTGGTGGAGCCGAAGGGAATCGAACCCTTGACCTCTGCAGTGCGATTGCAGCGCTCTCCCATCTGAGCTACGGCCCCGCCCCTTCCGCGACCTTGGTCGGGAGCGAACGCCATTAGCGACGCTTTCCGCGCGATGCAACCGGCGGGTTCGAGGTCATTCCTACTCGTCTATGCCCGCCCAGCGTCAACGCTCGCCATGGTTCAGATCGCCCCCGTGAATGTATCGCAGCGGGCGGGGTCGCCCGATTGCAGGCCGACGCGGAGCCACTTGATCCGCTGCGCCGAGGTGCCGTGAGTAAAGCTGTCGGGGACGACGCGGCCCTGCGACTCGCGCTGTAGCGTATCGTCGCCGATCGCGTTGGCGGCGGTCAGGCCTTCCTCGATGTCGCCAGGCTCCAGGCGGTCGCGGTTGCGCGCGCCCCAGACGCCGGCGTAGCAGTCCGCCTGGAGCTCGAGACGCACCGACAGCGCGTTGCCCTCGGCGGACGAGACGCGGCGCATCTCGTCCTGCACCCGCGACGAGGTGCCGGTCAGCTGCTGGATGTGATGACCGACTTCGTGGGCGATGACATAGGCCTGGGCGAAGTCGCCGCTCGCCCCGAACCGGCCGCTTAGCTCCTGGAAGAAGGACGTGTCGAGGTACACGCCCTGATCGGATGGGCAATAGAACGGGCCCATCGCCGACGAGGCCTGGCCACAGCCCGACCTGGCGCCGCCCTGGAAGAAGTAGAGCGTCGTCGGCTGGTATCGCTGGCCCGACTGGCGGAAGATGTCGGTCCACGTCGTCTCGGTGGTGACGAGGACGCGGCAGGCGAACAGACGTTCCTCGCCGACGCAGGCGTCCCGCCCGCCGCCGCCGGCGGTGCGCGATCCGACCTGGCCCTGCTGGACCGCCGGGCCGGGCGAGGCGATCTGGCCCAGGCCACCGCCGAACAGGTACACGCCGGCGATGATCGCGAGGATGGCGAAGCCGCCACAGCCCATCCGGCCGCTGAACAGGAGAGGCAACAGGCCCAGCAAGGGAAAGCCGCCGCCACCGCCGCCGCCGCCTTGCCCCAGATCGCGGACGTTCTGCGAAGGATCGAGATCGTCTAGCCGCATCGCGTCGTCCCGTTCGTTACTCGTCCGTGCCAAATGCGCGAGTGGGCGGTGAAGTTGCAAACCGGCCGGTTGTACCTCTGGTCCGATCGAGCCATGGTCGGGTGCGAGAGGAAGGATGACGATGTTCCTGAAAGGCAAGACGGCGATCGTCACCGGATCGACCTCCGGCATCGGCCTTGCCTATGCCCGGGCGTTGGCCGCCGAGGGCGCGGCGGTGATGATCAACGGGTTCGGCGACCCGAGTGAGATCGAACGCGAACGGGCGGCGCTGGCCGAGGCGAGCGGGGCGGCGGCGCTGTATGATGCGGCCGACATGACCCGGCCGGACGAGATCGCGGCGATGGTGGAGCGCGCCGCGGGCGAGATGGGCGGGCCCGACATCATCGTCAACAACGCCGGCATCCAGCATGTCGCGCCGATCGACGAGTTCCCACCGGACAAGTGGGACGCGATCATCGCGATCAACCTGTCGTCGGCATTCCACCTGATGCGCGCGGCCGTGCCGAGGATGAAGGCGAAGGGGTGGGGGCGGATCATCTCCACCGCGTCGGCGCACTCGCTCGTCGCCAGCCCGAACAAGTCGGCTTACGTCGCCGCCAAGCACGGGCTGGCGGGATTGACCAAGACGGTGGCGCTCGAGGTCGCGACCGCCGGGGTAACGGTCAATTGCATCTCGCCCGGCTATGTCTGGACGCCGCTGGTCGAGAACCAGATCCCCGACACGATGCGGGCGCGTGGGCTGACCCGCGAGCAGGTGCTGCAAGACGTGCTGCTGGCGGCGCAACCGACCAAGGCGTTCGTCACCCCCGAACAGGTCGCGGCGCTGGCGCTGTTCCTGTGCCGCGACGAGGCGGCGTCGATCACGGGAGCCAATTTGTCGATGGATGGCGGGTGGACGGCGGCATGAAGCGAGCAGGCGTCGCGCTCGCCTTGTTCGCTGGGGCGTGCGGCGGTGGCGAGCGCCCCGAGCCGGCGCGGGTCGTCGGATGG
>CAXTRJ010000113.1:0-8624 GCA_964246585.1 uncultured Sphingomonas sp. | reverse complement strand
CGATCCCCTGCCCGATCCGGTTCGGCCCGCCGCCCAGGATGACGATCTTGCGCAGGTCGCTCGGCTCGCTCTCGTCCTCCGGCTCGCCGAAGATCGGCGCCTCGTAGGTCGAATACATATACGGCGTCGGCGCGGCGAATTCGGCGGCGCAAGTGTCGATCCGCTTGAACACCGGCCTGACCCCCAGCCGGTGGCGCAACGCGCGCACCTCCGCCTCGGTCACGCCGCCGGTCATCGCCACCACCGCCTCGTGGATCAGCCCCGACCCGCGAGCGATGCCGCGCTGCATCCCGCGCAGATGCGCCGACTCCAGCGCCAGCCACGCCAGCCGCCGGTCGGAGAACCCCATCGCCTTGAGCCGCCTGAGGCCAGCGGCTTCGATCGGCAACCCGTTGGTCGCGACCTCCGCCTCCGCCACGACGATCTCGGCGATCCGCTCCAGGAACCACGGATCGTATTTGGCGATCGCGTGCACCTCGGCGACGGTGAACCCCTCGCGCAGCGCCTGCGCCGCGACGAGCAACCGATCGGGCGTCGCCACCGCCAGCGCCGCTTCGATCTCCGCGCGCGGCGCGCCTTCCAGCCGCTGCACCGGGTTGAACCCGGCCAATCCCGTCTCCAACCCGCGCAAGGCTTTCTGCAGCGCCTCGTGGATGTTGCGCCCGATCGCCATGACCTCGCCGACCGACTTCATCGCGGTCGACAGCACCGCGTCCGCGCCCTTGAACTTCTCGAAGGCGAAGCGCGGGATCTTGGTCACGACATAGTCGATCGTCGGCTCGAACGACGCCGGCGTCGCCCCCGTGATGTCGTTCTCAATCTCGTCGAGCGTGTAACCCACCGCCAGCTTGGCCGCGACCTTGGCGATCGGGAATCCCGTCGCCTTCGACGCCAGGGCCGACGACCGCGACACCCGCGGGTTCATCTCGATGACGAGCAGCCGTCCATCCTTCGGATTGACCGCGAACTGGACGTTCGAACCCCCTGTTTCGACACCGATTTCGCGCAGCACCGCGATCGACGCGTTGCGCATGATCTGGTATTCCTTGTCGGTCAGCGTCAGCGCCGGCGCGACCGTGATCGAGTCCCCCGTATGCACGCCCATCGGGTCGATATTCTCGATGGAACAGATGATGATGCAATTGTCCGCGCGGTCGCGGACCACCTCCATCTCATACTCCTTCCACCCGAGCAGCGACTCCTCGATCAGCACCTCGCCGGTCGGTGACGCGTCGAGCCCTTTTCGCACGATCTCGACGAACTCGGTCCGGTTGTACGCGACGCCGCCGCCAGTCCCGCCCAGCGTGAAGCTCGGCCGGATGATCGCGGGAAGTCCCGTCCGCTCAAGCCCTTGCAGCGCGTTCTCGACACTATGTGCGATCGCCGACCGCGCGCTTTCCAGCCCGATCCGGTCCATCGCGTCGCGGAACTTCAGCCGGTCCTCGGCCTTGTCGATCGCCTCGGCGTCCGCCCCGATCATCCGGACGCCGAACTTCTCCAGCGTCCCGTCCCTGAACAGCGCCAGCGCGGTATTGAGCGCGGTCTGCCCCCCCATCGTCGGCAGCACCGCGTCGGGGCGTTCCTTCTCGATGATCTTGGCGACCACCTCCGGCGTGATCGGCTCGACGTACGTAGCGTCGGCGAGATCAGGATCGGTCATTATCGTCGCCGGGTTCGAATTGACCAGGACGATCCGGTACCCCTCCTCTTTCAGCGCCTTGATCGCCTGAGTGCCCGAATAATCGAACTCGCAAGCCTGCCCGATCACGATCGGCCCCGCGCCGATGACGAGAATGGAGGAAATGTCGGTGCGCTTGGGCATTGGTATGCTTATACCCTGATGATACATTGGCGAGCGGAGGCGTCGACATGGAACGAGTGAGCTTCGAGATCGAGCGACAGGATGTCGCGGAAGCGCTGCACGCCCAGGCCGAAGCGCAGGGACGGAGCGTCGAGGCCGAACTGGCGGCGCTGGTCGAGCAAACCTACGCCCCCGCCACCGCGCGCCAGGATAGCCGCGCCCGGATCGACCGACTGATCCGGCTCGGCAAGGGACTCGATTTCGAGCCACCGCCCCGTCAGACTTTCATCGTCGACGAACCGGAGCTGTGATCCTAGACACGAACGTCTGGAGTGTCCTGAGCAAGCCCAAGCGGGAAGCCCGGCCGTTGGCGTGGATTTATGAAAATGAATTGGACCTGTGGCTTTCGCCGCTCGTGGTCGCCGAGGTTCGCTTCGGCTTGGAGCGACCGGAGGCCGCGCACAAGAAAGCGACACTGAGCGAGTGGCTGGCCGGCCTTGAGGAGGATTATCGCGAACGAACGCTCCCGTTCGACAATCCCGCAGGCCACGCGCTAGGCCGATTGATGCTGGCGAAACCGCAGGAGGCCAAGCTCCTCGATACGCTGCTCGCCGCGCAGGCGCTGTCCCGCGACTGCCCGATAGCGACCCGCAACACGCGCGATTTCCTGTGGACCGGCGCGAAGCTGATCGATCCGTGGCAGGCGTGACCACCCGTGTGCCGAAGTAGTCGAACGCGCGCGCCTGACCGATGACGATCGCCTGCGCGCCGATGACGGGGATCGAAGAGATGTCGGCGCGCTTGAACATCAGCGAATGAGGCTCGGATCAGGAATAGAGAATAAGGAAGCTTCAACATCCCCAAATTCGTGGTTCATTAAGCGCCGCCCCAAGCCGGCTATGGCCTGCGGGGTACGATTTTCTGCACCAATGCTGAGCACCGTATTGCCCAGTCTATCTCTCACATAGCTAGCCGGCCAGCCGTCGGCTGCCAACATAAGCCGGGCATTCTCCACAAGCTTGACGTCGCCCGTGACGTTGATCCCAAGGACGACGAAGTGCTTTCCTCCGTCATTGACTTTCGGGAACGCAGCGAATGCTTTAGCCTCCTTACCTCTTTCGATGACAACCGGTGATGGCGGAGCGGGGGGCGTCTGTGCCTGCATGATCAACGCTCCTGCAAGGAGTGCACGAACCGCTCGAACAAGTACAAGCTATCCTGTGGCCCCGGGCTCGCCTCCGGATGATACTGCACGCTGAACGCGCGCCCGCCGTCCAGCTCCAGCCCCGCGTTCGATCCGTCGAACAGCGACACGTGCGTCTCGCGCACCCCCTCCGGCAGGCTCCCGCGCTCGACCGCGAAGCCGTGGTTCATGCTGGTGATCTCCACGCGGCCATCACCCAGCCGCTTGACCGGATGGTTGGCGCCGCGATGCCCCTGGAACATCTTGGTCGTCCGCCCACCCACCGCCAGCGCGAGCAATTGATGCCCCAGGCAGATCCCGAACAGCGGCAGCCCGGTATCGAGCAACCGCCGGATCACCGGGACGGCGTACGCCCCCGTCGCCGCCGGATCGCCCGGCCCGTTCGACAGGAAAATGCCGTCCGGCGCCAGCGCCATCACCTCGTCGAACGTCGCCGTCGCGGGCACTACCGATACTTTTGATCCCGCCTTAGCAAGATGCCGGAAGATATTGCGCTTGCTGCCATAATCGATCGCGACGACGTGCGGCCGCCCCCCGCCGTCGAGGTCAGCTTCTTCAGTTTCGCCATAGCCGAAGCCGAGCCGCCACACCCCGCCCTCCCAGCCATAATGCGTCGCGGTCGACACGCCGCGGGCGAGATCCATCCCCTCCAGCCCCGGCCACCCTCGCGCCATCTCGACCAGCGCCGGCACGTCGAACCGACCCGAAGCCGAGTGCGCGATGACCCCGTTGGGCGCGCCCCCGCCCCTGATCCGCCGCGTCAACGCCCGCGTGTCGACCCCCGCCAGCCCGATCCGCCGGTGCCGCGCCATCCAGCCGTCCAGCCGCTCGACCGCGCGGAAGTTGGACGGACCCGTAACGTCCTCCCGCACGATCACGCCCAGCGCGTGGGGGCCATCCGCCTCGACGTCGTCCGGGTTGACCCCGACGTTGCCGATATGCGGAAAGGTGAAGGTGATGATCTGCCCGGCGAAGGAGGGATCGGTCATCACCTCCTGATAGCCGGTCATCGCGGTGTGGAAGCACACCTCGCCGACCGCCGCGCCCTCCGCGCCGAAGCCACGCCCCCACGCCACCTCGCCGCTGGCCAGCACCAGGCATCCCGTGGCGCCCCCCGGATCGTAACGTGACTCCGTCACTTTACGATCCGCCCAACAAGGGCGCGCATGGCGAAGGCTTTGGCGTCGGCCATGCGGGCGGGCACTCCTGTGGATATCGGCAATGTCGCTAAGCCGTGCTCGCTAGACCGCGCCCCCGGCCTCGTCAATAAGAGCGCCCATGATTCGAGACGACATCAAATCCGCCCAGCTCACCGCCATGAAGGCCGGCGACAAGGAAGCCCGCAACGCGATCTCGTTGATCCAGGCCGCGATCAAGAACCGCGACATCGAGGCCCGCACCGGCAAGGCCCCCGCCGACGACGACGCGCTGGTCGTCGAGGTGCTGCAGAAGATGGTCAAGCAACGCCGCGAGTCGATCGCGATGTTCGAGTCCGGCAACCGCCCCGAACTCGCCGCCGCCGAGGCCGCCGAGGTCGCCGTCATCGAACGCTTCCTGCCCCAGCAGATGGACGAAGCCGAGACGACCGCCGCGATCGAGGCGATCAAGGCCGACCTCGGCGCGTCGGGCATGAAGGACATGGGCCGCGTCATGGCCGAACTGAAAACGCGCCACGCGTCGAGCCTCGATATGTCAAAGGCGAGCGCGCTGGTGAAGGCGGCGCTGGCGTAGACGGGCTTATCGACTTCGCTGGATGCGAACGGGGTCGGGAGAGTGCTCCACCCCTGCCGTTCGTTTCGAGCGAAGTCGAGAACCAGTACCCACGCGCCGTCAGCATGTCTCGACTTCGCTCGACACGAACGGCAGGGTAGCTTCATGGCTTTCGGGGCATACATGCTGCGCTGCTCGGACGGTCGCTATTACACCGGTCACACCGACCATCTCGAACGGCGCATCGGCCAGCATCAGCAAGGCGGCTGCTGCGACTTCACCTCGCGTCGGCGCCCGGTCGAACTCGTCTGGAGCGAGTATTTCGGCTCGCGTCTTGAGGCGCTCGAAGCGGAGCGGATCGTCGGCGGCTGGTCGAGGGGCAAGAAGGAGGCGCTGATCGCGGGAAACTGGTCAATGGTGTCGTATCTCGCGCGCCCGCCCATGGAGAGAGGTTTCTCGACTTCGCTCGAAACGAACGGAGGAGTTGGACACGCGTCACCCTCCCTCCCGTTCGTTTCGAGCGAAGTCGAGAAATCTAGCTGAGCGCCATGACCCTCACCCCCCAATTTCTCGACGAGCTCCGCGCCCGCACCTCGCTGTCGGCGCTGGTCGCGAAAACGGTCAAGCTGACCAAGGCCGGCCGCGAGTCGAAGGGCTGCTGCCCGTTCCACAACGAGAAGACGCCGAGCTTCTACGTCAACGACGACAAGGGCTTCTACCACTGCTTCGGTTGCTCGGCGCACGGCGACGCGATCAAGTGGATGACCGACCAGCAGGGTCTCGCCTTCATCGACGCGGTCAAGGAACTCGCCCAGTCCGCCGGCATGGAGATGCCCGCGCAGGACCGCCAGTCCGCCGAGCGGGCGGAGCGCGCGCGTGGCCTGCACGAGGCGATGGCCGACGCCGCGACCTGGTTCGCCGACCAGCTAACCGGCCTCGCCGGCGGCGACGCCGGCGCGCTGCTCGACCGCCGCGGCGTCACCCCCGATACCGCCCGCGCCTTTGGCCTCGGCTTCGCCCCCGAATCGCGCGGCAAGCTGAAGGCCGCGCTGAAGGACTATGGCGACAAGATGCTGGTCGAGGCCGGCCTGCTGATCGACGTCGAGGGCAAGGAGCCCTACGACCGTTTCCGCGGCCGCCTGACCATCCCGATCCGCGACGCGCGCGGCCGCACGATCGCCTTTGGCGCGCGCATCATCGGTGAAGGCGAGCCGAAATACCTCAACAGCCCCGATACGCCCCTCTTCGACAAGGGCCGCACACTCTACAACCTCGACCGCGCCGCGCCCGCCGCGCGCAAAGCCGGCCGGGTCCTCGTCGTCGAGGGCTATATGGACGTGATCGCGCTTGCCCAGGCCGGCATCGCCGAGGTCGTCGCCCCGCTCGGCACCGCCCTGACCGAGGCGCAACTGGAGCGGCTGTGGCGCATGGTCGACGTTCCCGTCCTGTGCTTCGACGGCGACGCGGCGGGGCAGAAAGCCGCGATCCGCGCCGCGCAGCGCGCGCTGCCGATGCTAGCCCCCGGCCGCAGCCTGTCGTTCGTCACGCTGCCCGAGGGTCAGGATCCCGACGATCTGGTCCGCGCCAAGGGCAAGGCCGCGTTCGAGGCGTTGCTCGCCGACCCGCAAGCCTTGTCCGACCGCCTCTGGTCGAACGAGGTCGCCGCCGCCTCGCTCGCCACGCCCGAGGAACGCGCCGGCCTCAAACACCGCTTGGCCGAGCTCGCCGCCACCATCGCCGACCCATCGGTGCGGCAGGAGTACCAGGCCGAGTTCCGCCGCCGCTTCGACGCCCACTTCGCTCCCCCGCCACGCCGCCCATTCACCCCCTTCGCCCCGGGTCGCCGCGACCGTCGCGGCGAGTGGAAGCCCGCTCCCGGCCCGGTCACCGCCGACACCCACGCCTTTCACGCCGCCGGCATCGACCGCGTCCTGGCCAAGGCCGTTCTCGCCGGTCTGATCCGCCATCCGGCCGAGATCGCCCGCCACCTCGAAGTGCTCGGCTCGCTCAAACTCGTCGACGGCGCGCTCGGTCGGCTGTTCGAGGCGGTGGTCGATCTGGCGCTCGAGGACCGGAAGCTTGATAGCCGTGGGTTACTATCCATATTGGCTAGGAGCGGGTTCGACTCCGTGGCGAGCGATCTCCTGAGGGCCGACGCCATGCCGTATTCCTTTACCCGGAACGACGCCGATCCCGATCGGTCGCGCGCCGACCTGGACGAGGCGATCGCGATCATGGTCGCGCGGCCGGAAGTGGATGCGGCGCTGGCGGAGGCGACGTCGGCGATGCAGGCGCGCTTCACCGACGAGGCGTTCGCGCGGCAGGTGGCGATGGTCAGGGAACGGGCCGCGCTGGAGGCGCGACTTGCAAATCTGGTGCAGGCGAACGAAGACGCCCGCGCCCTGGGTACCGAGGATAGTTGATGGCGAAGGCGAACATGGCGGCGGATACGGTCGAGGCTCCCGAGACCGGCGACTCGCCGCTGATCGATTTGAACGACGTGGGCGTCAAGAAGATGATCGCCCGCGCCAAGAAGCGCGGTTACATCACCTACGACCAGCTCAACGAAGCGTTGCCGCAGGACCAGAACTCGTCCGATCAGCTCGAGGACATCATGTCCCAGCTGAACGAGATGGGCGTCAACATCGTCGAGAACGAGGAAGCCGGCGAGGACGGCGAGACCGAGGAGCGCGCCGACGACGGCGACGAGCCCGAGGCGGCCGAGGACGGCGGCGCCGACGCCGCGCTGCCCGAAAAGAAAAAGGAGATCATCGACCGCACCGACGATCCGGTGCGGATGTACCTGCGCGAGATGGGCGCCGTCGAGCTGCTCAGCCGCGAGGGCGAGATCGCCATCGCCAAGCGGATCGAGGCCGGGCGCGACACGATGATCCTGGGGCTGTGCGAATCGCCGATCACGTTCAACGCGATCATCGACTGGTCCAACGCGCTCAACGAAGGCACGATGCAACTGCGCGAGATCCTCGATCTCGACGCCATGCTGTCGAAGGGCCCGTCGGCCGAGCAGGTCGAGAACGCCGAGGACGACGACGCCGAGATCAGCGAGAAGACCGCCGGCGCCGCGTTCAAGGCGGAGGAGGAGCCCGAGGAGGCCCCCGTCGTCGAGGAGGACGACGAGCTGACCGAGCGTCGCGCCCCGCGCCCATCGGACGATGAGGAGGAGGATAACACTCTCAGCCTCGCGCAGATGGAGGAGCAGCTGAAGCCGATCGCGCTGGAGCGTTTCGCCAGCATCACCGCGCTTTACAAGAAGTTCTCCAAGGTCCAGAACAACCGCCTCGACGCGATGCAGGCGGGCGGCGCGTTCTCGACCGCCGACGAGCGCAAATACCAGAAGCTGCGCGAGGAGCTGACCGCCGAGGTCGAGAGCGTCCAGTTCCACAACGCCAAGATCGAACATCTGGTCGATCAGCTCTACGCCTATAATCGCCGGCTGACCGCGCTGGGCGGCCAGATGCTGCGCCTGGCGGAGCGCCACAAGGTGCCGCGCAAGGACTTCCTCGACCGCTATGTCGGGCACGAGCTCGACGAGAACTGGCTGGGCGCGATCGTCAAGCCCGATAAGAAATGGCAGGCGTTCATCGCGGCGGAAACGCCCGCAGTCGACCGCATCCGCACCGAGATCAGCGAAATCGCGCAGCAGACCGGCATGGCGCTTGGCGAGTTCCGCCGCATCGTCAACATGGTCCAGAAGGGCGAACGCGAGGCGCGCATCGCCAAGAAGGAGATGGTCGAGGCGAACCTGCGTCTGGTCATCTCGATCGCCAAGAAATACACCAACCGCGGCCTGCAGTTCCTCGACCTGATCCAGGAGGGCAACATCGGCCTGATGAAGGCGGTCGACAAGTTCGAGTATCGCCGCGGCTACAAGTTCTCGACCTACGCGAC